>JBDNHE010000056.1:0-34997 GCA_041688945.1 Gemmatimonadota bacterium | reverse complement strand
CACCTGCAGCACGAGGGGCTCTTTCCTCTCTGTGCGGGTTGTCATGAAGGCATCACGGAGGGAGACCGCGCGACCAGCTTTCCGGAAGCAGGACTGTGCGCCGGCTGTCACGACGGCAGTGCCCAGCCCCTGGTCGAATGGGCGCCGCCAGATCCGAGTCAGACCACTCTCTCCTTTACGCATTCCCAGCATGTAACTGTTGTCGACGGAGCCGGTGAGGCTGGAGTCGATTGTGCCGGGTGCCACGTGTCGCAGGGTGGCAGGCGAATGGAAGTGGTGCCGCTAAGTCCGGATGGGTGTCTGACCTGTCACGGTGACCCGCCCGCCAGTCACCAGGCGCAGCAGAGCGACTGCGCCACCTGCCACGTGTCAGTGGCCCAAGTGGACGCGGGAGCAGACTGGATGGAGAGCCGATTGGCGCCCAGCGACCACGATGACGAGTTCCTGAGCAGTCACGGGCCACCTGCCATCGACGCACCGGCCCGCTGTGCCACCTGTCATGTGCAGGACCGCTGTGTCAGCTGCCACGTGGATGCAGGGCTCGAAGCCCTGGCTGCGGTCCCGGCTGCGCCACGGGACTGGAAACTGCCGCTCATGCAGGCGGCCTATCCGATCCCCGGTAGTCACGTAGACCCCGACTTCGAACGGAGCCATGGACCGCTGGTGACCGGGCCGTCAGACTGTTCGACCTGTCATGTGCAGGAAGACTGCGCCTCATGTCACCTGAGCCCCCTGCCGACCAGCGCGCAGGCCATGACCTCGGCTGATGCGAGCCACGCTCCCGGGGTCTCACTGGCTCCTGGCCTGCCCGGATCGCACGAGACGCCCTTCTTCATGAGTGCGCACAGTCTGCTGGCCGGCGCGTCCGCCGAAACCTGCGCAGGCTGCCACACACAGGAGTACTGCGCGAGCTGTCACATGGCGCCATCCGCGCCCGGCTTCCACCCGACCAATTTCGTCGCCCGGCACCCCGCGGAGGCCGGAAGGATGACTGCGGACTGCAGCAACTGTCACCAGACCCAGGTCTTCTGCCGCAGCTGTCATGTCGAGATCGGGCGGGGCGCCCCCGGTCGGCTCGGTTCTGAATACCACGATGCCGAGCCGCTCTGGCTGCTCCGACATGGCCAACCCGCTCGCCAGGGTCTTGAGCAGTGCGCTTCATGTCACACTCAGCAAGACTGCCTGCAGTGCCACAGCCAGTTGGGGGCGTTCAAGATCAGCCCACACGGCCCGGACTTTGATCCCGAGCTCGCGGCGCAAAAGAACCCGTGGATCTGCACGGCGTGTCACATAGGAAGGATCGGCCTGGAGGGCCTGGAGGAAGAATGGAAATGACGACTACAGTTCCGAGGTTTCTGTGCGTACTTCTGTCCGCAGCCGTGCTGACGTCGGGCTGCAAACCCGATGATCAGCGCACGGATTCGCTCGACCCGGCAACGGCCGGCCGATCACTGAGTGTGGAAGCCGCAGCCCAGCTCGATTCAGGGAATGTGGCGTATCGGCTTAAAGCCCATGAGTCCGCGCTGCGTCACTACCATCGCGTGACCCAGATGGCGCCCGACGATGCGTCCGGATGGTTCGGACTCTTTATGGCGCACACGGCATTGGGGCAGGATTCCGCCGCCGCTGCCGCTCTGGGACAGGCACGGGGCATCGCGCCCGGGGCGTCGTTGATCCACGGACAGGCCGCCGACACGCTTTCAGACGGTGGCGGCTGATGAGGCGGATGCTCCTGGCGGCGCTCCCGCTGGTACTCTTCGCCGCAGCCTGCAAGGAGCACGAGTTTGAGCCACCGGATCGTGGAGCTCAGGTCGAAGAGGCCTCGGCACGATTCGATCTGGCCTCGTTCGACTCGATCACCTGGGCGTCAGATACGGTTCGCGCGCTGCAGGGCAACGTCGTCTGGGCCAGCTACTGCCGGAACTGTCACGGTTCGGTCGGGCGCAGCGATACGGACTACGCGGCCAGTCGGGGCCTCGATGTCCCCTCGCTGGTGGAGCCAGGGTGGCGCTTTGAGGGTCGCCGCGACTCGGTCCTTCACCGGATTTTTACCGGTCACGCCAGCGGAATGCCCACCTGGGGTGTGGCGGGGATTACGCCCAGGGAGATGGACGCGGTGTCGTACTACCTGCTGGAGATCTTGCGGCCCGAGGAGATCGGCGAGGCGGGGTAGGTGACGTCCGCTCCTTCGGCCCAAAAGGGGTTGACCCCGGGGCCCACTCGGGTAGTTTTTACTGCTCCGGTTTAGCGCCGGTACGCCTCGCTAGCTCAACTGGCAGAGCAACTGACTCTTAATCAGTAGGTTGCCGGTTCGATTCCGGCGCGGGGCATTTAAACGCCCCCCGTCGCAGATGCGGCGGGGGGCGTTTTTCTTTAGCCACTGGCTGGCGCTTTCGATTCGTCAGGCCACAGGCAACTCCGTACACTGTGAGGCGCCCCTCCAGCAGAGTCCCTCGGCGGAGCAATCAGCGTGGCCTACAACATCGTGACCATTTCCGGCACCACCGGCCAAGCAACTTCACCGCCCGCGCCTTCGCGATCGTCAACGACGCCCTCGCTGAACTAGGCCACACGCCTGAAGTGTTCGATGCCCGCGAGCTGACTCTCTCGTTCCCGGGTTCACCCCCGACCCCGGATGCGATCCGCTTGAAAGAGGCTGTCACTGCGGCCGGGGGCGTGGTTTTGGCGACCCCGGAATACCACGGCTCCTTCTCCTCAATGACCAAGCTGATTATTGAGAACCTGGGCTTCCCGTCCGTGCTCGCCGGCAAGCCGGTCGCCCTCGTCGGTGGGGCTGCCGGCCGGATCGGCGCGATCAAGTCGCGGGAGCAGCTGCGAGGCGTGTGCGCTCATACGGGCGCACTCGTGCTCCCCGGAGCCGTTTCGATCGCCGGGGTTCAGGGGGCGTTCGACGCCGACGGTAACTGCATCGACGAGGGCCGGAGATGGCACTGCGCCGTGTGGGCAAGTCACTCACGGCTTTCATTGAGAACTACGTGTGTCCCAAGTTCGCCCTCGAATCCCTGGCTCGAGAGGGCGGGCCCACCTGGACCACGACGGTCTGATCGGATCCGTGCGCGCCTGGCCAGCCAAGAAAGGCCCATCCGACATTTCTTCTGGCCCCGACGCCCGCTTCGACCGAGTCTGTGGAGTGGCGCATGGCACCCGATCGGCTCCGTTCCGCGGGTCGGAACCCAAAGCGCCCCTGGTCTCGTAGGTGTAGCCAGACCCTTTCCTGGCCCAACATCGGAGCCCCCATCTGATGACACGACAAGCAGTTGTCCGAACAGCGTTCCGGCGCTTGGCACCGAGTACCGCATTGGTACTGTGCCTCACGCTCTCCGGTTGTAACCCCGAAGCCGGCATCGCCCGAGACCTGCGCGCGTCCTGTGCAGACGGCGAGGCAACCGCCTGCAACGATCTGGGGCAGACAACCTGGGACGGCGATCATGTACTCCGTGACTGGCGTTCTGCGGCCGACCTGTTTGAACAGGCCTGCGAGGGGGGAGTCGCCCAGGGGTGTGTGCGGAAGGGGCGCGCCCACGTGAACGGCCGGACGGTACAAAACGGCCTTGTCCTCGATTCGACACTGGCCGTCACATTTTTGGAACGGGGTTGTGAAGGGGGTGCGCTGGCGGGGTGCATGACGCTCGGCGACATGTACATGCAGCGGGATAGCGTGGTCCCGGAGGTCGAGGTCACCGGACCGCTCCGAAATCCGGCCCGGGCGGCGAGCTACTACGATCGTGCGTGCAACGGAGACGAGCTCGAGGCCTGCATTCGCTTGGGCAGAGTCTACGAAGAAGGCGACGGGTTTGAAATCGATGGCGCTCGGGCGGCCATGTTCTACTCCCGGGCCTGCGACAACGAGTATCCGGTGGGCTGTACTCACCTGGGCGACCTTCACCTGGCCGGTCTGGGTGTTGAAGCGAACCCCGTTCATGCTGCCGAGCTGTACGAGGCCGCCTGCCATGAGAACGTCATGCGCGGGTGCTTTCGGCTTGGAGACCTCCACGCCACGGGTGCCGGAGTTGATCTCGACAACGCCCTGGCACTCGCATTTTTTGAGCAGGCCTGTTATCCGCCAGTGGTCGATGGCGAACGCGCGGGTGCGGTCGCCGAGGCCTGCTACCGGAAGGGTGACATGATGGTCAACGGCACGGGCACGGAGCGAGACATCTTCGGGTCGAGTCGATACTTCAGGCGTGCATGCAGTTTCGGATTTGCGGAGGCGTGCCGACGATGACCCAGACCTTACCGACCCAGAACTCACCAATCCAGACGGCGCCGAGTCCGGGTGGCTCGAACACCGAGCCGCTCATCCGTGCCGAGAATCTGAGCAAGCACTACCAGAACGTAGTCGCCCTGAACGGGATCAGCTTTGGCATCTACGATGGGATCACCGGGATTCTGGGGGAAAACGGGGCGGGGAAGAGCACCGCCATCAAGATCTTCCTGGGACTCCTCCAACCGACTTCAGGCCGGGCCTTCGTTCTGGGCGAGGACGTGTCGAAAAGCCTCACGGCGCGGGCACGCCTGGGATACATGCCGGAGCACGACTGCCTGCCGTCGAGCGTGAGCGCCGCAGAGTTCCTGACCCACTTGGCCGAGGTGAGCGGTCTGCCGCCTGCGCGGGCACGGACCCGAGCGGCGGATACGCTTCGGCACGCCGGGCTCTTTGAGGAGCGCTACCGGGCGATTGGCGGATACTCCACGGGAATGAAGCAGCGGGTAAAGCTGGCTCAGGCGCTGGTCCATGATCCCAAGCTGGTCCTTCTGGACGAACCCACCGCCGGACTTGATCCAGCGGGTCGCGAAGAAATGCTGGACCTGGTACGGAAGACCCATCGCGACTTCGGAATCAGCATCCTGTTCTCCTCCCACCTGATGGCCGATGTAGAACGCACCTGCGACCGCATTGTGGTATTGCAGGGCGGGCAGTTGGTGCAGGCTGGAGAGGTCGCCGACTTCACCACCGAAACCGAGACGGTCTTTGTGGAAGTCGATTCCAACCAGGCCGCTGTCGTCCGCGAGCTGGAGTCACGCGGGGTCACGGTCAGGGTGGAGGGCGCCGGGCTGAACATCAGCGGGGCCGACGAGTCGGTCTACGACCATGTGCGAGATGCCCTTGTCGCTGCCGACGCCCCGCTCCGTCGAATGGCACCCCGACGCCGAGCTCTCGACGAACTCTTCGCCCGTGAAGGCGATGACGTTCGTGGAGGTGGCGCATGAGTGCCGAGGCTCCGATGGAAACGGCTACAACGAAGGGCTCATCAGGCACCGTCTTCGACATTGGCTACCAGCGCTACGATGGACCCCGAGAGGGCCGTGGTCGGGCGCGGATGGCGGTCTTCAAGGATGGTGTTCGGACGGCACTCGGATTGGGACGCGGACCCAGAGCGAAGGTTCTGCCCTGGGGATTCATCGCTGTCCTGATAGGAATCGGCTTCATCATGGCCCTGATCGCCGGGGCCGCTCTCCGGCTCGCGGGGCCGGATGCCGTGGCCCAGCTGCCAAGCCACTCCGACTTCTACGGCATCTCGTCGATCTTCTTTTTCGTGTTCGCCGCAGTGGTCGCGCCGGAGCTGATCTGCCCCGATCGCCGAGACGGGACCATCAATCTGTACCTGGTCCGTCCGCTGACCAGCGTCGACTACATCGTGGCCCGCTGGGCGGCTTTCCTGGCGGTTTCTCTGGTTGTGGCCTGGCTTCCCCAGTTCGTTCTCATGATCGGAATGATCATGGGAAACCCGGATCCGGCGGTGTATCTGTCCGAACACTGGACTGATGTGCCAAAGATCCTGGCGGCGGGGGCCGCGATTGCCGCCTACTCCACCACACTCGCCATGATGGTGGCTGGATTCACCAATCGGCGTGCCTATGCGGCCGTATTTCTGGTGGGACTGTTCATTATCAGTACCCCGTTCACGACGGGACTGGCATCCGAGATTGGCGGTCCCGCGGGTCAGTGGATCTCGATGTTCAACCTGACCAACATCCCGGTGCACGTGAACGACATCGTCTTTGGCGACGTGAGTGCGGTCACGGCAGTGGCCCCCGCCCGTGAGCTGGGTCGAAAGATCCTCCTGGGCTGGTACTTGCTCTGGGTCATGGTGCCCGGAGCCATACTGATGCAGCGATACCGGAGGCTGGAGCCATGAGCAGCAACGACACAGTCATCCGGGTAGACCGAGTCTCCCGATGGTTCGGGAGCGTGGTGGCAGTGAGTGATGTGACCTTCGATATCGGGCCGGGAATTACCGGCTTGCTCGGGCCGAATGGGGCGGGGAAGACGACCCTGTTGCGCATGATGACCGGGTTGGCCGAGGTGTCCGATGGTTCCGTGACGATGTTCGGAGAGCCGGTTCGAGATAATCCGCCGCTCTATCGTCGCATCGGAGTGATGTCCGAGCACGAAACCGTGTACTCCTTCATGAAGGGCCGCGACTTCGTCCGCATGATGGGCAAGTTGCGGGGAGTGAAGAATCTGGATGCGGCGGTTGAGAAAGCCATCGATCTGGTGGACCTCCAACGGGCCGCCGACTTTGCCATGGGGACGTACTCGCGCGGGATGCGTCAACGGATGCGCCTGGCCGCCACAATGGTGCACGATCCCGAAGTCCTGATCCTGGATGAGCCGCTCAATGGGGCAGATCCCAGGCAGCGGGTCGAGTTCCAGAACCTGCTCCGCCGACTGGCCGAGGAAGGGCGGACCATCGCTCTGTCTTCGCACATCCTGGAAGAGGTTGAACAGCTGGCCGAGACGGTGCTGCTCATCATCAACGGAAAACTGGCTGCCTCGGGAGGCTTCCGGGCCATCCGGGCCGCGCTCGACAAGCGTCCCTATCACGTGCGTGTGATCTCGGACTCACCTCGGGCGCTTGCGTCGGAGGTGGTGAAGCTGCCCTCGGTCGATGCGGTGAATATGGATCCCGACGGGGCGATCATCGTGCTCAGCAGCAACGTGCGCGATCTGCAGGTGGAGCTGCCACGACTGGCAAAAAAGGCCTCGATCAGCCTTAGACGGGTTGAGCCGCTGGACGATTCGCTCGAGAGCGTCTTCGGATACCTGGTGGAGCGCTGACCATGAACTCTGTCTTTCTTCTGACCGTCCGCCAGCTCTCCGGCACGTTGCGACTGGCCCTGATGGCGCTCCTGGCATTCCTCCCGGTGATGTTCACCGCCCTGATGGTGAATTCGACCGGGAACCCTGACGTGGGTGAATTCGAGATCATCGTACTCAGCACCATGCTGGCCGGGTCGATTGCGCCTCTGATCATCGTGGCCATCGCCAGTGTGGCCTTCGCCAATGAGATCGAGGACCGCACCCTGGCGAATCTGACGCTCACGCCGATCCCGCGGTGGCAGATCGTGCTGCCCAAGATTGGAGCGTCGGTGGCGGTGGCTGGACCGTTCATTGCCGGCAGCGCGTTTGTGACGAGTTGGCTCGCCTTCAACCACGACGTTACGGCGGCAGTAGCCGTCACGGTGTCATCCGTGGTGGGTCTGCTGATGTACGCCTCATTCTTCGTCTGGCTCGGCCTGGTGACCAAGCAGGCGATCGGCGTGGGGCTCCTCTACATCGTGCTCTGGGAGGGCTTCTTTTCGGGCTTTGTGTCGGGGATTCGCTTCTTCAGCATCCGCCAGTACACGGCCGCTCTCATGCACGGGATGGACCCGCGGCGATTCGCAGATGGCACCCACGTGGGGATGGGGGCGGCTGTGGGAGTGGCGATGGTGGTCACCGTCTTCTTCTTCGTGCTGGCGACCCGCCGGCTCAAGCGGATGGACGTGCCCTGAACCCGTCTGTCGGGAGCGGTGAGTTGCCCTTCCCGACGGCGGTTTCCCTGGCAGGCCGGCCCGGACTACGGCGTGCCGTCAACTGACCGGGTCGTTGACCCGACGGGGCGCTTTTCGATGTTTCTGCATGTCTGAACCTGACCAGTCTGCGTTCGTAAAGATGGCCGCCGAGCGCGCGGCCAAGCATGAAGGCCTCAAGGCCCGTCTCCGTGAAACCGCCGCGTTTCTCAAGGAGATCGTCGATGACCGTGGGCTGCTGGCGCACGCGGATGCGGCCGACCTTCGGCTCCTGCTGCAGTCTGCGGCGGAGGTTTGGATGCCGGACTCGCAGCAACGCCGTCGGCTGAGAAAGGTCAGCGCCAAGAAGGCCAAGCGCGAGGCCGTCAGAAAGGAAGAAGAGACGCTCGACCAGACGGGCATTCGGGCGCTGCGCCGCAAGCCCACCTTCACGACGCCGAACATCTATCCACCGGTGGGACCGGGCGAGACGCCACCGGCTCTGCATTCCGGTGAGGCCGCCGGGGAGCTTTCGGCAGTCGGTGAAGGGATCGCCCCCGATGACGGTCAGGGTCCGCCGGTCGTCAGGAGTCAGCATTGCTACGTCTGCAAGAAAAACTTCAGCGAGGTGCATCACTTCTACGATCAGATGTGCCCGAGCTGCGCCGACCTGAACTATCGCAAGCGCTTTGAGCTCGCCGACCTGTCTGGGCGCGTCGCCCTTTTGACGGGTGGGCGGGTCAAGATCGGTTATCAGGCCGGGATCAAGCTGCTCAGGTGTGGCGCCGAGTTGATCGTCACCACTCGCTTCCCGCGTGATGCCGCCGCCCGCTACGCAAAAGAAGAAGACTTCCCTGAGTGGGGTCATCGGCTTCAGATTTACGGACTCGATCTTCGACATACGCCCAGCGTGGAAGCGTTCTGCACCGAGCTCTTGGAGACTCGCGATCGCCTGGACTTCATCATCAGCAACGCCTGTCAGACGGTCCGGCGTCCCCCGGAGTTTTACGAGCACATGATGGCGGACGAGGCGGCTGCGCTGGACGGCCTCCCGGACGACGTGCAGAAGCTGCTGGGTGACTACGAAGGGCTGCGCGGCGTCGAGTTACTCCCCAGCGGGAAGTCCGATGTCGTAGGGCTGTCGGTGGGGAAAGGCGTCGACCCGGCAAGCGTCCCCGGGCTGACCTATGCCGCCCAGCTGTCCCAGATCCGACTTCTCGAAGAAGAAGAGGAAGCCCGTCAGGCCCTCTTCCCGATCGGGCGGCTGGACCAGGACCTGCAACAGGTCGATCTGCGCGAGACCAACTCGTGGCGAATGCTCATGGCCGATGTCCCGACCGTGGAGCTGCTCGAAGTCCAGCTGGTCAACACGGTCGCGCCCTTTGTGCTGAATGCGCGCCTGAAGCCGCTGATGCTCCGAACGGACAATCGAGACAAGCACATCGTGAACGTGTCAGCTGTGGAGGGGCAGTTTTACCGCAACTCCAAGACTACGCGCCATCCGCACACCAACATGGCCAAGGCGTCGCTGAACATGATGACTCGCACGGCGGCCACCGATTACTTCAACGACGGCATCCACATGAATGCCGTCGACACCGGCTGGGTCACTGACGAGGATCCGGATGCGATCGCTATCCGCAAGGTGGAGATGCATCGTTTCCACCCGCCGCTCGACATCGTCGACGGGGCCGCGCGAATCGTTGATCCGATCATTGATGGCATCAACACCGGCAATCACGTCTGGGGTCGATTCCTTAAGGACTACGTCCCGACGGACTGGTAGCCGGGGGTTCTCGATTCCTGCGCGCGGGTCCTTCATCAGGCGCCACTTGCGCCGAGTCCCAATCGGGTCGGAGACTTACCGCATGGATGACATGAGAACACTTCGGGCAGCCGTTGAGCCCTGGCGGAAGCTCGCCCTGGCCCTGCTGTTCATCGGGATATCCGGGATCGCGACGGAGCTGTTGCTGCTCGGCCACTACGAGGACAAACCGCAGTGGGCGCCGCTGGCATTCTTGGCGATCGGGATCGTCGCCGTAGTGGTGGTCCTGGTGCGGCCCTCGCGTTTGAACATGCAGTGGTTCCGCGTGATCATGGCCAGCTACCTGCCTGCCGCGATCGCCGGATTTTACTTTCACATCAATTCAAACGTCGAATTTGAGTTGGAGATGAGGCCGAGCATGGCGGGCCTGGAACTCGTGCGCGAGTCGATGACCGGAGCGATTCCGGCACTGGCTCCCGGAGCGATGGCTCAACTTGGACTCATAGGACTTCTGGTATGTTTCCGGCATCCCGCACTGCGCGGGCCGGCCCAGGCGAAAGATTGAGTCGCCACCCTTCTGGAGGAATCAGATGAAACTCAGAAATTTCTACCCGGCAGCTCTCATTGCCGCCATGATCGTGGCCGCACCCGTATCGGCTCAGGTTGGTGCCAACCTGGGACTCGTCAACCCGAACCTGGCCTCCGTGGACGAGATCGCCGCGGTGGACGGCATCTCCGCGGCGACGGCTGCGGCGATCGTAGCCGGCCGTCCTTACCTGCGGATGGCGGCGGTTCACGCGGTGGTTGCAGCGAATGTGGCCGCAGACGACACCGATACGGTCTACCGCGGTCTCTGGCTTCCCATCGATCTAAACGACGTGACCGATGCGGAAATCCGGCTGATTCCCGGCGTTGGTGATCGGATGCTCCACGAATTCAGGGAGTACGCACCCTTCGCCGGGCTGGCTGTTTTTCATCGGGAGATCGACAAGTACGTCGATGATGCCGAACTTGCCCGCCTTGAGCAGTACGTCTACGTGCGTATCAACCCGACCACGGCGTCGGACGCGGACATTCTTTCGATTCCTGGAATCGGCGCCCGCATGCTGCGCGAGTTCAAGGAATACCGGCCCTGGACGGCGCTGGCACAGTTCCGCCGCGAGATGGGCAAGTACGTCGACGCGACCGAAGTCGCTCGCATGGAGCGGTACATCACGATCCGGCCGCTCTGATCTCATTAGTGCCGCTGACCGCCGGGGGGCAGCCCGGTCATCTGGTCAGCCGGTTGGGTTGGGTTGGGTTCCTGCAGCAGGTGAGCCGCGAACGCCGCCATGATTCCCCAGGCCATCTCGAAATGATCCTCGAGAATGTCGAGCAGGACCTCTCGCTGGATCTCCAGAGTGACCAGGTCGGATTTACGCGGCCGAGGTCGCGCGCTGATCGGCGGTCCTGGATCCCGAATCGTGGCCTGGAACGACGATGGGATCCGGGGCCAGCAGATCGGCGAATGAGTCTCCGGAGTCGGCTCTGCCTTCCGTTCATTCCGGATCGGTGAGACTTTCCACCTTGTCCCAGCATCGGGACAGCTCACTTGCAGACGCCGCCGGTTTTGCCGGCTGACCCTATCAGGACCGAATACGATGACCGATCAGACCTTGAAGACTCTCGGAATCGAAGACCTCAACCCTGGCGGATTCGACGGTGAGTGGGTCGGCAGTGGAGAGATCCTCGACATCTATTCGCCCATCGATGGAAAAAAGCTCGGGAGCGTCCAGCAGGTCACGGGCGAAGAGTACGATCGCATCGTCGATCGAGCTCACGCGGCTTGGCTTGATTTCCGGAAGATGCCGCCCCCGCGTCGCGGCGAGATGGTCCGTCAGCTGGGTGAGCGCCTGCGGGAGAAGAAGGACGCCCTGGGCGCCCTGGTCACTATGGAAATGGGCAAGATCCTTCCCGAGGGTAAGGGCGAGGTTCAGGAGATGATCGACATCTGCGATTTCGCGGTTGGTCTGTCCCGCCAGCTCTATGGCCTGACCATGGCGAGCGAGCGACAGGATCACCACATGCGTGAGCAGTGGCATCCGCTGGGCGTGGTCGGAATCATCAGTGCCTTCAACTTTCCCGTCGCGGTCTGGGCCTGGAATGCGGCGCTGGCAGCGGTCTGTGGGGACGCCACCGTCTGGAAGCCGTCCGAGCGAACGCCCCTTACGGCCGTCGCGGTCACCAAGATTGCGGCATCGGTCTGCAAGGACTTTGGGGTCGATCCGGCGATCTTCTCACTGGCGGTCGGTGATGGTCCGGGGATCGGCGAGAAGATGATCAACGATTCTAGAATTGCGCTGGTCTCGGCCACCGGCTCAACCCGCATGGGCAAGCGCGTCGCCGAAGTTGTGGGCGGCCGGCTTGGCCGAACGATCCTGGAGCTTGGTGGAAACAACGCCATCATCGTCACCCCCAACGCCAACCTTGCTCTGGCACTGCCGGGGATTCTGTTCGGATCAGTTGGGACTGCAGGCCAGCGCTGCACCAGCACGCGCCGGATTCTGGTCCACGCCTCGGTCAAGGATGAGTTGGTCTCGCGCCTGGTGCGCGCCTACAAGGATGTGCCGATCGGGAATCCGCTCGCCGAGGGCACGCTCATGGGTCCGCTGCTGAATGACGACTCGGTCACCGCGCTGATGGCGGCCAAAGAGAAGGTGGTCGCGGCTGGCGGGGAGATCCTGTATGGCGGCGAGAAGCTTGAAGGCGATGACTACCCCGGCGGGCGCTATGTCATCCCCTGTCTCGCACTGGCGCGCAACGAGTTCGAGATCGTGCAGCATGAGACCTTCGCTCCGATTCTCTACATCATCGAGTATGGCTCGAAGGGTGCCACCGGCGAGGCCGCGATCACCGAGATGGAAGAGGCCATGAAGATCCACAACGACGTCCCTCAGGGGCTGTCGTCGTCGATCTTCACCGACCACGTGCGGGAAGCCGAGTATTTCCTCTCGCACCGCGGCAGCGACTGTGGTATCGCCAACGTCAACATCGGCACCAGCGGCGCAGAGATCGGTGGGGCCTTCGGTGGCGAGAAGGAGACTGGCGGCGGCCGCGAGTCTGGCTCAGATGCGTGGAAGGCCTACATGCGCCGACAGACCAATACGGTCAACTGGAGCACCGAACTGCCCCTGGCTCAGGGGATCAAGTTCGGCTGATCCGGATGCGTTGAAGTGACTGGGGAGTGCGCATCTTGCCCGACCGGTCGAACGAAGGGCCCCTCCGTGCGGAGGGGCCCTTTTTTGTTACGGTGATACTACGGCAGGCCCGCAGCCCGAGAAGCGCAGTTCCAACTCAGTGACCCAGCGGAATCCCCAGGCCCCACTCGATATAGTTGGGCCGGTCGAAGTTGAGGGCGCGCAATACGATGAACGGCTCCCACCGTCCGGCCAGCATGTGCGCACCCAGGCGTTGGAAGAGCCGAGGCACCTCGCGGTCGGCCGCGATATCGACCAACTCGTAGCCTACGCCCATTTCGAGCCGGGCCGGACCCAGGTCGATATGGAGGGATGCGGCGGCATTCAATGTGAAGGCAGCCTGCTTTTCGAGCGGGGTGTCTTCCAGGGTCACCACCTCCCGGTCTCGAAAGCCGCTGGCATCCCAGGTCGCGCCCGTCAGAAGTCCCACGGACAGGTGAGGATTCAGACGCCGCCGCCCCGAGACGTGCACGCCGGCTATCGGGAGTCGCTGTCTGACATAGACGGAATCCTGCTGCGTGTGGCGGTTGTCGGCTGAAAACCCTCGTGCGCCGACAAAGGGCATCAGGCTGAGAGCCCAACCGCGGTGATCCGAGTCACGGGCGACCCCGGAAGGGGACCGGCGCGGCGCAGTGAAATCCTCGGGCCGAATGCGCAGGCCCAGGGTCAGGGGCACGGTGTTCAGGCCGATGTTGGGTGGGCGCAGGTTGGCATTCGAAAAATGTCGGTAGCCTGCGGACGCCGTCAGATCCGCGTTCGCCCCAAGGGGCAGAACGGCGGTGGCTTCCAGCTGGAAAAAGGCGGTCACGCTGGAGCCGATGGCCACTTGCCGGGGGTTGGTAACGGGGTCAAACCGTTTCCACCCGAAAGAGGCTCCCAGAGACGCGTCCAGTCGAGCCAGAATCGGCCCGGCGCGGAAGAGGGGAAGGTGTGAGAAGCCGTAGATGGAAATCGGCGTGCCCAGTTCGTCGGTCTGGGGCATCTGAAAGCCCATCAGTCCGACCCCGATCTCGGGGTTCCCGATCGCGCTCACCGAGCTGAGACAGCCCACCTCCAGGCGCAGCGACCGACTTCGCCGGAGTCGAACCCCGGCCAGGTTCTCCCCCTCCTCGAATCCGCCCACCGGGATCACGGGCCCTACTCCCCCGGCCACGCGCAGTGATTGACCGCTCAGGGCGCCTGGCAGCAACTCCAGGATCACGATCGCCAAAAGAGCCATCCCGAAAAGCGGAAGGGCCCCTGAGTGTCGGCGGCGGCGAGTGAGTCCGCGCCTGAGGGTTCGAAAAGCACGCAGCATGAGCGGAAGGTAATCAGCCCGGGTTGTCCCCGCGTCCCCGCCCGGGATTGATAGGACGGTCTCCGGTTAGCCGACCGCACGGCAACCCGGTAGTTTGCCGGTTCAAACCTGGTGTGATTGAATGGGCCGGTGCCGCACGGAGGACGATGGCCAGCAGAGACGATCTGGATACTACGCTTCCCCTGGGGCGGCTGGTCATGCCTGCGCTACGATGGCAGCCGACGACTGGATATGGGCTGGGCGCCCCCTGGGTCGAGCGGGTGCTGGAACTGGGCGTGCCCGGATTCATCGTATTTGGTGGCAGTGTCCGGGATGTGGCCGAGGCTACCGAGGAACTGCGTGAACGAGCAGGACGGCCCCTGGTCTTCGGATCAGATCTTGAACGCGGCGCCGGACAGCAGTTCGACGGTGCCATCTCTCTGCCTCCCTTTGCAGCGCTGTCCGCTCTCGACGACCCCGCGGTCATGCGGGCGGCCGGTGCAGTAACGGCTCGCGGCGCACGGGAACTGGGGATCGACTGGATATTCGGCCCGGTGGCAGACCTCGCCATCGAACTCGACAACCCCATCGTGGGAACCCGCTCGGCCGGTGCTGACCCTGAGGTCGTGTCGCGTGCTGTCGAAGAGTGGGTCCGCGGCTGTCTTGAGGCAGGCGCGGGGTGTTGCGTCAAGCACTTTCCTGGGCACGGCCGGGCCACGACCGACTCTCACGCCGATCTGCCGGTGGTCGACGCCTCTGCGGAGGAGTTGGCGGTGGACCGAATCCCCTTCGATCGAGCGGTCGCCGCCGGGGTTCCGGCCGTAATGACGGCTCATGTGGCCTTCCCGGTACTCGATCCATCCGGGCTGCCCGCAACTCGATCCGAGCCGATTCTGCGAATGGTCAGACAGAAGGGCTTTGACGGTCTCCTCGTGAGCGATGCCCTGATCATGGAAGCAATCGGAGATCCGTTGGAAGCGGTGGTGGGTGGGGTTGGTGCCGGAATCGATCTCCTCCTCTATCCACCCGACCCGGTTGGCACTGTCGAGGCGCTGAATCGGGCGCGGGCTATCGGCGCCCTGTCCCCCGAACGAATGGGTGAGGCCTGGCGGCGAGTCGAAGAGCTGGTATCCCGATTCGGTCGGGGGGTGGGGAGCGCTCAGCCCCCGGATCTTCCGGATGCCCAGGATGTCGCGCACTCTGCGTTGTGGGCGGATCACTCCCTCGAACTGACCAACGGACCGCGCCTCGCCACCGTCGATCGGGTTCGGGTATCGACCTTCGACGACGACGTGGGCGGGCCCTACGCCACTCCCTCTCGCGATGTGCTTCTGCATGCGTTGATGGAGCTGGGCGTGCCCATGGACTCGCAGGACGATGCTGGAAAACCCGACAGCTGCCTGTCAGTGTTGGCTCTCTACTCCGATCCACGCGCTTGGAAGGGACGCGCAGGCGTCGCCCCCGCGCTGACGGCCCGCATGATGGCGGAGGTGGATCGCTGTCTGGGTCTCGGGGAAGGGGTGCTGGTCATCTGCTTTGGCGGCCGGCGCATCGAATCGGACATTGATGCGGCGCTTGGTGACCGGAGCTGCGGCCGGCTCCTCGCCTGGGGCGGAGAAGCCCACATGCAACGGGCGGCAGCGCGCCGCATCGCCCGCGACCTGGCCCGGGCCCGCAGATGAGCGGCCTGGACTGGGGTATCGTCGCCTTCTATCTGGTCGGGACCCTGGTTCTTGGCCTCGCGCTCGCGCGCCGAGCTTCGGGCGGCCTGGAGGACTTTTTCGTAGGTGGGCGACAACTCCCCTGGTGGCTGGCCGGAACCTCCATGGCGGCCACCACCTTTTCGATCGACACCCCGCTTTACGTGGCGGGCGTGGTGAGTACGAGAGGAATCGCCGGGAACTGGGAGTGGTGGTCGTTCGGAGTCGCACACGTCGTACTGCTCTACGTCTTTGCCCGGCTCTGGAGCAGGGCGGGGGTCGTCACCGACAATCAGCTCAGTGAGATCCGATACGGGGGCCGGCCCGCCGCCATCCTGCGAGGAACGAAAGGGTTTCTGTTTGCGGTGGTGCTCGGTTCGGTCGGGATCGGCCTGGCAATGCTGGCGATGGTCAAGGTGGTGGGCGCGCTCCAAATCCTGCCCAGCCTGGGGATCGAGGCCGGGGAGTCGGCCCGACTCTGGACCGTGGTCGCCGTCTCGGTGATGGTGCTGATCTACGCTGGCGTGGCCGGTCTTTGGGGTGTGGTCGTAACCGATTTTCTGCAATTCGTTCTGGGACTGATCGGAGCGATTCTGGTCGCGTACTTCGCCGTGAGCCATCTGGGCGGCCCGGCCGCCCTGGTCGAGCAGGCCTCGGCCGCCGTCGACTTCGACATCATGGCCTTCACCCCGCTCAGTTTCGACAACGGCTGGCGGGTCGCGTGGTCGGCCACGGCGGGAATCAGCGCGTCCACATTCATGGCGTACGTCACTCTGCAGTGGTGGACCTTTAGACGCTCAGACGGCGGCGGCGAGTTCGTCCAGCGCCTGGCTGGTGCCCGTTCAGAGGCCGATGCCGAAAAGGCCGCTTGGCTCTTCAACCTGCTGCACTACGTGGTCCGAACCTGGCCCTGGGTCATGGTGGCGCTGGCTGCGGTGGTTCTCTATCCGGGCATGGAAGATCCAGAACTCGGCTATCCCCGGATGATGCTCGACTTCCTGCCGACCGGCCTGCTCGGTCTCGTTGTCGCGAGTCTGGTCGCAGCCTTCATGAGCACCGTTTCCACGCTGATCAACTGGAGTGCTTCGTATCTGACCAACGACATCTACGCACGCTTCGTTCGGCCGGACGCTGCGGACCGTGAGCTGGTCCTGGTCGGTCGCCTGGCATCCGTCCTGATCACCATCCTCGGTGCCGTCGCAGCCTTCAATGCAGACAGCGTCACCACGCTGTTCCGGCTGATCATCGCGATGGGCACCGGCCCCGGCGCGGTCCTTCTTCTGCGCTGGTTCTGGTGGCGCATCAACGCCTGGGCTGAAATGGCCGCCATGATTGCTGGCTTCCTGGTCGGCTTCGGTACCTCGGTGGTGCCTCTGATTCAGATCCCCGACTTCGGTCTGCGGTTGGCCGTGACAACGGGTGTCTCCATGGCCATCTGGCTGCCGGTTCTGCTGCTTACTCCGGCCGAGAGCGAAGAGACACTGACCGCGTTCTACCGTCGCGTCCGTCCGGCGGGCCCCGGTTGGCGCCGGTTTCGCCTCAGTACAGGCCTGGCTCCCGAGCACTCTCTGCGCTTCGACTTCGTGCGGGTGATCGCCGGTGTGGCAGTCCTGTTCGGGTCGATGTTCGCGGTCGGCGGCTTCCTTCTGGTGCGCCCCGGCGTGGGTGCCGGGAATCTGCTGCTGGCGATTGTGGGATGGGCGGTTCTTCGCCAGACGCGCCAGACCACTTCGTCAGCCTGAGGCCCCGTTGGGTCGGCAATGTAGGGCAGACCCATCGGCGTGTTGCCGTCAGTCCTCCGGCTCCCGGAACAAGACGTCCCGGAACGCCACTTCCTCGGCGGCCAGCACGAACATGGTGCTGGGGAGCCCGTCGGTCTGACGCATGATGCCTTCGTAGTACTCGACATAGTCGAAGTCGTCGGTCGGGGCTCGCAGACCCATCAGGATCAGGTCGGCATCGCGCGACGAGGCCTCCAGCATCTTCAGGGGTGATCGCCCATCTGACACCAGGACCTCGGGCTGGACGCCGGTCCTCGTGGTCTCAATCACCCGCTCAAGGTTGGCGCGCGCGTCCTCGGCGGCGCGGGCATTCGGGACGACCATCTTCAGACGGACGTCGACGCCGCGCCAAAGCAGCGAAGTGCGCAGCAGGTAGGCAAGGATCATGAGCAGAGACCCGTTCCCCTGAAGTCCGCCCCACCAGACGTCGATTCGCCGCCGGCGTTTGAAGCCACCTTCTCCACTTTCGCGCACCACAATCACGTTCCGCTGATGCGTGTACAGCTCTTTGAGCAGCGTGCAGTAGCGGCCGCGGTCCTCCGCAGACACCGAGGCGCCGATCATCACCGTGTTGGGGGTCAGCGACCCCAAGCCGTACGCCTCCACCAGCCGGATTGCGCCGACGAACCGATCCGGCGCGCCCATGACCCGGGCCAGACCCTGAACGCCCCGCTTGGCCATGTAGTCACGGACGTTGGCCTCCATGGCCCGGCGCCGTTCGGAAGACACAGAATCGTCGGGCACGATGGTGGCGACGGTGACCAACCCGCGGGAGTGCGACATGGAGTCAGCGAGCTCGACCAGGTGCCAGCGGCGACTCGGAGCTCCCGACAGCACCAGGAAGTGCGGGCGCCAGTTCCGCGGGTCGTCGCCGTCGGGGCGCAGGCGGAGCAGGCCGGTGCGGGCCAGTGCCATCCAGAGGCCCTGACGGACATCCCCCCAGGTCGACTGCAGTCCACGCCGCTCGAGCCAGAGAAAGATGGCAATCACGAAGCCGACGGCGATTCCGGTCGCGGTGGCGTTGATCAGAAGCATCACCCAGATGCACCCGACCGCCCCCGCCAGCGAGAAGATCCAGTGGACCCTGAACCGGGGCCGAAACGATGGACTCCCCAAAAACCGTTCGATCCCGGCCGAGACGTTCAGGATGCCGTACGTGGTCAGGAAGAACATGGTCAGTACGGGGGCGATCAGGTTGAGATCGCCGAACCAGACCGCAGCCAGCGCGAGTCCCAGTGTGACCAGCGTCCCCAGGCGGGGCGCGTCGTCGGCCCCGGATCCCTTTCCAAGCCAACGGAGCTGATTGGGGAGCACACCGTCCCGCGCGAGCGCCTGCAGCACCCGCGGCGCCCCCAGGATCGACCCGACGGCGCTGGACAACGTGGCGCCCCACACGCCCAGAAGGATGGCGTCGCCCCAGAAGGCGATGCGGCGCATGACCAGAGGGTCGGCGATGAGCACCTCGGCCGAGGCGAATCGGACCAGGAGCAAGGGCACGGTCATATAGACCAGATAGCCAACGCCGATCGCGTAAAAGGTCCCCTTGGGGATGCTCTTGCCCGGGTTCTCGAGATCGCCGGACATGTTCACGCCGGCCATGATACCGGTCACGGCTGGGAAAAAGACCGCGAACACCACCCAGAAGGGTTCCGGGTTCGCGACAGGGCCGCCCGTGAATCCCATGACGTTGGGATCGACGGGAGTGCCAAAGGCGAGCGAAATCAGCGAGAGCACGATCGCCGCCATGATCACGTACTGCGCCCGGATGGCCGCCCGTGCAGAGACGAGCGCCAGAGCGGCTACCGCGATCGTGGTGGCGATCCCGACCCAACGTACGCTCAGGGATGGGAAGACCTGAACCAGCGATTCGGCGAATCCGACCGTGTACAGTGCGACGGACAGACCCTGGGCCAGGAAGAGCGGGATCCCCACGGCACCACCGGTTTCGAGCCCCAGTGACCGGCTGATCATGTAGTAGGCGCCGCCAGTCCTGACTCTCTGGTCAGTGGCGATTGCCGCGATCGAGAGCGCCGTCAGGAAGGTGATCCCGGTACTGATCGTGACGATGACCAGAGTGCCCGTCACGCCCACGTTTCCCACGACCCAACCGAATCGCAGGTACATGATCACGCCGAGGATGGTCAGGATCGACGGCGTGAATACCCCAGCGAACGTTCCCAGACCCTCGGGTTTGCCGGGATTGACCGTGGTTGCGGGGGGAGTGCTGGGGGAGGGCGCGCCGTGCGGCGTGGGCATCGTGCTCCTGATGGGGATGGGGAAGCGGGAAAAGGAAGTGGACTCGGGTATTCAGGGCAAGCGCCGGGCCTCAAAGGATTCTTGTGGGTTGTCGGGCGCTCTACCGTCATGGATCACGACACGGCTACCTTTCAAGGGCGTGCAGTGAGGGTCGCCGGTGGGTTCGCCCACGGGAGGAAAGTCCGAGCTCCGCAGGGCAGGGTGCCGGCTAACGGCCGGGCGTCGCGAGACGACGGAAAGTGCAGCAGAGAGTAGACCGCCGATGGCGGCGCCGCGTTCGCGCGGCTCGCACAGGCAAGGGTGAAAGGGTGCGGTAAGAGCGCACCGGACCGCGGGTAATCGCGGTCGCATGGCAAACCCCACCCGGAGCAAGACCAAGTAGGGGACCAGGAGCGGCCCGCTCCGATAAAGTCCCGGGTAGGTTGCTGGAGGCCGTCGGTAACGGCGGTCCTAGAGGAATGACCCTCCTCCACTTCGGTGGAGACAGAACTCGGCTTATTCGCACGCATGACGCGGCGTCTTCGGGAAACCGGGGGCGCCGCGATTGTTTTCAGGTCTTGACCACCGGTCGCTAACCCTCAGATTGAACGACTCAACGCGCCCGTAGCTCAGCTGGATAGAGCGTCGCCCTCCGGAGGCGAAGGCCAGTGGTTCGAATCCACTCGGGCGCATGACGGTCCTCGTCGCAACAACTGCGGCGCGGACCGTTTTTTATTCAGGGCTTCTTACCCGACCGGAGTCCAGGGATATCGCTCCTGCCCCATGCCCCGGGCTTCCAAAAGCAGTTCCAGCATTCGGTGCCAGGATTCCCAACTCGTGGTCCGCTCGTAGACCGAATTCGTCTTGTGCGCGATGACCAGATCCACGGCCGGGAGAACGGTGATCCACTGCCCGATCGCGCCGCGTCCGGTGTACGCACCCGCAAAGGCGCCATTGGCGGCAGGGCCATCCCAGACCCACCACATGTAGCCGTATCCGAAGTATCCGTCCCGGCGCGAGAGAGGGTGCATTTCTCCCAGCGGCGTGACCACGCTGACGATTCGATCGACCCAGTCTCGCGAGATCACCTGAGTGCCGTCCCAGGTTCCGCGATTGAGCATAAGGTGGCCGATCCGGGCCATGTCGCGAGTGGAGATCCACATATGATAGGCCGGATTTCGCGAGATCTCCAGGTTGCCGCTCTTCTGCTGGGCTCCCCGGTCCCAATCCTCGAAGCTCAGGGGGACGGCGAGCTGTCTTTCGATTTCGTCGTAGATATTCCGTTCAGTCAGCTGCTCAAAAACGGCCCCGGCCGCGTTGAAGTCCCAGTTGTTGTAGAGCATGTAGGTGCCGGGCTCCTGGCTGCCTCTGGGCGGTGCGTCCGCCAGGTTGTCGCCACCGTTCGACGCGGCGTGATAGACACCGGACCGTGCGGTGATCAGATCCTCGACCCGAGCTCGGCGCTCGATCTCCATGAGGCCGCCGATGTCATCAACACTGAGGTCAGCGAGCGTGGCTCGGAGGTCGATGGTCCCGTCTTCGACGAACTCCCCGTAGAGCATGGCCAGGATGCTCTTTCGGACCGAGGCCAGATAGGACAGCTCCCGCACGTCCCCGAACTGGAAAACTTGCCGACCGCGGTCCACCACCACGACACCGGTGCTGTTGGCGCTGTCTCGAAGAAAGACCCGCGTCTGCTGCAGTCCCTCATCTGACCAACCGTAGCCGGCCAGTGCGCTGCGCGGCACGGTCTCCCAGCTTTGACCCGGAAAGGTCATGGCGGTCGAGACCTGTTGAGCCTGGCACGCCGAAGCTGTCAGAAAAAGAAGAGGCAGGATCAGCACCAGACTGGATCGGGCCAACGATCGGGTCCCTCGGTCGGTATCTTGGGTTCGCACGTGTGATCTCATCCTTGGTCGAAGGGCAGCGGTGGAGGGTCTGCAGGTCAGAGCAGCTCGCTCCGCCTCCACTATTCCCGAGTCGCCGGGCTGAGACAAGTCACCCACGTCGGCGTAGAGGCCGCCTTGGCGGTGCGGGAACTTCAATCCCCGGGGGCAGGGGATTTGCGGAGGAAGATCCCCTCGCCGATCATGGAGGGCCTGCAGATCGCGCCAGCATAATCTCTTTCCAGGGGTCCAGTCTTGTCCGACGCCAGAACCGTTGCTGACGAAATCGGCCAAAGCATCCCGTTTCGTTCGGCCGGCCAGGAAGCGGTGGTATCATTGCTCCGGACTGCCGACGAGGTGAGACGGTATCTCACCACCCAGTTGGCCCCCGAAGGAATAACCCTTCAGCAGTACAACGTGCTCCGGATTCTGCGTGGTGCGGGAAAGAAGGGCCTTCCAACGCTTGAGATCGGAAACCGGATGATTGAGCGTCAGCCCGGGGTCACACGGCTGGTCGACCGTCTCATCGCCAAGGGCCTCGTTGACCGGACTCGAAGCAGCCAGGACCGGAGGAAGGTGGTCTGCACCATTTCGGGGGATGGACTGGGAATGCTGAACCGGCTCAATGGTGTGATCGACCAGACGGACGACGCAGTGAGCAGCTGTCTCTCGGAAGACGAAATCCGCGCGCTGACGGGCCTTCTGGACCGAATGCGCGCGGATCTCGGTAGCACATGAAGCGTGGAACGGGGCTTTTTTTTGAATTAATGCTTGGCGCGTCAAATAAATACAGTTAAAATCTTGTTGCAGCAATAATGCGCGTCTCCAGGACGCTTCGCCCATACATCGGGAGTCGACATGACGGTTACCACCATCGCTCTTACAAAGCTTGAGAACGACCTGAACACCATGATCCAGTCTGGACAGATTCTTGACGCGTTCGAGAAGTACTACGCGGAAGACATCGTCATGCAGGATCAGGGGTTCGAGCCCTGGGTGGGCAAGGACCTCAACCGTGAGCGCGAGAAGGACTTCGTGAACAACATCACCGAGTTCCGGCAGGGTGAGCTGGTCCATTCCGCGGTTGGCGACGGGGTAACCATGTCCGTCTGGCAGTTCGACTACACACACACGGAGTGGGGCGTTGTGAAGTACGAGCAGGTGTCGGTGCGCCACTGGGAAAACGGGCTGATCACCAACGAGCGCTTTTACCGCGGGTAGTGTGGCGCCTCGCGAACTTTCGACACACCACACCAGACGCTGGTGAGCAGCGGGCCGGCCGAAAAGCCGCCGGTCCCCTTCGGCCATCGGTCCGCCCCTCAACGTCCAGCACATTTCGGTCGATTCTGATACACAGGGCGGGTCACATGAAACTCTTTCGCCCAGATCGCGTAGGACTGGATGAAGGGGGTAAGTGATCGGCAGCTGTTTCGCCGACGGGAAAGAGGAGGACGAAATGAGCATCGAGGAAAGAATTCACTACCTGTTGCAAGCAGCAATGCGCGCCGAGGACGAGGGTGAGTCCCGGATCGCGCAGGCACTCCGTCGGATGGCCGCTGAGGCTCGTCCGGTCGGTCCGGGTGTGATCGATGGCTGGTGTGGTCTGACCCTTGGGGTGGTCGGCCGGTAGTACGGACTCCTCCGAGCAGTATGACGGGCGTCGCCGGAAGGCGATGCCCGTTTTTCTTTGCTTCCTGATGTCCGGAGGGCGTGAACCTGTACCCCCCCCTGTCCGGTCCATCGCCGGATGGCGATCCCAGCCCTTCGCCCCTTCATCCCGGACTCGACCCTCCCGAAACTCGACGCCCGGGCTCCCCGTAGGACCCGACCGTCTGGCCGAGTGTCGGTTGGTTGAACTGGTAGGGGGGTGGCTTCGTGGAATCTTTCCTGAACGACTTCAAGTACGCCTGGCGCGGGCTCCGCAAGAGTCCCGGGATCACGATCATTGCGGTAATCGCCCTCTCCCTGGGGATCGGGCTCACCACCGTGATGTTCTCCATCACCTACGGCGCACTGCATCGGGGACTGCCCTTTGAGGGCGCGGATCGGATCCTCCATCTGGAGCGAGCCAACCCATCGCAGGACATCACCTCGATGGAACTCTCCATCCACGATTTCCGAGACTGGGACCAGCGTCAGCGCAGCTTTGAGACGCTGGCCGCCTTCTATCAGGGAACGGTCAACATCCGGGGAACCGAGCGACCCGAGCGCTATGACGGCGCCTTCATCACCCACGACCTGTTCGAGGCGGTTGGGGTTCAGCCGATACTGGGCCGGATGTTTACAGCCGAGGAGGAAAGATCGGGTTCGCAGCTTGTCGCTGTACTGGGGTATAAGGCTTGGCAGGAGAGCTACGGCGGCAGCCGCGATGTGATCGGAACCGCCGTTACCATCAATGGCGAGCCTGGTGAGATCATCGGCGTCATGCCCGAGGATTTCCGCTTCCCTCTTGAGGAAGAGGTATGGGTCCCGCTTCGGATGGACGACGTCGCGCTCGCCCGAGGGACGGGCCAAACGCTCGAGGGCGTAGGTCTGCTGCGCGAAGGCATCACTGACGCCGCGGCGATGGTCGAATTTTCGGGGATCGCGGCGCAGCTGGCGGCCGAATACCCGGAGGCCAATGAGGGTGTCACGGCTGTGATCAAGCCCTACACCGAAGAGTTCATCGGCGAGGAAGAAACCAGCATTCTCTACGCGATGTTGCTGACCGTCATCATGGTCCTGATCATCGCGTGTGCGAACGTAGCCAACCTTCTTCTGGCCCGGGCGGCCGTCCGGACGCGGGATCTGGCCATCCGCACGGCCATGGGAGCCGAGCGCTGGCGGGTGATCGTTCAGCTCCTCTCCCAGGCCGCCGTCCTTACCGCGATGGGTGCCCTGATCGGGACGGGCATCGCCTGGGTTGGGATTACCATGTTCGACCGCGCCGTTTCGGCTACGGATCCGCCGTTCTGGCTGGTCTTCAAGCTCGACGCACCGATCTTCGCCTTCGTAATCGGGATCGCTGGACTGGCGGCCCTGGTGGCAGGGATCATTCCGGCCATCAAGGCGTCTGGTGCCGACGTGAACTCAATCCTGAAGGACGACTCGCGGGGCTCATCAAGTCTGCAGATCGGTCGCCTCAGTCGCTGGCTGGTTGTGGCCGAGGTGGCCATGTCGATGGCGTTGCTGGTGGCCTCCGGGCTCATGGTCAAAGGCGTGGTCAAGCTGAACAACGAGGACTACGGCTTTCCGATGGAGGACGTCTTTACTGCTCGGATTGGCGTCTTTGAGGAGCGGTTTCCCGACGCGGAGTCCCGTCTTCGTTTCTGGGATCAGGTTGAGGAGCGAGTGGCTCAACTGCCTGGCGTAGCCTCCGCCGCCATGACCGCCAATCTGCCGGGCACCGGTTCGAACGGCGCGCGGTTCGGGGTCGACGGCGAGAGCTATGAGGCCAGCCGCGACATGCCGATCGCCAACTTCATCGCGGCCTCGCCGAACTTCCAGGAGGTCTTCGAAGTCGAGGTGCTTCAGGGCCGTTGGTTCGAGCGGACTGATGCCGGCGACGCCTCCATGGTTGCGGTGGTCAACGAGAGGTTCGTCGAGCGCTACTTCCCCGATGGACAGGCGATTGGTCGGCGCATCCGTATGGGTGGCCTGGAGTCGCAGGACCCCTGGAGAGAGATCGTCGGCGTCGTGCCCAACTACCGCATCGAGGGTGTAGGGAATGCCGATCCGGGTGAAGAGATCGACCGCCCGGGATTCTACCTGCCGATCGCTCAGCAAGATCTGCGCTTCATGTCGGTCGCGGCTCGCGTCGCAGGGGCCGCTCCGCTCTCGATCGCAGCGGAAGTTCGGGATGCCGTTGCGGGTATCGATGCCGACACGCCCATCTACTTTGTTCAGACGCTCCGGGCCGCCATCGATGAAAACCTCTGGTTCTATCGCGTCTTCGGCACGCTTTTCCTGGTGTTCGGGGCTGCGGCGCTCTTCATGGCGTCGGTGGGGCTCTATGGCGTGATGTCGTTCAGCGTTCATCAGCGCGTGGGCGAGATGGGGATTCGGATGGCGCTTGGTGCCGAGTCAGGCCGCGTGCTACGGATGGTCCTGAAGCAGGGGCTCGGACAGATCCTGATCGGGGTGGCCATTGGCGCCGTACTCGCGGTATTCGTGGCTCGGGGCCTGACCCTCATTCTCTATCAGGTCGAGCCGTTCGATCCGGTCACTTTCGTGAGCGTGATGGGACTTCTTACCCTGACGGGGATCCTGGCTTCGATGATTCCCGCGCGGCGAGCCACACAGGTCGATCCGATGGTCGCGTTGCGAAAGGAATAGGGGACGCGCCGGACTGGTTTCAGGTCCGGTCGGAAGAAGAGGTGGGGGGTGATCCGGCTCGGGTCACCCCCCGCTTTGTTATCTTCTCCCGCTGCCGACTCCTGCCTCCGCTCCTCACCGCTCTCCGATTCGTACCCTATGGCCCTCGTATCCTGCCAAAACCTGGGAATCGCCTTTGGTGGGCGGCCCCTGCTCAACGGGGCCACACTCCAGATCGAGCGTGGCGAGCGGATCGGCCTCGTAGGCCGGAATGGAGAGGGCAAGTCGACGCTCCTGAAGATCGTCGCGGGTGAGATTCTCCCCGACGCCGGTCAGGTGATTCTCGAATCGGGCGTGCGGGTCACCTCGCTGAGCCAGATCATCCCCGATGACATCCAGGGGACGGTCGCCGGCGTGATCGCAGGCGGGCTCTCCCGGGTCGGAATGAGTGGGGCTCCGGAAGAGGACCATCGGGTGGCGCGGATGGCGTCGCTCCTGGACGTGGAGCTCAGCGCGCCCTTTGCCGAACTGTCTGGCGGTCAGAAGCGGCGCACGCTTCTGGGGCGAGCCCTGGTGGAGGAGCCCGACGTCCTGTTGTTGGACGAGCCGACCAACCATCTGGACCTGGCCGGGATCGAGTGGATCGAGAACTTCCTTACCCGCTTCAATGGCAGCCTCCTTTTCGTAACTCACGATCGTTCTTTTCTTCAGCGACTGGCCACCCGAATTGTGGAGCTGGATCGAGGAAAAATGACGTCGTGGGCTTGTGACTACCCGACCTACCTGCGGCGCAAGGAAGAGCTGCTGGCATCGGAAGAGAAGGAGTGGGCCGAATTCGACCGCCGTCTGGCCGAGGAAGAGGTGTGGATACGACGGGGGATCAAGGCGCGGCGGACCCGGAATGAGGGGCGGGTCCGTGCTCTGGAGGCCATGCGTCGTGATCGGGCCGATCGTCGCGACCGAGTGGGCACGGTGCGGTTGGATATCCACGAGGCGGGCACCTCGGGCAAGCGGGTGATCCGGGCTGAAGGGATCGGCTTCCGCTGGGAGGGCGAGCCCATCGTTCGCGACTTCTCGACCGAGATCGTTCGTGGGGACAAGGTGGGCGTCGTGGGTCCGAACGGGGCGGGGAAGACCACGTTGTTGAACCTCCTTCTGGGCAAGCTGGAGCCCGAATCGGGAACGGTCACGCATGGGACGGCTCTGCAGGTCGCTTACTTCGATCAGCACCGTGAGCAGTTGGATCCGATGCAGACGGTGGTCGACGCGGTCGGGAATGGCGGTGACCACGTCGAGATGAACGGCGAACGCCGCCACGTGATGAGTTACCTCCAGGACTTCCTGTTCTCGCCCGAGCGCGCCAGGCAGCCGATCCGTGTTCTGTCGGGAGGTGAGCGGAATCGCCTGCTTCTGGCCCGCCTCTTCACCTCACCCGCCAACCTCCTGGTTCTGGACGAACCGACCAACGATCTGGACACCGAGACGCTCGAGCTGCTGGAGGCGCGCCTGGTGGACTTTGGCGGCACGGTGCTGGTCGTCAGCCACGACCGGACGTTCCT
This sequence comes from Gemmatimonadota bacterium, assembly GCA_041688945.1. GTDB lineage: Bacteria > Gemmatimonadota > Gemmatimonadetes > Longimicrobiales > Gaopeijiaceae > Gaopeijia. Next base: position 7,469 of record JBDNHE010000056.1, on the reverse strand, counting down.
GGACAATCTCTGCACAAGCACACTCGTCTTTGAGGACCGAGGGCACGTGCACGAGTACGTCGGCGGCTATTCGGATTGGCAGCGGGTGATCAAGCGTCGCAGGGAGGAGGCCCAGGTCCAGGCGCCCGAAGCATCGAAGCCAAAGGCCCCCCGTGCATCCGCCCAGGAGACGCGCAGCGACCGTCCCGAGAAGCTCAGCTTCAACGAGAAGAGGGAGCTAACAGCCCTTCCATCCGGCATCGACGAGTTGGAGAAGGAGCTTGAGAAGCACCACCAGAAGATGAGTGATCCCGAGTTTTATCGGGGCGCTCCAGACGACATACGTGCGGCGACCGAGAGGACCACCGATCTTGAGGCCCTCATCGAACAGAAGATGGAGCGCTGGGCCGAGTTGTCTGAACGCGAGGCTTGAGTCTGAACGGGAGGGTTGAGATGGTGAGCAGTGCCAGAGAATCGCGGGATGGGTGTGGGTCGATGGCGGACACGAGGACTCCGGATCGGCTGGGCGGCCATGGGCGCCGGCCGGGACTCCTCCGCAGCCGAGTAGTGTCGGCATTGGTTCTGACGTTGATTGGCGGGCAGGCCTGTACATCCGCCACTTCCGATCCCGCCGGCGATGCCATTGCCGCCCGCGTCGAGATCGTCCGGACCGAGCACGGCGTCGTCCATCTGATCGCGCAGGACCTGGAGGCCGCAGCCTTCGGGTTGGCTTGGACTCAGTCAGAGGACTACGGCGACCGGGTGGCGACCGGGCTGGAGGCCGCCCGCGGCACCTACGCCCGCCACGTCGGGGTCGATGCCATCGAAGACGATTTCGTTTCGGCAGGAGTGCGGGCGCGCGCCCAAGAGACATGGCCCCAACTCAACCCGGACACGCGTCGGGTTTACGAAGGGTTTGCGGCTGGAATCAACTATCGGATACGTCTCTATTCCGAGCTCTTTCCGGAGTGGATGACACCTGACTTTGTGGGCCAGGACGTGCTCGCCCGTGACGTTCAGACATGGAGCAGGGGGGACGCCGCCGCCTTTCGCAGGGCGCAGGAGGAGCGACTGGGTCGCTTGGCTGGGCCGGCACCCACACCTGATGCCACCGACCTGCGTGACCCGCGGTTCGGGCCCGACGACGGAAGCAATGCCTGGGCGCTTGCGCCCCAGCGGTCGGAGAGCGGCCACGCCCTCCTGCTTCGTAACCCGCACCTGTCGTGGGGCGCGGGCTATTACGAGGCCCACATTCGCATTCCCGGTGTGATCGACTTCTACGGAGACTTCCGGATCGGCGGCCCGTTCGGAATTATCGGAGGCTTCAATCGCCATCTGGGTTGGGCCACGACGAACAACTCGCCGACCCTGTCCCAGGTCTATGAACTGAGTCTTGATCCGCAGAATCCGGACCACATTCTGCTCGATGGCGCGTCGCAGGCCCTGCGCCGGGAAGACATTACCGTCAGCTATGTTCGCGGGGACGGGAGTGTCGCCGATTCGACCCGTACCGAGTGGTTCTCCGACCACGGGCCGGTGATCGATCGGGGTCCGGGTGTGGTCTACATCCTCAAGGATGCCCGCGACGGAGTCTGGCGTCGGGGCGAACAGTTCCTGCAGATGATGCAGGCTACGGATCTGGCTGAATGGCGCCAGGCCGTTGCTATCCGGGCGCACAGCACGTCGAACTTCACCTACGCCGACGCGGCCGGAAACATCCACCATTTGTGGAATGCCCGGCTTCCTTCGCTCCCTCATGTCTTCGCCGAGGATTCGGCGATCTCCGTCTCAAGCAGGGATCAGATGTGGGCGGAACTGGTGCCATTTGATGAACTGCCGCAGCTGACCAATCCTCCCGGCGGTTACGTCCAGCAGTCGAACGACCCACCCGACTACATCAACCTTCGGGTGCCGATGGATCGAGACACCATGCCGCACAATCTGCCCCCCGCGAACCTGCGCCTCCGTACGCAGCATTCGCTGGAACTGGTAGACGGGACCGGCTCCTTCTCTCTGGAGTCGATGATCCTTCAAAAGCATTCTCTCCGGATGCTGGCGGGAGAGCGAATGGCCGACGACCTGATCGAGATCGCTCGTGGTGCCGGGCTGGGCGAGGTGGCCGCCGCACTGGAGAGCTGGGATCGGTCAGCCGCCGCCGAGAGCCGCGGCGGTCTGATCTTCGAGGCCTGGTCTGAGCGATACGCCCGTCTGGTTCCTGCCGCCCGCCGGGATCGGGCGCCATGGGATCCCCAGAACGCCATTTCGACGCCGTACGGGATCGGGCAACGGCCCGAAGCACTAAGCGCGCTGCGCGAAGCCATCGACTGGATGACGGCCGAAGGCTGGGCCCTCGACGCGCCCTGGGGCGACCTCCACCGCGTGCGGCGCGGTGATGTCGACGTGCCGGTTTCGGGCTGCAGTTCCACGCTGGGCTGTTTCCGCGTGCTCGGGTTCCAGACCGACGACGATGGACGGCGGCGGGCCACTACGGGAGACGGCTGGGTCCTGGCCGTAGAGTTTGGACCGGTTCCGCGGGGCTTCTCCGTCCTGGCTTATGGGCAGAGCGACCTTGAGGATCGCCCGTGGTTTTCGGACCAGGCTCGGGACTTTGCCGCGGAGCGTCTGAAACCCATCCGCTTTACAGACGAAGACATTCAGAGCGCGGCGGTTGAGCGGTATCATCCAGGTCGCTGATCAGCGCGGGCCCACCTGGCCCTTGCATTCTCCATCTACTTCAGGATTCGATGAAAGCGATCACCTTTCGCGCAGTCGAGCAGCTGGCCCTTGAAACCGTTGCGGACCCCGAGCTTCGGGATCCGAGAGATGCCATCGTTCGGGTGAGGTCTGCCGGGCTGTGCGGTTCGGACTTGCACCCGTATCACGGTCGGGAAACAGGCCTCGATGTTGGAACGGTCATGGGGCACGAGTTCGTGGGCGAGGTCGTCGCTCTGGGAGACGCCCTGACTTCGGCGGGAGCTGCGGACCGCAGCGCGGCCCGGAGTGGCGGGTGGCCCGTCGCGATTGGGGATCGCGTAGTTGCGCCGTTTACCACCGCTTGCGGTGAGTGCTTCTACTGCCGGAGCGGTCTGACTGCCCGCTGCACCAAAGGTGCCCTTTTCGGCTGGGTTCAGGACGGGGAGGGGCTGCACGGCGCCCAGGCCGAACTGGTCAGAGTCCCTTTCGCAGACACGACGCTGGTGAGGGTACCGGACGAGATTGAAGACGACGGCCTGGCTCTCCTGGCCGGCGACATCCTCTCCACGGCCATCTTTGGTGCCGAGATGGCTCGCGTCGCCCCGGGTGATTCTGTCGTGGTTGTTGGCTGCGGCCCGGTAGGGCTTCTGGCGATCCGGGCGGCGTTCGAGGCGGGGGCGGCCCGCGCGTTTGCAGTCGACAGGGTGGCTACCCGTCTGGAGCAGGCCGCCCATTTCGGGGCCGTTCCGCTGAATTTCGAGGCGTCTGATCCGGTGGCCGCGGTCCGCGACGCTACCGGCGGGAGGGGCGCCGATGCGGCGATCGAGGCCGTCGGGAACGCTTCGGCCACACGAATGGCCGCGGACGTCCTGCGTCACGGAGGGTCGATTGGTGCTGTTGGTGTTCACATCGAACCGCATCTAGCTCTCTCGCCGGGCGAGATCTACGATCGCAATCTGACGTACTCCAGCGGCCGCTGCCCCGCCCGCAGGATTCTCCCGCAGGCGCTGCAGATCGCCGCCCGCGACAGCGAGCTGCTCCAGACCATGATCAGTCACCGTCTCCCCCTGTCGGATGGAGTGGCGGCTTATCGAAGTTTTGCGGCGCGCGAGCCCGGTTGGAACAAGGTAGTTTTCAGGCCCTGACCCCTTCAACAGCCTTCTAATTGATCCGATTGATGAACTTTCACGACACCCCTCGATATCCCCGTGGCTTCCGCGGGATCGCGTCGCACTGTGGCATCAAGTCCAACGGTGCCAACGACCTGGCTCTGATCGCCTCGGAGGTGCCTGCCAATGCGGCCGCCGTCTTCACCCGCAATCAGGTTCCGGGCGCACCGATCGTGGTGGGCCGCGAGCTGATCCGTGGGGGCCGCCTCCAGGCGATCGTCGTCAACTCGCGAGTCTCCAATGTGGGTCGGGGACAGGAAGGGATCGACAATGCCCGCCGGATGGGGCAGGCCGCCGCCCGCGAACTGGGGATCGAACCCGGGTTGGTTCTGATGAGCAGCACCGGGATCATCGGCGCCCCTCTGCCCATCGAGAAAATCGAGTCCGGGCTCGTCGGGCTGTCGGGCAAGCTTGAGGAGGACCCGATGCTGGCCGCTCGGGGGATCATGACCACCGACACTCATCCCAAGGCGCTTTCAATCTCCGTCGGGGACGCCACACTCACGGCGGTGGCCAAGGGCTCGGGCATGATCGCGCCGAACATGGCAACCATGCTGGTCTATCTCTTTACGGATGCCGAGCTGGGGGCCGAGGTGCTGGATGGCATGCTTCGGCGCACCGTGGACGAGACGTTGAACATGCTTTCCATCGACAGTGATACGAGCACGTCGGACACCTGTGCCATCCTGGCCAACGGGCTGGCCGGCCTCGTTGAGGCCGAGCCGTTCGAAGCTGCGCTTCTGCATCTGATGACGGTGCTGACCGAGATCCTGGCGCGGGACGGTGAGGGTGCCACACGCCTTCTTCGGATCCAGGTCCGGGGCGCCGAGGATCAGGCAGGTGCGCGGGCTGTAGCGCGATCAATCAATGATTCGCCGCTGGTAAAGACCATGGTCCATGGGGGCGACCCGAACGTCGGGCGACTGCTTATGGCGGTGGGGAAGTGCCTTGAGACTCGAGTTGATCCGGGCCTCCTCAATGCCTGGATCGGAGACCAGCAGGTCCTTGAGATGGGGCGGCCCACGACGTTCGACAAAGCGGGGGTTCGTACCCACCTCACCAGCGATACCGTAGAGATTACAGTGGATATGGGGCTCGGAGAGGGTAGGGCGAGAGCCTGGGGCTGCGACCTGTCCCAGGGCTATATCGACGAGAATGGAGCCTACACCTCCACGTAACGCCCGGGACTTTGTACCTTTGTTGCACAAGCTGACTAGGGACCCCCGGAAAAGCCGGGATGGTGTCCCCGGATCGGATAGTGGCACCCGATCCGAATTGACGCACTGCCACAACAAAATCCAGGACATATTCGAATGAAGCGCACTGCCTTCAGCACCGCGATTCTCCTCGGCCTTGCCGCTTGCGGCGGGGGCGAGTCCGCTGACACTGCCGAGACCGCTGCTCCGGCCGCTCCGGCCGCCGAAGCCGCAGCCCCGGCTGCCACCACCATGCCTGACTGGTACCAGATGGATGGTTCCAACGTTACGCTCGACATCACCGCTGGCTCCACGCCGACCGGCAACTACTGGAACTTCAATGGTGCCCAGAATGGCGCCATGACCGTCACCGTTCCGGTTGGTGCCAACGTCACGATCAACTTCCAAAACGCTGATCCGTCGATGGCTCACTCGTTGGGTGTTTCGGCTGGCTTCACGTCGCCGCCGGCCATGATCGATCCCACCCCGATCTTCGCTGGTGCGATCACCGCTGGTGCCGGCCAGATGGCTACCTCCACGCAGTCCAATGGCTCCGAGACGATCACCTTCGTTGCTGATGCTGCTGGCGAGTACACGTTCGTCTGCTACGTCCCGGGCCACGCCGTTTCCGGCATGTGGATCCGCTTCGTCGTGTCCGACACGAATGAAGCTGGCGTAATGGGCGCGATGTAATCGCGTAGTTTTGTGCAGTACCGGCGGCGCCGTCCAGTTTTTCTGGGCGGCGCCGCTTTTTTTTGTTGCTCTGCGTGTCGGGCGCGATGGATTGGTCCCCTCGCGTCGGCCCTTTTGGCGACACATCTTCGCCCCAGTCCCCAACGCCCTGAGCCACCGGAGTAAGCGCCCGTGGAGTGGATCACTCAGCCCGACGCCTGGATCGCACTGATCACCCTGACGATCCTCGAGATCGTTCTCGGGATCGACAATATCGTTTTCATCTCGATTCTGTCCGAGAAGGTCGAGGCGTCTCAGCGGAATCGCGCGCGGCAGGTCGGTCTTGCGGTGGCCATGGGCACACGGATCCTGCTCCTCTTTTCGATCACCTGGGTCATGCGACTCACCGAGCCCCTGTTCGAGCTGTTCGGGCACGCGTTCTCCGGGCGTGATCTGATACTGACCGTCGGAGGACTCTTCCTCCTTGCCAAGGCCACGTTCGAGATCCATGAGAACCTCGAGGGACACGCGCATGAGCGATCGGCGGCGGGCACCGCGACTTTCGGGGCGGTGATCCTCCAGATCGCCATCCTCGACATCGTCTTCTCGCTGGATTCCGTGATCACGGCCGTTGGAATCGCCGACCACATCTCGGTCATGGTCGCGGCAGTGGTGATCTCTGTGGGCGTCATGATGCTGTCCGCCCGCGCGATCGGGGACTTCGTCGCCCGCCATCCGACGGTGAAGATGCTGGCCTTGAGCTTCCTGATCCTGATCGGCATGACACTTGTGGCCGAAGGCTTCGGCCAGCACATCGCAAAAGGTTACATCTACTTTGCGATGGGGTTCTCGGTCTTTGTCGAGATGCTGAATCTTCGGATCCGGGCCCGCCGGGCGACACCGGTCGAGTTGCCACGACCTCGCCTTGGCGAGGAGAAGGGAAAGGCCACAAAGGCCTGACCGTCGGGTGTGGCATGTTTGATTCCAGCGTTGAGGGCCGTGACCATCACTCCGGTCAGGGCTCTCGGCGCCGACTGACCGCCCGCGCGGGTTGAGGCATGATGACGGCTGGATACTCCGGAACTCCACTCGCCAGGAAGCTGGGTATCAAGGAAAGACACAGGGTGGGGGTGCTCGGGGATCCCGGATACCTCCACGACCTTCTGAGGGATCTGCCGGCCAGCGTCCGAATCGTCCACGATCCAGCCCTGCCGAGAAAGCCCCGCGCGGGGGCTGACGCTGGGTTCGACGTGGTCATCGCGTTCGCACCGGAGCATTCCGTGAGGGAGCGCTGCGGCCGACAAGGAAGAGATGTTCCCACCGACTGCAACTTTTTTTGCTTGGGTCTCGTCCTACTAACTGAGGCGCGACGATTGTCACGCCGGCGAACAGGATCTGAACGGGAGACGTTGGATGGATAGTCAGAAGCCACTGATCCACTTGAAAGACCTTGAGAAGGTGTTCTACACGGAAGAGGTCGAAACACACGCCCTCTCCGGGATCAGCCTCGATATCCAGAGCGGCGAGTTCGTCTCGATCGCGGGCCCCTCGGGCTGCGGCAAGACCACGCTCCTGTCGATTCTCGGGCTCCTTGATTCGCCAACGGGTGGTGCGTATCTGCTCGACGGCGAGCCGGTTGAGAACCTTTCGGCAGGGCAGCGGGCCAAAATCCGCAACCAGGCGATCGGCTTCATCTTCCAGGCCTTCAACCTGATCGGCGACCTGACGGTCTACGAGAACGTTGAGCTTCCGCTGACCT
>JBDNHE010000055.1:0-18437 GCA_041688945.1 Gemmatimonadota bacterium | reverse complement strand
CCTGACCGGAGTCGCCACCGGCGCCCGCTTCCCGGCGGTCTCGGCCGACGGGCAGCTGGTCTTTTCGCTCTACCACGCTGACGGCTGGGACCTGACCTCCCTCCCGCTGGCCGAGCGGCTTTCGAAGGCCGCGGCCGGTTCCATCCCGAATCCGACGGTTCCCCTGTACGATGGCCCCGCGGTGGCGCAGAGCCCGGCCGGCCCGACGGCGGTCAGCAACGGGCCGGTGACCGACTACGGGTTCTGGCGCACCTTTCGCCCGCACTACTGGGAGCCGCTGATCACCGAATCGGTCAGCACCGGCGGGATCGAGGTGGTGGGTCCTTCATTGGGCATCGAGCTGCGGATGGCGGACCTGGTTCAACGGCACACCGCCTCGGCGCAGCTGCAGGTTTCCACCGACGGGCTCTTCTCGGGAGGGGTGGGGTGGGCGTGGGCCGGGCTGGGCAACCCCATCCTCGGCGTGACCGCCAGCCAGTCCTGGAGCGGGCAGGGCCCCTTCAATGTTCAGCGGGCCGACAGCTCGGTGGCCCGACTCATGATTCGGGATCGCGACCGCAGAGCCGCCTTCTTTACTGACCTTCGCCGTGTACGCTGGTGGTCCTTCACTTCGCTGCGCCTGGAGGCCGGCCTCCAGTCCGAGACCCGGACGCTGCTTCAAACCGATGGCACCGAGGACTCCGAGTTCCGCCTGAATCGCCCCACAGCCAGGCTCGCCGACGTCACCGCGCGCCTGAGCCGTTCGACGGTCCGGGGGGCTGCAATCTCGATCTCCGCCGAGGAAGGCGTTGCGCTGACCCTCTCCGCCCGACGCAGGTGGGACATCAACCTCCCTGACTCTCTGTCGGGCGTCTCCGGCAGTGATCGCTCCCGCGACGAATTCGTCGGGACGCTCCGCCACTACCGCTCTTTCGCCGGCCCGGGCTTCGCGGACCATGTGCTGGCGCTCCGCCTGGTGGGCGCCCAGACGCGCGGTCCCGGCTCGGCCGACTTCGATCACAATGTGGGCGGGACGGCGGGCTCAGCTGAGCCGATCACCGGCCTCGACCTCTTTGGCGAGTCCGCGTTTTTCAACGTGCGCGGCTTCGCGCGTGGGACCCGTAGCGGCTATCGGGCCTGGGCCGGAACCGTGGAGTACCGCTTCCCGATCGCCCTGATCAATCGGGGTGCCGGACTTTTTCCGGCCCACCTGGATCGGATCCACGGTGCCCTCTTCTTCGACGTCGGTGATGCCGCCCGGCGGACGCCCTCGGTCAGCTCACCCACCGGCGTCATCCACTCGGTCGGCGCCGAGCTGCGATCGGAATGGCTCGCCCTCTTCAATGTGGACGTCTCGCTGCGGCTCGGCGTCGCGATCCCCACCAGCCAGTCCGGCGGCGCGGTCGGCTACCTGAGGTTCGGCTCGATCTTCTGATCGACACCATGTCGGGTGTTCGACCCGCGGTCAGGTGATCGACCCCCAGTCAAGTGCTCGGCCCCCGGTCAGGTGATCGACCCCCAGTCAAGTGATCGACCCCAGGCCAGGTGATCGACCCCAGGTCAGGCTGGCCCTTTCGCCGACGACCGGCTATTCTCCAGAAACCCGAATACATCCCGAAAGTGGCGGCGTCATCCGTTTCCAGGACCCGGAATCGACCACGGTTACAAAGGCGATTTGGCGTAATTCCGAGCCTTCGCCAGATCGCGTCCAGAGATTCAGATGTTTCCCCAAAAATTCTGCTTGACCACTAGATATAGTGCCCCTAGCTTGGAGTTCACCCAACAGATAGTGGTGTCTCCTTGGGTTTTCCACATTTACACCCACGGCGGAAGCGGTTTTCCGTCGTTTTTCAACACTACCCCCAGACTTTTCCACGACTTTTCCACGGCTTTTCCACAATGAGGCCCGCCTGATGCCGTCCGCCACCACACTGAAGTTTCCCGTGCAGAATCTCATCTGGGATGACTCCACGCCTGATGACCTCCCCCGCGCCACGCTCTCGGAAAACGCGCGCATCGTGCTGGGGAAGCGCTACCTGAAGAAAGACGAGAACGGCGAACCGATCGAATCGCCGGAAACAATGTTCTGGCGGGTGGCCCGTGTGATCGCCGAAGCCGACCGCCGTCATGGCGCCTCGGACGCCGCGATCGAAGAAGTCGCGCGCCAGTTCTACGAGCTCATGACCACCGGACAGTTCGAACCGAACTCGCCGACCCTCATGAACGCCGGTCGCCCGCTGGGGCAGCTCTCGGCCTGTTTCGTTCTGCCCGTCGACGACGCGCTCTCCAACGGCCGTTCGGGCATCTACGACACGCTCAAGGCGATGGCCCTGGTTCATCAGTCCGGGGGTGGCACCGGCTTCGGGTTCTCGCGCCTTCGGCCGACCGGAGATCCGGTCCGCTCGACCATGGGTGTGGCGTCGGGTCCGGTCTCGTTCATGAAGCTGTACGACGCCTCCACCGAGGTGGTAAAGCAGGGCGGAACCCGCCGTGGTGCGAACATGGGGATCCTGCGGGTGGACCATCCCGATGTCCGTGAGTTCATCGGCTGCAAGGACGACACCTCGCAGATCACCAACTTCAACATCTCGGTCGGTGTGACCGACGCCTTCATGGAAGCCGTCGCAAACGGGGGCAGCTACGACCTGATCCACCCCAAGACCAAGGCAGTCGTCGGGCAGGAAAACGCCCGCGAGATCTTCGACATGGTGGTGCACGGGGCCTGGAAGACCGGTGAGCCCGGCGTGTTCTTCATCGACCGCGCCAACGAGTACAACCCGGTTCCCGAGCTCGGTTCGTACGAGGCCACCAACCCGTGCGGAGAGCAGCCGCTCCTTCCGTACGACGTCTGCAACTTGGGCAGCGTCAACGTCGGCAAGTTCGTCAACATCGACGTTCCGGCCAGCGCGCCGCTGGATGAGCGCGTCAACTGGGATGGCCTGCGCCGCGTGGTGCACCTGTCCACCCACTTCCTCGACAACGTCATCGACGCGAATCGCTACCCGCTCGAAGACATCCACACCCTGGCTCACCAGATCCGCCGCATCGGTCTGGGCCTCATGGGCTGGGCCGACATGCTGGTCCGCCTCGGCATCCCCTACTCCAGTGAGGAAGGGGTCGAGATGGGCCGCAAGGTCATGGAGTTCATCAACGAAGAGTCCCGCAACGCCTCGGAGAAGCTCGTCGAGACGCGCGGCACCTTCCCGGCCTGGAAGAAGTCGATCTGGGGCTCGGACAAAACGGCAGCTCGTCGGGCCGATGGCTCACGGGTTCGCCCGGTTCGCAAGCTGCGAAACTGCAACCTGACCACCGTCGCGCCGACCGGAACCATCTCGATCTTCGCCGACTGCTCCGGGGGTGTTGAGCCGCTCTTCGCCGTTGCCTTCATGCGCAATCAGGCGGGCTCGATGATGGCCGATGTGAACCAGGACTTCGTCCGCATCGCCAAGGCGCAGGGCTGGTACTCCGAAGATCTCATGGAGCGGATTGCGACCGAGGGTCACATCCACTTCGAAGAGGTACCCGAGGCCGTCCAGAAGACCTTCGTCACTGCGCACGACATCACGCCCGAGTGGCACGTGCGCATGCAGGCGGCCTTCCAGGAGCACGTCGACTCTGCCATCTCCAAGACCACCAATTTCCCGAACGAGGCCACCGAGGCCGAGGTCAAGGAAATCTACGAGCTGGCCTACAAGCTCGATTGCAAAGGCGTCACGGTCTACCGCGACGGCTGCCGCCCCATGCAGGTGCTTTCCACCGGAAAGACCAGCGGAATGGCCAACCCCGAGCAGGCGGACCAGGCCGAAGAAGACCAGCAGCGCATCGCCGAACTCGAGCAGCTTCTGGCCGACTCTCGCGAAGAGGCCCACCGCCTGCGCGTCGAGAACTCCGAGGCCCGCTCGCAGGTCGAAGAGCACCAGATCGAAGCCGGCGCCGGCCGTCAGAAGCGTCAGCGCCCCGGAATGCTGCGTGGCTACACCGCCAAAATGAACTCGCCGCTCGGTGATCTGTACGTCACGATCAACGAAGACGAAAACGGCCGCCCCTTCGAGGTCTTCTGTACTCTCGGAAAGGCCGGCGGAGCCGCCATGGCCGACGCCGAAGCCATCGGCCGTCTGCTCTCGCTCTCGCTCCGGTCAGGCATCCCGATCGCCAACCTCAAAGACCAGCTGCGCGGCATCTCGTGTGACCGCGCCGTGGGCGTGGGCCCGCGCAAGGTGCTCTCCGCTCCCGACGCAATCGGTCAGGCCATCGAGCGCTACTTGGAAGAGAAGGAAGGCATCCAGGAAGACCTGCCGCTCCGGGTGAAGGTGACCCAGGGTGGGACTCAGACTGAGAGCGTGGCAAATGCTGCTGGGTCGGCGCCGACTGACTTTTTGGGCGCGTGCCCGGACTGTGGGGCAGGGCAGCTGAGCTTCATGGAAGGGTGTGTTAAGTGTCACATATGCGGCTACAGCGAATGTTCATGAAAAATTGTTACGATGTATAGGGCTGTTGCTGTAAAGGTATTGTAACAGTACCACTTACGAGAATGGGCATATACAGAAGTCTGGCCGGGGCCTCCTAAAGGGGTTCCGGCCAGAGTCACGTATGTATATGGTCTTAGATAAGATTGACAGATCGGCCTATGCAGTTGCGGGGGTGTGTATATGGCGGTGGAGGAAAATTGGCGGGTGGAGTCGCTCACAGCCGAGGACCCGTTTGCCGTCGTCGGTGGGTTCGCGGTCTTCGAGCTGTGGAAAGGTGATGTGCCGGCGATTTGGGCGAACTCGTTCCTGCGTGCGGCGGGAAGGGGGCTGGCAGAGAACAGCAGGAGCACCTACGCAACCCGAATCCTGACCGTCGCGAAGTGGCTGGACCGGCGGGGACTCGACTTCTGGACCCTGCGAGACAACGCGGGCCACTACTGCCGGGAGTTCAGGGAGGAACTCGTTTCCCTTGAAGAAATGAACCGGTCGGACAAGCAAAACGGCCGAAGCAAGGGGAAGCGACGTGGGCTCGCATGGAAGACCTGTCAGATGACGCTCGAGGCCCTGGGTGAGGTCATTGACTTCTGGCGCCAAGAGGATGAACGCAGCGTCAAATCCAAACGGCACCAGAAATCCAGAGGGGCGATGTCTCACATCACCACGGCGAGCCACCGCCTCCCGCGCTTTCTTAAGATGCCGAAGCGCACCCACCAATATCGGCGTGACGAAGCCTCCCTCTTGAACGAGGTCGAGCAGCTTTGGGAGTTCTGGATGTCCCAAGAGCCCAAGAAGCCAAAGATCCTGAGGGATAGGCCCAAGCGCGACGAATCCGAAGCGCAGCGGAAGCGAAGGACCAGGGTTGAGGAGAAGTACCGGTTGGACTACGCGTGGTGGGCCCGGAACGTCGCGATCCTCGCACTCCTATGGGGCGGAGCGTTTCGAGGGGATGAACTGGGGAAGCTTCGACTCGATGATGTCCGCGAGGATGATGACGGACGAGTGTGGGTCAAGTTGGTGGATCGCCCCGACATGCCAGGCACAGTGAAGAACTCTGAGAAATTCGTTTGGGTGGGCTGGGACCCACGGGCCGCCGAGGCACTGCAGAAATGGCTCAGCCAAAGAAGGTATCTCGTCGAGAAATGGTCGGTGCGAATGGCAGGAGAGGACCACAAGAGCCTACTCACCCTCAAGTCGGGCGCACCGTTCGGGTCCTTTCACAGCTCCGGCGCCCAGTGGGTGAAGGTTTCAAGAGGGTATGAGCGGACCTTCCGGCACGAACTGGAGACGGATGGAGAATCGTGGTCGTTTTCAGCCCACATGCTCCGTCATGCTTGTGCCCAGTTCATGCGTAGGAACGGCGTGCCCGAGCACATGATCCAAATGCACCTCGGACATCTGGCTCCGGAGTCGACGGCCGGGTATGGTCGTGAAGACCGAGAGGCCTTCGTAATGCAATTCGACCCAATGGAGGCCCTGGATGCCTGAGCGCACTTACTCGGTCGACGGCGGGCGCATCTTCGTCGACGAGGATGCTGGCCTTTTGCGCGTAGATCATGTGATCGCCTCACGGCCCTACGTGAGGGAATCGAAGCTCCCCGGTGGGGAGTTCGCCCGTGTGTTCGCTGAATGGATCGACGCTGAAGCGGAGGCGGTCTCGGCATCGACGTGGAAGGACAGACTGGCGAGTCTGGAGAAGTGGGTTTCCTTCGCCGGTGATCCGTCGTTGGCGTCAATCACGCCCGAAAGGTTTGTCCAGTTCATGCGGTGGCTCCCCAAGGGCGGTGGGGTTAGCCCCAACAACCGGGACATACCGAATCGCTTGGTGATCTTCGCGGAGTTCGTCGCCGATCTGGGTCGTCTCGATGAAGACGATGTCGAGTCCATGCAATATGCCTTCTCCAACCACTTCACCGGGTATCGCACGCGCAAGACCATTCGGACGCGTGAGGAGTTGAAGAACTCGCTCACGTCGAAAGAATTTGGACGCCTTTTCCGGTCGGTCCGGATTCTAATGGATGACGTCCGCGCTTTTCTGGACCGAGGAGAGGTGCCGGAGGGTGGACTTACTCCGGCGGCTGGCCTGGTGCATTTCCCGATGCTACTCGGCCTTCAGCTTGCTGTGCGGTCCGCGGAGATCAACAACCTGAACCTCGGTGACATCCAGCCTGGCCTCTCGCTGCACGTTCACGCGCCGAACAAGTCGCCGCATACGTGGGTCTTCGATGAGAGTTGTCCGGCGCTTCTGGCGTCCTGGCAACTCGCGAAGAGGTGGCAGGAGCGGTGCCGCGTGAAGTGGGAGAAGGACTCGCCAGCCCTCTTGGTCGAGGTGTCGGATCAGGGTCGCGCGGACAGTCGGGCGGGTTTGGTGCGGTTCGATTCAATGCTGATCCGAGCGGAATTGCGGCGTTTATATGCGAGGTTTTTTGAGAGGCGTGAGGCGAACGGAGATCCGATACTCTTTCGCCGAGATGAGGAAACCGGGGTGTCCATCCCGTTCGATCTGCCAATCTCTCGATATCGTAGCGCAGCGATTACTCAGTACACGCGCCAGGAGGTGGACCCAGTCCTGGTGCAGAAATTCGCGCGGCATAGGAGCTATCAGACCACCGAGACCTACTACATCCTCAAGAATTGGACGGAGTGGCAGGAAGAGATCTTCGATGCATTGTCGAGGCGGGCGGAGGAGATCGCGATGGTCATCGAAGGACGGGTCGCCACATCCGAAGAGCTTTCCAACGGGATGCCCAAGGACCAGGTCCCCGCGGGCCTGTGCGGCTCAGCCCTGGAGGGGAAGTCGTGTCAGATGAAGGGACTCGACTGTCGACTCTGCCCGTACCTCCGAATCGACCCGTCTCGGGAGGAGAACCTGATCCTGCAATTTGAGGAAGAGGTTGAGACGGCGAGGGAGTACGAGGAGAACGGCTGGGTACGCGAAGCGCAGAACCGCAAGAACATGGCGGCTCTCACGCAAGCGATTGTGATGAAGATCCGGGAGTGGAGGGCGGTTCATGCCTGAAGCGAATCTTGCTCTCAACCTGAACCATGTATCACTCGACCCGAAGAGGGCCGAGTGGAGCTTCGTCGGGGGGGCGGAATACCGTCGAAGCGATGGGGAAGTCGCGCGGTTCGCAGACACAGCGTGGCCCGTTGAGGACCATGCGGGCGGGTCCATCGTGCTCCACTTCGACGCCTTGCCTGCCTGGGCGGTGCGTGGGGCAAAGATCTACCTCGCTGGGGAATGGCTGAAGCGCTCACTCAAGGTCAGGTCTCTTAGCGGCCAGTTGTCCGCCCTGCGCCGGGGTTTCCGCCTCATCGACGTCGAGGGCGTGGAGGACATCACGCGGATCGAAACGACGGAGGTCAGCAAGAGGCTACGCCAAATGTGGCTCGCTCGGGAAGCCGCTCTGGACGAGATCAGTCTTCGCGAAGGGAGGGAGCCGAACGTCTCGGAGAAACGCGCCTTGGACCGCGAACGGGGGGTGCTGGGGCCTGGCACCG
This sequence comes from Gemmatimonadota bacterium, assembly GCA_041688945.1. Taxonomy (GTDB): domain Bacteria; phylum Gemmatimonadota; class Gemmatimonadetes; order Longimicrobiales; family Gaopeijiaceae; genus Gaopeijia. The sequence continues at coordinate 10,491 of JBDNHE010000055.1, read as the reverse complement.
TACGCCAAACGGTCAACGCCCTGAATGGATGGCGCGCCGCTGTCCGCGTTGATGGTGGTATTGATCTCCCTGAGTTCGACATCCCACCGGACTTACCGACGCAAGGTGGGATGGTCGGAGGGGCGAACCCCGAAAAGGTCATCGACGTCGAGCTTCAGGCAGCGCTCCAAAAGGCGCTGCAACAAGATGTTGAAGCCTACGAGTCCGCGCGCGCTCGTATCGATGAAGCGTTCTCCGGCGTGGACTTTTCAGCCCTGACATATGACGGAGAGCGAGAAAGATTACGGATCTACTTCGGTCTAGGTGGGGCACTCGAACATACGATCGTGGAGATTGCTGACCAATTTGGGATCGACTCATCCAACGTCACCCGTGCGCTGCAGGCGGCCCTGAAGTCGCTCGGAATGGACCATGAGGAGCAAGCCGCCCTCATGGCCTTGAGGCATGAGATCCCCGCACCGCTACTGAGTTCCCGCGTCGAAGGGACGTTGGAGGCGGTAGCCGAGGCCAGGCAGGCTGTCGAAGGAGCGAAGTGGGAAGAAGCCGGGTTGTCACCTAGCGAACGGGCATGCCTTGTCCCTCTCCTTGGCTTGGACGGCGCCCCTCCCATTGGGGTAACCGGAATCGCGGAGAGCCTGACGCTCTCGGGCCCGCTGGTGTCAAAGTATCTGGGACGGGCCTTTCGCAGGTTGTTTCAGGGCGAAGACCTCAAGCGTATCCAACGCGTGACCAAGGCGCTCCGGCGCGTGCGGGCCGAGGATTGGGTCGAGGTGAGCCACCGACGGGCGAGGATCCGGGATATTCTCGACAAGTACGACCTCGCCGCGTTGGAGCCCGACGAGAATGCAAGTACGGCCGTGAAGCTCTATATGGGGTTAGATGGCGCGCGACCCTGCTCTGGCCTGGAAGTCAACGAGAAGGGCCTTGTTGGAAGCAGTCCTCTGACGACCCTCCGCCGAGCGTGCCGGGAGCTATTGGGCAAGGAGGCCAAGGAGATTGCTCGGATCCGGAAGCGTCTTCCGTACCTCTACCTTCGAGCCATCAAGGCATGCGCACTGCAACTGCAGCTGTGCCTTGCCCGAAGGATCGGGGAACTCCTTGAAATGAAGGAAGACGTCGATATCCGAGTGGAGATGATCCGATCCCAGCCTGTGACGTTCATTGAGTACACGACCAAGAAGATGTCAGGCTCAGGTACCACCGACATCGTCCAGGCCCCAGGCATGTACGGCGAGATGGCGGCTGGAGCGATTGAGAAAGTGCGTGAGCTGACCGGTCTGATCCGGAAGGAGGCCCCGGATGACGTTCGAGACCAGTTGTTCATCTCACCGTCCAACCCGAAGTCGTTCAGGGGTCCGACCGCACTGACGGAGTCGAACATTGGAACGTACTTCCGAACGGATATCGACGACTACGATACTCCGCTCGTAGACAGGCTTGATCTCGATGCGCTGCTTGGCAGGGAACTGAGTAGCGAGGAGGCAGCGGGCTACAAGTCTGCGCTGCGAGGTTTCACACCGCACTGGATGAGGCACACCCACGCCACGACGATCTTTTCGGCCGGCGGCATGCCGAAGACCGTGGCCCACTACCTCGGTCACAACGATGGGGGGGCGATGGGTCTGAAGTTCTACGTCAGCGGGTCGACCCCCCAAGCGCGCGCCCGATACGCTGAACAGGTGGAGCGGGGGGCGGTTCGCGGACAAGTGGTGGACTCCGTGACTACCCTGTTCCACAAGCTCAAGGGGAGTGACCGCCCGGCTCCCGAGCACCTTCAGATGTCGATAGACGAAGCCATGCGGCGGCTGGAAACGACACATGTCAGGGAGCTCGTTGACTCCTGGAGTCCGGAGTCGCTGGTCGACTACTTCGAGACCTACGGGGTCGGTGTCAAGCTTGGACGTCAGGGCGGGTGCACGTTCGGCGCAGAATGGAATACCTGCCCGGCCCCGGGAACGGATTGTTCTGTTGGCGTCGACGTTGAGCGGAGTCGTGAAGACCCCGGATGCGGGTGCCGGTATCAGGCGTGGACGACGCTCCAAGTCGAGGTTATGGAAGAGGATGTGTACCTCTTGGACCAGACAATTGACTTGGCGGAGGAGCGAGGGCACGAAGCGTTGGCTGAGACTTACAGGCAGCAGCGGCAGGTAAAGCTGGTGCAGATCAAGATGGCGAGGGATCTCGATGAAGAGGACTAAGAAGGCAGCGCCCTACAAGGTAGGCCAGCGCGAGCGCGGGCTCTTGGACCAACTCGAGCTCCTTAAGCGGAAGCACGAGGTGTTTGGCCCAGGGGAGTTCGCAATGAAGCATGCGGGTTTCAGCTTCCCCAATGCGATCCAGCGCTATCGTCTCCTGCGCTACGAACTCCACCTATGGGCACACGAGAACGATCACGAGAGTGTCCAGGGGGTTCCGATTCCGGAGAAGCCCAACGTGGGGCTAACGGAGCACGATTTCGAGATACTCCAAGAAGAGCGCGCCCGAGCGGACGCGCGCGTCTCGGCGCTCCGCGACGAGATCGACGAACTGAAGCGCCTCATCAAGGAGCACGAGGCACGGAACCTGAAGCTGAAAAACGTCACGAGCACGTTGATCCATCACTACGCCACAAGCTCGTCGGCGAAAGCCAAAGAGATTGAGCGCCTCGTCGGCTGGGCGGAGAAAGAGGTTGAGGGGACAACGACCGACGTACTCAGCATCTCAAAGAGAAGGTCTTGAGGAAGACTCTCGCATCTCCCGGTATGCCCGGAGAGTTGGTCAGCCTGAGGACCAACGAGTACCGGATCGTTGGGCAAGTTCTTACCTCCAACATGGCCTCCGAAACGCTCTTCCATGGGTCGATCGATATCGATGGATCTGCCCACCGATGGGTGTGCCCGTTTCGTGGATTTCCCGTGGGAGCCGAGGCGGTGATGAGCGGCTTCTGGCAGGTCCACGAGACCTATGGGCCTCAGTTCAATGCCGAGACAGTTGTGGCGGTCCGACCGCCCAGCGATCGAGCCCGGTTAGCTCAGTACCTCGCTGCGAACATCGGGGGGGTCGGCGCGAAACGGGCGAAGCGCTTGATTGACGTATTCGGCGCCAACCATGTGGTTCAACGGCTTAGAGAAGACCCGGAGGTCGTGACACGACTCTGGCCCGACGCACGGGGCAGGCAGGTGGCCCTCGGGGTGCTCGGCTGGATCAAGGAGATCGAGGCCGAGACATGGCTCCACGATATGGCTCCTCGCCTGATGGAGATCGCGGACATCACGTTCGACAAAGCCCGGAAGATCATGGGCTACTTCGGTTCGTCTGAAGTCGCGGACATGCTTCTGGGCCAAGACCCCTACCGGCTCCTCGACGTCCCTGGCATCGGGTGGACGGAGGCCGATCGTATTGCTGCCCGCGTCGGAGTCCGGGGCGACGATATGCGCCGCTGCCGCGGGATGGTCCAGCACTTGGTCCGTTCGGGGCGGAGAGAAGGGCACACAGGCCTCCCCCGCGCCCACCTTCTGCTTGAGGCGTCCAAGCGTCTTCGTACCGCCCCAGTAACGATTGAACAGGCGCTGAGCGACCTGCTCGAAGACATGGATCTCGTCGAGTTCTCGGGCCTCGTTATGCTGCCCTCCAGCTTCCATCCTGAGTTAGATGTCGCGGAGTGTATTCAACTCGTGAATCGTGCGACTCGACGGATGTCGGAAGAGGACGCGAGTAAGGTTGAGAGGATTATCGCTCGGCATGGCCTGAATGACGAGCAAAGGGATGCGGTCCTTAACTCGGTCGTCCGCGGAGTCAGCATCATCACGGGAGGCCCCGGGACCGGAAAGACGTTCACCGTTAAGGCCCTCCTGGAGGTCCACGAGTACCTGGGACAAGCCGTTCGCGTGATCGCTCCGACGGGTAAGGCCGCCGCAAGGAGTTCGGAGGTGACCGGAGCTCCTGCATCAACGGTTCATCGGCTCATCTCTGGTCCAGTCGGTGGGCTCCGCGAAGAAGGGTACATCGCTGACTGCACCCTGGTGATCGATGAGGCCGGAATGCTGGACATCGATGTTGCCGCGTGGCTCCTAAAGAACTTGGCGCTCGGCCCCGATCTGAGGCTGGTACTCGTAGGGGACACAGGTCAGTTACCGTCGGTCGGGCCGGGCAATGTTCTTGGGGATCTGATCGAGGCCGGCGTGCCCGAGACAAGCCTGCGGGCGACTCATCGACAGGCCCGCGAAAGCACCATCATCGTCCAGGCCTCGCGTATCAGGAGCAACGAGCCGCTCATCCACGACGAGCGGTTGGACTGGAGGACCGTGTGGCTTCCGGAAGATCCCGAGGAGGCGCATCAGGTAGCGCTTGAGGAGACCATCCGGGCGATCGGCCAGCGCACTTCCTCGATCGTCGGGGGCGATTTCGATCCCATTGAGGACTTGCTGGTCCTGACTCCGCGGCGCACTGGCCCCATGGGAGTCAGTTCCCTGAATCGGGACCTCAGAAGCGTGATGAACCGGAGCACGAAGGAGGGCCCCTATATCGTGGGGGACACCAGAGTGCGAACAGGAGATCGGCTGGTCTGCTTAGAAAACAACTACACCATTGGCGATGGCGTGATGAACGGTGAGTTAGGGGTCGTCACGGACGTGGCCCCAGCCGACGGCCGGTTCTGGCTCGACCTTGGCAATCGGGTCGAACGCATCGAAGGCCTCCAGTGCAAGAGTTTCGATCTCGGGTACGCGCTCACAGTGCACCGTTCCCAGGGGTCGGAAGCCAAGGTCGTGACGGTGCTGTTCCATGAGGCCCATATCCCGCTATTGGATCCAAGGATCCTCTATACGGCGATCACGAGGGCGAAGGAGTGGGTCGTGCTGATGACAACTGAGCGGGCGCTGGAACTCAGCCGGTCCATGGCCGGAAAGGCGAACCGGTGGACGGCGCTTTCATCATTGCTGGACGATATGGCGTGAGGGGCGTCTGCCCACCCCTGATTGCGAACCCGGCTGGCTTGCCATGCCACCAAGCCTTCTGGCGGCCGGGGTGGCTTGATTGCGCGGATGCCGTATTGCGGCCGACAGCCCTTTGAGGAGGCGGAAATTGCATGGCGAAGCGTAACGACAAGCTAGTGCTCGCACGGAAGTACCTTGAGATCGCTAGGGCCGAACCGGACAGAAAGACGACAGTCCATGCGTTGGCCGGCTACTTGAGCGTTTCGAGAAAATCCCTGTACGACTGGATGAAGTCCGATTCGCGTTGGCGGGACATTGCTGGAGACCTGAAAGGGGTCGGCAATGCCCGGAAGGCAGCGACCAGCTATAGGGCGGAAACAGGGGAGTCCGTCGAAGCTGATGATGGCGCGCGTCCGCTTCGGGACCTCACGGACGAGGCCTTGGCAGTCAAGGTACAGGCGGCTGTTCGCCGAGCCGAGCAGAGCGCGTCACAATTCGCGAGCAAGTCCCGACGTTTTACCAGCGCTTCAGACGGGGCTATTGCAGCGTACCACCTTCAGGTTGCTGTGTCGTCATTGTCGCGGATGGCGGATCAACTCGAGCCGTTGACCGCCGAATGGAAGCGGCGCCAAGCGGAGCGGATTTCTGTTAGCGCCGAGTCTCTCTCTGTGCAGTTGCAGGCGCCCCTCGTAGACTAGGCCCGTGCCGCGCACGATATCCGCGCCCACTTTGCTTGGGCCGACTAGTCGACTAGGTCGTCGCTCGCTGCCTTAGCGACGATCGCGTGCGGCAGGGCGGAGTGTTTTCGCCCGAATACCGGTAGCCGGCCCGAACACGGTCGCTCACTAAGTCCAATAAGGACAAATATCTAGAGACGCAGGGGTCTCGCGCGGGGTTCAGTTCGGACCAACGGTCTTGCGCAAAACTAGATACGGGTACATTGCTATCTCGGATTCTGTCTCCACTAAAATGATTTGTGAGGCGTAAATGCGATCCTACCTGTACCTACTCGCGGTAGCAACCCTATCGGTCGCGGCTGGCTGCGGCGATCTCTCGCAGCCAGCTCCCGTTGACTCGACCGAGCCACTTGTCGCTGGCATTTCAACCCGGCAGGAGGTAGAGAGAGTTCGAGGTCTGGCCCAGCTGCACGGGGTCGCCCCTATCGCCAAGCTCCACGAGGAGGCGATGCGTGAGGCGGTAACCAACATCGCACAATGGACCTCGGGGACGGGCTCCAAACGGGAACGAATTTGTGAAGGCGTGACCCGTCTTACGGAGGGCTACGTCCGTCGGCTTGATCTTGAGTTTGGAGTCTCTCGATCTGGCCAGGAGAGGCGGGAACTTGCTCGCTCCTCGGTCCGAATTCACCCGATGTGCGATGAGACGCGGTCGGGCAGCGTCTTCCGCACATCCCCATCTGTAGTCTTCCGCACGCCACCGTCCGTAAGGGCTGACTTCATTGCCACGGTTACCGATACGGCGACAGGCGACTTCCGACCGTACGTCGAGGCTATCACCTCCGCGGTCAACGCCACAGGCGGTTACGAATCCCAAGTTTCCTCCGCGGTTGCAGCGGTGGTTTCGTCAGCAAGTGGACTGAACTCCGCAGACTATGCGATTGTCGTAATGTTCGCTGATCTCGCTAACAGTTCCGCAACCACGTGGAACAATCAGGATTGGGGACCGAGTGGCGACTACTGCCTCGATGAAGGGTCGGAGCCCCACCCGAGTTGCGGCGAACCGATCCCAGAATCCGTCTTCCTGGCAAGGGGATGGATTCGCAAGGCCTTAGTCGCACTGGGGTCGGATGTTCTCGGCGGCGGTGCCGTTGCGGGCGTCAACTGGTGGAAGGTGCTCGCAGGCGCACCAGGACAGGCTGTATTCACCGTTGAGGTCGGGGCGGCCTTCATCGCCACCTCGGCGATCACTGCGCTCGGCTTCCTGGCCACGGAATAGGTGCAACTCCTCGCTCGCCTTGGGACCGCGACTACAGCGCTGGCTGTGTTGGAGCGAAGCGCAATGTCACAGTTGGCAGGGTGGCTTTGGATCCTTGGTCTATTGGCACTAGTAGGAACGTTCCGGGTCCCGCGAGCCTATTGGTACGGGGCGCGCGAGTGAATTGGGCGGATGTTGGAGCCGGCCGGTCGTCCCGATTGGCTCCAACATCCGTCGAGGGCTTCATTCCCCATCTTGGAGGAAGTATGAATCTCAGATCAGCTCGGACCCGCCCTCTCGTTTCATCGGTGGGCGCGACCGCAACGTACTTGGCGGTGGTTTATGGACTTGGCACTATTGAGGGGTCGACGGCTGGACAACTTGCTCTCCCGAGACTCTTGGCCGCTTTCCTACTGTTTGGGGTTGTCGCTTGGGCCTTCGCCAAGATGGCGAGCAGCGGTTCCAACCATAGCACTGCTGCACTCGTAGCGGCCATTGGCTGTGCGGCTGTAGCGCCCGCGCTCGTGTCTAGTCATGGCGTAGTCTTGGGGGGTCTCTCGGTCCTCGCGCTGTTCTTGGTGGTCATCGGGCTCGCGACCGTGGCGTGGAACGGGTGCGAGATCAGCAGGCTAGACGCCCCACTCAGATAGTTGGGCCGCCCCGGGACCTGCCAGCGCCTTGCGAAATCAGCCCTATTGCTCGGACTGCCTTGGCTTGTCGTGCGGGGTATCTCCGAGGCGTCAGGATCGTGGCCCGCGGGTGGACTCAGCCAAGGACTGCGGTTCTGCGCTTTCTTTACCCTTGTGTTCGCCGGTTCACGTTCTCTTGGGCACAAACGAAAAGTGGTTCGTATTCGGGAGAGCATTTCGTGTTCGGTACCGAGTGGACTAGTCGCATTGTTGGTACTCCTTACCCTGCACCAGAATATCTCGCCCCAGTGGCTTCTCACATTTGAAGGGGCGTCAGTGTTTGCTGGGGCCGCAGCTGAAGAACTAGTCTTCCGTCTACTGCTCCCCTATACCCTGTTTGCCCTCTGGGTCAGGACGCGTTCTGGGTCATGGTGGAGGTGGGCTGTTTGCATTTTCGTGAGCCAGGTCGCGTTCGCCGCGGCACATTTTGGCGGGTTTCCGCCCAGCCTGGTATCCACGGTTAGGCCAGCCCTGGAACTGCTGGTTTCTGGGCTGTGTTACAGTGCCCTCGCAAACTCGACTGGCCTTTTTTCGGCAATCGCGGCCCACGGCTTTGTCAATGCCCGGCACATCGCCATCGACAGCTTTCGTCTCTCCACAGGTTCGACCGTCGAGTTGGTGGTCCTAGCCCTTCTCTCGACGGGCCTGGCCGCGATCTGGCCACCACGTTCGCAAGTCCTAGTCCGTCCCAGCAGACCGTCAGGCCAATAACGCTTAGCCTTTCCGGAAGCAGTCCAGTCCCGACGAATCACGAGAGTTCGACGTTGAGTCGGGGGGCGTGTGATGTGAGATCTTCCGGACCGTCACGGGGCCGTATGGAGCCCGAACGATAACGCGTCTCTGCGGGCCGCACAAGCACGCCGGGGTCGTCGGTGCCAGGTGCTCATGAAGCGGATCGCATCCCCGATAGCAACGGGTTGCCGCATCGGGCGGTCCGCCGCGTCGCTCCGGGAGTGTCCCCTCGTCACGGCGGCAACCCTGAATCGTGAAGTCACGGAGCCTTATACATGCCATGCCAATATTGAACCATCTAGTTCCAGCGTTGGGAGCCCCTCCGTAAAGGCCCTCGGTCGGCTTCGCTCAGAAAAGGTGACAGGACTGGGCCCAAAGGTGACACTACGGGGATCTGAGGGGCTGGTCGGATATAGCGAAAGCTGAGTCCTGGTGCCATTAGCAGGGTATTGGAGGCGGTTTGTATATGGCAGCGTGTCTACATAGCGAATGCGGATAGGACCCGGGGCATCCCCGTGAGCGTCGTTGCTGCTCGTTTGATGTAGCGAGTGCTACATCTGCACTCACGACGCCTAGCTCACGGGGCGCCGCGGGCCCATCCGTACGGCCGGGGTGGTGGTTGCTTCTGCCGGCGGGGTGGTGGTTGGCTGACGGCCGGTGTGCGTGGGTCGGTGGCGGCGGCTTCGCCTGGCCACCGCTGGACAGTTTTGGGCGGATCGCCCTATTTCGGCTTCGCCGGGGTGGGGCGGTGTCGCATATACCGAGTTATCTGACAGCGCTGAAACGGGTGTGCCGACTATGCGCTAGGTAGTAGTGATTGCGGTCTAGGGCCTATGTCCGGCAGGTTGCGCTACTCGGGGCATGGTCGGATCCTGCACAGGATTCGTAGTTGGGTAGCGACGGACTCTCTCGCATGGTCTACGTTAGTAAGGGAAGGGAGAGACATGGATCCTCAGGCGCAGTCCAAGGTTCGAGAACTGGGGCTTGAGCAGTGCGCCCTATGCGCCGCCAGAACCGCGCTGCGGGAGAGTCACATTATCCCAGCCTTCGTCTTTCGCTACCTAAAGGACACGTCGATCACCGGCGCGATGAGATCCTCGGACACACCGAATCTGCGCAGTCAGGATGGCTGGAAGCCCCGGATGCTCTGTGGCGGTTGCGAGCAGCGGTTTGGCACGTGGGAAAAGCAGGCTGCGGAGCGACTCTTCGTCCCACTGCACGACGGTGTCGCTGACCGCTTCACTTACGGTTCTTGGTTTCTGCCGTTCGCGACTTCCGTGGTATGGCGCGTCCTGCAAGCCTACGTACTTGGCGATCCCGAAATGTCGGAGATGCCAGAGGTGATCCGACCCAGAGTTCACCAGGCGCTCAAATCATGGAGAGCGTTCTTACTCGGAGAAGCTCGACACACGGGCGGCTTTGAGGTTCACGCGATCCCACTTCACCTGATCGAAGGTGGAGATGTGGAGAGTTTTCCTCCGAACATCAATCGGTACTTCCGTCGCGTAGTTGAGCTCGACATTCCGGGTTCCACCGAGACTAGTTTCGTCTATGCGAAGCTGATGCGGCTCGGACTATTCGGAGTCATCGTTGAACGACCGGGCGAGCCCTGGAAAGGGGGAAAAATTGTCCGAAAACAGGGCACGTTCGGGGTCAGTCACTATACAGTCCCGCTCCCACTTCTCGACTACCTCGGCGACAGAGCTCGGAATGTCACCGCGATGCACGAACAAATGAGCCCGAGGCAACAAGGAGTCGTTGATCGCGCCTTGGAAGCGAATCAACATCGAGCGCCTGGTAGCCAGTGGATGAGGGCGTACTCTCAGGATGCGGAGATCTTCGGATTCCCGCCGGACCGGGGCGCTACCTAACAAATTTTCGCACTAGTCGCACCGTACGCGTAGATTCGCGCTATGAAAATGCCAACGCTCACTCTCGACCATGTCGACAACATCGTCATCGACCTGGATGCGTTCCCAATCAAGAACCTTCACGCCCTCGGATACCTGCCGGACGGGCTCCACACGTTGGCGAGAAACGTTCGTGAGGCGGAGATTCAGGACGGGAAGAGCGGTTGGGACTTCGCAATGGTCACCGGTCAGAAGGGAGTCAATCCCAAAGCTAGTTGAAAGTCGAGTGGCCTCCGGTCTCAGGCAGCGGAGTGAACATCGCGGTCGGGAGTGGTGATCCCGAGGTCCTTCTGAATCTCGGCACGCAAGCGT
>JBDNHE010000054.1:0-2339 GCA_041688945.1 Gemmatimonadota bacterium | reverse complement strand
TTCCCGGCGTCGAGGTCTATCCCCAGCAGCCCCGCAACTTTTCCCTGCACGTCGATGATCAGGTGCGCCTTCCTGAGCTCATTCTCAAGTCGAGCGTTTTGCCGCTCCAACTTGCACACCTTTTCCTCCAGCGGATTCCGCTGAGCCTTGCGGCCACGCTTCTTCGACAGTGCCTCCAGCGTCCCGTTTCGAGCTGCCTTGCGCCACGCCGTCAGACTCGACGAATACAGGCCTTCACGCCTCAGGAGTCGGCCGACCTCGCCCGGCTCCGTGCACCTGTCCGCTTCTTCGAGAATCCGCACTTTGTACGCCGCACTGAATCGGCGACGGCTCGGTTTGTCGACTACCTCCGGATCCGGAGGACCCGGGGATGCCTCGCTGCGCTTCCATGAGAAGGGCCTTGTAGTCAAGGGCGACGGTGGCGCCCTGGGCGCGTCAGCGCCCCTTTCGCTTCTGGTTCGACCAGAGAGACGATCCATCCGGCGTACGACGCGACCCTGCACCTCGCTTCCATTCGCACTCTTTGTGGCCGAGTTGGGCGGCCGGTGCATGTTGAGGTTCGAGAGCGTTGGGTGCTGCAAACTCACTGTCGAGCTCACCCGAAGGCGGCTCAGCGTAGCGATCGCAGTCACCCGAACGCGATGTGGGTCCCGGTACGTCAGAGGCATCGTCTAGAATCAGCTCAATACTTGGTATCAGGCGGCTTGGGCGGTGGGCTCGTCCGGTCCCCCGCTGTTGCGCAGAGGCTCGTAGACCTCCCCGGACGTCCAGAGTTGGTGGAGCAGAACTGCCAGCTTCCGAGCGACTCCGCCGACCGCCTTCTTCTTCGAAATCCGCCCCCCGCGGGCAGCACGTTCCAAGCCCCACCTCCGCAGATCACTGTCGGATCCATGCGGACCCAGCTGGTAGTGGGCAGCCTGGATCAACAGCCGTCGGAGCATCTCGTTGCCGGCTTTGGTCATGCGACACTGGGCCTCACGATCGCCGGACTGACGCTCACCGGGACACAGACCCAGATAGGGCCCCACCGCGCGGCTCCGCGTAAAGCGATCTGGATTCTCGAGCGTCAGCACATACGCGAGTGCGGTGATATTCCCCACCCCGGCGACTTGCATCAGAGCCCCAGTCTCGGGGTAGGATTCGGAGGCAAGCTTCTCGACCTGGCGATCATACGCTCGGATCTCCTGAGTGAGCTGCTCGAGCATCACCAAGAGGGGATCAAGCGCCGGCCTCATGCCGGACGGGATTGAGTCGCCGGCCGACTTATGGAACGAAGCGCTGCTGCACCGCGGCACCCTGTGGCCAGCCGACTTGACCGCCCCTCGCACGTGATTGATCAGCCGGGTGCGCGTCCGAACGAGCGTCTCCCGAGCACGGATCACCGCGAGATCTTCATGGGCTTTGATCGTGCGATGCTCGATGCCGTGGAGAAGCGCCGGGTCAAGTCGAGCCAATCGAGCCAGTGCCTCAGCATCCAACCGGTCGCTCTTTCGATCGCCGTCGTAGATCATCCGCACATGACGAGCGTTCGCCACGATGACCTCGTGCCCCAACTCCTGGATCAACCGACTGACCCAGGGCGAGTGCGTGCCCACCTCGAGGGCGACACACGCCGTCTCCCGCGCTTCGAACCAGCGACGAAGAGCAATGTCGGTCGATTGGATGCGCCCCTCCTCGACGACCTCCCCGTCTTGGTCCAGCACACACAGCCAGCTGAAACGATCGCCGAGATCCAGACCGACCACTACGTTGTTCTGAGTGAGCTTCGACACGGGGCCAACCTCCGTTGAATGGGTCGGGCTAACGACCCGGTGAAATATGCAGAGCCTTTTGGGCTACTGCGAAGTTCGGGGGTTGGCCCTTCTCATCTCAACTCACCCTCCACGGGCGGACGGGCTTTACCATTTTCTTTCATTCGTTCTCGGAGTCCCAGCATTGTAGGTTTCTCTGCTTTCGCCCTACTCTAATTCTTTACGTGCTCCGTGTCTCACGTACGTTGGCAGAGAGGGGAGCTCCGCCTGTGCGAAATACGCGGACGCCTTGCGCAGGATCTCGTTGGCTCGCTTCAGCTCCCAATTCTCGCGCTCCAACTCCTTGATGCGGTCCCGTCCATCGGATGTCTGGCCGGATCGCTTACCACTGTCCTAAATTGAGCGATTGGGGTGGGCGAGCAACAAAAACGCACCGGGGGTCGAGGGCATGGCAGCGGTGAGGGTCGAAGCGAGTTGACGGGCCGGTATTCGGCCTGTTCTGGGGCGAGCGTGAGCACCCTTGGGGCCCATTTCGAGGCCAACGGAAGCGTCTGGACGCACGGGTCTCTGCACCGGCGGTTGCCGGTG
>JBDNHE010000053.1:0-7805 GCA_041688945.1 Gemmatimonadota bacterium | reverse complement strand
GTGATGACGATCCGTTCGCCGTCCATGGCGCGGCCGATCGCCGTGGCGACGCCCAAAACGTGCTGCAGGTCGGCCGAGCCGTCTTCGTCCGGCGGCGTGCCGACCGCAATGAAGATGGCCCTGGACGCCTTCACGGCGGCTGCGGTATCCGTCGTAAACGTGAGTCGGCCCTCTTCCACGTTCCGCTTTACGATCTCTTCGAGACCGGGCTCGAAGATCGGAATGATGCCGTCCCAGAGCTTTCGGACCTTGTCTTCGTCGATATCCACGCAGACCACGTTGTGCCCGGTCTCCGCCAGGCAGGCACCCGCGACGAGTCCTACATAACCGGTCCCAATCACTGTGACCTTCATGAAACCCCCTTCAAGATCAGGATCGTCACGAAATCGACCCCTGCACCGTCAGGCAAACCGCCCTGGACAACCGCCTACGCCTTCCCGTGACACTTCTTGTACTTCTTGCCGCTTCCGCACGGACAAGGATCATTGCGCCCCGGCTCATCAGACGCCGTGACCGGCTGCTGAGGAGCCGCGGCCTCCTGACGGTTCGTCTGAAGCTTGGAGACATCCGGGCCCTGCGCGCGTGGATCCGACCCATCTGACCGTGCCCGCGACGAAATCCCAGTCGCATCGACCGCCGGCCCGCGCTGCTCCGGGGGACGCTGGGGCTGAGCACCACCCTGCACGCCAGTCGATCCGCCATCCGCCGGACCCGACAACGTCATACGCCCGAGCGGGCGGCGTTGCTGCTGAGGCGGCGGCCCGACCTGGGCACGGAACACGTTCTGGGCCACAGTCGAGCGGAGATCATGAAGCAGGTCGACGAACATGTCGAAGGCCTCCTTCTTGTACTCCACCAGCGGATCCTTCTGACCCCAGCCGCGGAAGCCGATCGAGGCCTTGAGCGAGTCCAGATCGTACAGGTGATCCTTCCACTTGTTGTCGATCACGGAAAGCATCACGAAGCCCTGCACCCGCTCCGAATAGTCGCCGAAGCTATCAAGCTTTCGGTGGAAGGAGCTTCGGACCGATTCGGTGCACCATTCATCGATCTCGTGGCGCTCGAACTCGTGGTCTGGGTCGTCCTCTTCCGGGAGCTGTTCGACGGCCACGAAGAAGTCCATCAACATCCGCTTCTTCAGCGCCGCCAGTTCCCAGTTCTCTTCACCAACTTCGTCTGGGCAATATTCGTCGATCCGGTCGCCGACGGCGTGCTCCATCATCTCCCAGATGTCGCCCTTGAGGTCTTCCCCACCCTCCAGAGCGCCCAGGCGCAGGTCGTAGACGACCTCGCGCTGCTGGTTCATGACGTCGTCGTAGTCCAGCAGGCGCTTCCGGGACTCGAAGTTGTTGCCTTCGACCCGGCGCTGTGCCCGCTCAATCGACTTGGTGACCAGGCCGTGCGTAATGACCTCGCCTTCTTCGGCGCCCATGCGCTCCATGGCCCCGGCGATCCGCTCGGAACCGAAGAGCCGCATGAGGTTGTCTTCGAGCGACAGGAAGAACTGAGATGCACCCGGATCTCCCTGACGGCCGGCACGTCCCCGCAGCTGGCGGTCGATCCGGCGTGATTCGTGCCGTTCGGAGCCCAGAATGTGGAGTCCGCCGACCTCGAGCAGGTAGTCGTCCTCGCGGCTGGCCATCTTGTCGTCATAACGCGTGGGGTCGACGGGATGGAGCTCATCCAGGTCCAATCCCTTCGCCTTGGCCCAGCCAATCGTACGGGCCGCCGTGACGCCCTCGCCCAGCTTAATGTCGGTTCCGCGACCGGCCATGTTGGTTGCGATCGTTACCGCGCCCGGCATACCGGCGCCCGCCACGATTTCCGACTCGCGGGCGTGCTGCTTGGCATTGAGGACGTTATGCGGGATCCCGCGACGCTTGAGCATGCGCGAGAAGGTCTCGGACACCTCGACGTTGGTCGTACCGACCAGGACCGGGAGCTCCATCTTGTGATAGCGCCCCACTTCGTCCATGAGCGCGTTGTACTTCTCGCGCGTGGTCTTGAAGATCAGGTCTTCGCGATCGTCGCGGACCACCGGACGGTTGGTCGGGATGACCATTACGTCCAGACCGTAGATCTGGTGGAACTCGGTCTCTTCCGTCTCGGCCGTACCGGTCATTCCGGCGAGCTTGTCGTACATGCGAAAGTAGTTCTGGATCGTGATGGTGGCGAGCGTCTGAGTCTCGCCCTTGACCTCGACCCCTTCCTTGGCCTCCACTGCCTGGTGAAGCCCGTCGCTCCAGCGGCGACCGGCCATCTGACGACCGGTGAACTCGTCGACAATGACAACCTCGCCGGCCTCGCCGATGATGTAGCGCTCGTCTTTGTGGTAAAGCGTGTACGCCTTCAGCAGCTGATGGATGACGTGCAGCTTCTGGTTCTTGGCGGCGTAGCGTGCTTCCATGTCCACGAGCTTGTCCCGCTTCTCGTCGACAGACAGATCCGGGTCGTTCTCGATCAGGCCCATCTCTTCAGAGAGATCCTGGACCACGAAGGCATCGGGCTCGTTCGGTGACAGCTCGTCCAGGCCGCGATCCGAGAGGTGGGTGTTGTGCCCCTTCTCGTCCATCGCAAAGTAGAGCAGCTCATCGACCTCGTGCAGGCGCTTCTCGCGCATGAAGTCGGCTTCCACCTTCTGCACCAGCGTCTGCAGCGACGGCTCTTCGGCAAACAGCTTCAGGAGCCTGGGGTGCCGGGGCGCGCCACGCCTCACTGCCAGCAACTTCTCGCCGCCCTCGAACTCCTCGCCTGCTTCCAGGTGCTTCTGGGCCTCGGAGACCAGAGTGTTGGTCAGGGCCAGCTGCTTCTTATAGAGGTTGCTGACCAGTGGATTGAACTGCTCGAACGGAGTCGAGGTGTCCCGTCCGACCGGCCCGGAGATGATGAGGGGGGTCCGCGCCTCATCGACCAGGATGGAGTCGACCTCGTCGATGATGGCGTAGGCGTACTCACGCTGCACCCGCTGATCGAGCGTATGCACCATGTTGTCGCGCAGGTAGTCGAAGCCGAACTCGTTGTTGGTTCCGTAGGTGATGTCCGCCATGTAGGCGGCCCGCCGCTCAGGCGTCCCCGGCTTATGCCGGTCGGTCACGTCTACCGTTAATCCGAGCCAACTGTAGATGGCGTTCATCCACTCGGCGTCGCGCTGAGCCAGGTAGGAGTTGACCGTGACTACGTGGACGCCGCGGCCTGCAAGGGCGTTCAGGTAGACCGGCATGGTCGCCGACAGGGTCTTTCCTTCACCTGTCTGCATCTCCGTCACCTTCCCACGGTGCAGAGCGACGGCGCCGATCAGCTGCACGTCATAGGGAATCATGTCCCAGACGGAGCTAGTGCCCGCAAAGTGCACTTCGGTACCAATCAGGCGTCGACACGTCTCTTTGACGACGGCAAAGGCCTCTGGAAGAATCTCTTCCAGGGTGGACTCAAGCGCCTCGAGCATCTCAGCCTCAAGCACACCCAGGGTGACCGAGAGCTGCTCGCGGTGGCTTGAATCCTCCGAGGAACGCTTCTCTGCCTTCACAGCGTCGATCTTTTCCTGCACCGACGCAGTGGATTCACGAATCCGGACCCGGAAGTCCTCCGTCTTGGCCTGAACCTGTTCGTCAGAAAGCGGGGCCAGAGCCTCGCAGTTCGAGTTGATCTGATCAATCAGCGGCTGAAGCTTCTTGGCTTCACGCGCGTGCCGATTCCCGATAATCGTCTTTACGATCCGTTTTAACATCTTACTGCCCTCTTTTCGTCACTCTGGACGCATGTCAGGTCTCAGCCGAGGTCGGTTTCACCTCGTCGACACCGTAGAGTCGATGGGCCCGGATGTACCCCCGGACCGAATCAGGAACAAGATAGCGGATCGAATCCCCGCTCCCGAGCCGTTCTCGCAACTCGGTCGAAGACAGATCAAGGCGCCGAACCCCGACTGAAATCGGCACCACCTCACCCCCGGGATACCCGCCCGGTTCTTCGCCATCCCGCGCGAAGACCGCGATCCGAGCCATCCCGGCTATTTCCAGGGGATCCTTCCAATCGGAGAAGGACCGCCACTGATCGACCCCCATGATCAGGGTGAGTTGGGCCTTGGGGTGCTGTGAGAGCAGCGCTCGCAGGGTATCGATGGTCCAGGACGGCTCGGGCCGATCGAGTTCCAGGCGAGAAACCTCAAAGTCCGGATCCCCGTCGATCGCCCTCTCCACCATCGCCAGTCTGTGTTCTGCCGAGGCCGATCCACCTTCGGACTTGAAGGGAGACCTGCGCGCAGGGACGAAGATGACTCGGTCGAGGGACAGGGATTCCCTGACATCCTGCGCCACCATCAGATGACCCAGGTGCGGAGGGTCGAACGTCCCCCCGAAGACTCCAATGTTCACTCGCTAGAGCGGGAGGCCGCCCGAGGTCGTGACTCCACCGCCGCCATTGTTCTGCGCGGCAACGATCAGCTGGGCCTCAGGCGAATCGGGATACAGTCGCAGCAAGCGGTTCCGGGCCGACTCCACTTCGTCGGCGTAACCGATCTCGGTATAGGCGTCCATGACCTTCACGAGAGCCCGGGGCGCCCATTCGGTCCCAGGATACGCTTCGACCACATCCTCGAAGTTGATTACCGAAGAGTCGTAGGCGTCGCGCCGGAAGTAGTACATCCCGCTCTGGAAGAGCTTCTCGGCGAGCTTGCTGCGCATGGCAAGGGCGATCTCGCCCGCCTCGGTGCCCATCTCGGTCCCGAGGTAGTCGTTGGCCACGTTCTGGCAGATCAGCAGAGCCTGCTGGGTGAACGTCTGGTCGCGCTGATAGTGCGGCGACAGCGCCTCATTCGACTTGCAGACACCCAGAGCCGCTTCAGGTGCTCTGGGGTGAGCCGGGTAGGATCCCAAAAACCGCATAAACTCCGAAGCCGCCGTAATGAACTGCTTGGAGTTGTAGAGGGACTGCCCAAGGAAGAAGTTCGCTTCCGCGATCTGAGCGTAGCTCGGGAAGGCGATCAGAATCCGATCGAAGGCCTCTGCGGCATCTTCGAAGTCCCCGTCGGCAAAATCCTGCTCGGCCTGTCGGTAGATCTGGTCCGCGTCCATCCCCTCAAAGCGGGAGTTGGAGGCGCAGGCCGAAACGAAGGCGGCAAGGCCCAGGAGGGCCACATTTCGTGTAGTCAGTGCTAGCATTCGTGGAAGATACACGGAAATGGGGGAGTTGTTCAGGGGGTGCTGCGCCGTGTGACTGATGCGTAGATCATGAATCCGAGGCGCCGGTCCAGTTGGCGATGTAGCGAGGCGGGAATGGAAAACGGCAGAGCACGCGCCGGGAAGAAGTGTAGGTACAATTCGTTCACCTCGAAGTGCGGGGCCAGGAGCCGCTCGAATGAGGAGCGCGTATAACTCTTCCCGATGGGATTCTCAGCACCGTCATAAAGGCGAACTATCTCGTCCACATCCGACTCCCTGAGCATCTTCTCTCGGCCCCTACCCTTCAACCCGGCGCCTGCCCAAACCAGCGGACTGACAATCCACTTGAGCACAGGCCAACTTCTGAGAGCGACATTCCTGTAATAGACGGAGATGCTGGCGGTCCCGCCCGGACGCAGAACTCGCGCGATCTCGGCGACCGCCGTTTCGGTCGAGGGAGTATGATGGATCACGCCCTGGCAGTTCACGTGATCAAAACAACCATCTTCAAAGCTCAAGTCTTCCGCATTCTCCTGCTGCAGGCTGGCCTCGAGTCCGTACGCGTCCAGCCTCATTCTTGTTAGTTCCAGGGCTCGGGATGTCAGGTCCGCACCGAAGACATTTCGATAGCCACGGCGAGCGAACTCTGATACCCAGAATCCGATTCCGCACCCCAGATCCAAGACTCGTAAGGCCTCCGGGTCCCCCAGATGAGAGGGGGGAAAGAATCGCGGATCCCAACTCCCGCCGAAGCACTCGGCCATATAGACCCGACGGTGCTCTTCGAAAAACTCCTTCGAACCAGGCACAAATGCAGACTCGCCGGTCCAGAGAGGGTTGCTCTCCCAGAAGGACTTTACATCCGCAAGTCGAGCACCGTCACGCCCACTCATACGCCTTCCGACCGTTTTAGAGTTTCATGGGCCAGCCGCCACGAGCACGATATCAGCAGACCCAATACGGCCCCCAGGAACGCGAAAAGCACCATCGGTTGCCTCACAGGCTGGAGCGGCAGTTCTGGATACTCAATTACGGTAATCAACGGTGTGTTTCGAACCTCTTGTACTCGGGCCTGCTCGTACGCCTGGGCGAGTCCCAGTACGACTTGACGGCGACGTGCCACGCGCTCCTCCAATTGCTGATTCCGAAAGAGGAGTTCGGCGGAATTGTCGATCCTTCGATTTTGTGTCAGAAACGCAAGCAACAGCGACTCGGCAGAGTCGAGTTCATCCTCAGCACTCCGCAGCCGATCCTCCAAAAACTGTCGTTCAGCACGTGCCTGCGTGTTTCGGCTATCGAGATCGAAGCGCTGCACCTCGACAATCAATTCTTCGGCTAGGGCGGCAGAAATCTCCGGCCACGGCGTTCGCACAGTATACGCCACCATGCCCGTTTCACGTCGGACCATCGCTGAAACCGGACCGCTCCGGGCCCACTCGACGGCAGCCCGGACTCTCGCCTCTCCGTCGGAATCTTTGAATTTGGAGTGCTCCAAAAGGTCAACGCCGTCCGACGTCCGGAGTCTTTGAAGGACGGGCCGCAGCACTTCTCTGGACGTAATCATAAAGGCGTAGAACTGAGGACTGCGTCCCTCATCCGCGCCTGGCACCTCGACGCCAAGCTGACCTGCGAGGCCGGCGAGACCACCCAGGTTGCCTTGTCCCGAATCATTCGAGACAAACGACGCGTCGACCTCGTAGACCCTCGGCTGAACAATTGCCACACCCGCTCCCACTATGGCGCACGCCATACCGGCCAGCACGAGGACCCGCCAGTTTCGTTTCAGAAAACGGATAATGGATTGGAGCGGCAACTCGGCGTCGTTCATGTTGGACGGCGGGACATCGGGATCGGTGAACATGCGACTACCGCTCTCTAGCTGAGGAAGAAATGTCGAACGGCTTGGGCGACGCGCGCCGCCCTGTCCGTACCGAGCTCCGGAAAGATTGGTAGGGAGAGAACTTCACCACAAAGGATCTCGGCCGTCGGGAGTGACCCCGCCGCGTACCCAAGGTCGTCAAAGCATTCCTGGAGGTGCAGGGGGGCTGGATAGTAGACCTTTGACCCAATACCGATTCGGGCGAGGTGCGCCTGTAACTCCCGTGCGCGTCGAGAGCGCACAGTGTACTGATTGTAACTATGAAAACGCCCGGGTACCTCGGCTGGGATGAGCAATTCCTCGATGCCGGTGAGCGCTTCGTTATAAACAGCTGCATGGGCTCGACGCGCCGCAATGTATCCGTTCAACTCCCTCAGTTTTACGCGAAGATCGGCCGCTTGCAGTGCATCAAGTCGTGAGTTGGTGCCTACGAACTCGTGGTGGTACATCTTCCGACCTCCGTGGAGCCTCAAGAGGCTGAGTCGATCGGCAAGATCGGGGTCGTTGGTGGTGATCAAGCCCCCATCGCCAAATCCGCCGAGGTTTTTGGTCGGGAAGAACGAAAAAGCGCCAGCGTCCCCAATCGTCCCAGACTCCCGATCGTCAAAGCGAGCACCCATCGACTGAGCGGAGGGAGTCCCATAGTTAGTTGAAATTGAAGTGACCTCCGACCTCAGGTATCGTGAGCGTGCGAACACATCACGACGACCGAAAAGAGGAAGGAGGCCACTATGGGAAGCATGCCACAGCTGGTGAAGCGGGGCAAGAAG
>JBDNHE010000052.1:0-10785 GCA_041688945.1 Gemmatimonadota bacterium | reverse complement strand
TCACGGGCGCCTCGGTCAAGATCGGCTACTTCGCCAGCGAGTCGGACCTCCGGTATCACGACGAGGTCACCGGCGCCGTGTTCTCACAGCCGGGCAGGGTCCTGGACCTTCTTCTCACGAAGTACCTGAAGGCCGGGATCAGCTACGAAGGGATCCAACGCATCGAAAGCTACCCGATGCCGGAGAGCGCCCTGCGTGAAGCGCTCTTGAATGCCATCATTCACCGCGACTACTCGGTCGCGGCGCCGATCCAGATTCGGGTCTACGAGGACCGTCTGCAGATTTGGAACCCCGGCGAGCTGCCCGAGGGCTGGTCGTTGGAGAAGCTGCTGGGGCGCCACCCTTCACAGCCCTACAATCCTGACATCGCCAACACCTTCTTCCAGTCCGGTGACATCGAGGCCTGGGGCCGCGGCATCCGTCGGATCTTCGCCGCCTGCCGCGAGGCGGGCACGCCCGAGCCGCGGATCGAGGTGGAGACGCGCGACGTGTGGGTCGAGTTTCCGTTTTCCGAGGCCTACGTCGCCTCGGTTTCGGGCAATACCCAAGAAACTGCCCAAGAAGTCACCCCCGAAGTCACCCCCGAAGTCACCCCCGAAGTCAAAAAGCTGCTCCTCGCCCTGCAGGGAGAGATGAGCCGGGCCGACCTCATGGCCGCGCTTGATCTGCGCGACGAGAAACATTTTCGCGAGCGCTACCTGCAGGCAGCCCTGGCGGACGGCCTCATCGAAATGACACGGCCCGACCGACCCCGGAGCCGCCTTCAGGAATATCGTCTCACGACACCGGGCCGGGCACACCGGAGTGGGCACGGTGACGGAGGCAACGGACAATGAGCACCGTCGGCCAGCGCGAGATCCTCACCCAGAAGCGGGTAGTCGAGTTCTGCCGCGACGCCCTCGGCTACGCCTACCTGGGCCATTGGAAGGACCGGGAGGGCAACAGCAACGTGGAAGAGGCCCACCTCATCGCCTGGCTCAAGAGGCAGGGCCACGGCGAGAAGCTCATCCGGAAGGCCCTTCACCAGCTGGACCAGGTGGCGGCGCTCGGTGGCAGCCGGACGCTGTACGATGCGAACCGTGAGGTGTATGGACTTCTGCGCTACGGGGTTAAGGTGCGCCCCGACGTGGGCGAGCAGACCGAGACCGTCTGGCTCATCGACTGGAAGAACCCCGAGGCCAATGACTTCGCCGTCGCCGAGGAGGTGACCGTCGCCGGCGAAAACAACAAGCGCCCGGACGTGGTCTTCTACGTGAACGGCATAGCCCTGGGTGTGCTGGAGCTCAAGCGGTCGACGGTGGCCGTGAGCGAGGGCATCCGCCAGAACCTGGACAGCCAGAAGAAGACGTTCATCCGATCGTTCTACACGACGGTGCAGCTCGTCATGGCGGGCAATGCCACTGAAGGGCTGCGCTACAGTGCGATCGACACACCCGAAAAGTACTGGCTCCGCTGGAAGGAAGACGAGGCTCACTCCGAGGCCGGTGACAACCCGCTGCTCCGCGAACTGGGGCAGCTCTGCCGCAAGGACCGGCTGCTCGAGATCATACACGACTTCATGGTCTTCGACGCCGGCACCAAGAAGGCGTGCCGTCACAACCAGTACTTCGGTGTGCGTTCCGCCCAAACGCGTGTCGAGCGCCGGGAGGGCGGAGTCCTGTGGCACACCCAGGGGAGCGGGAAGAGCCTGATCATGGTCTGGCTGGCCAAGTGGATTCGGGAGCACGTGCCGGGCGGCCGCGTCCTGATCATCACGGACCGCACGGAGTTGGACGACCAGATCGAGAAGGTCTTCAAGGGCGTGAGCGAGGAGATCTATCAGACGACGAGCGGGGCCGACCTCGTGGAGGTCCTCAACGCCACCGAGGAATCGCTCATCTGCTCGCTCATCCACAAATTCGGCGCGTCGGACGAGGGGGATATCGACGCCTTTCTCGCCGACATCAAGAAGCATCTGCCCAAAGGCTTCCGCGCCAAGGGCGAGATCTTCGTCTTCGTGGACGAGTGCCACCGCACGCAGTCCGGCAAGCTCCACGAGGCGATGAAGGCGCTCCTCCCCGACACGATGCTGATCGGCTTCACGGGCACCCCGCTCCTCAAGAGCGACAAGCGCAGGAGCATCGAGACATTCGGCCCCTACATCCACACTTACAAGTACGACGAGGCGGTGCGCGACGGGGTGGTGCTGGACCTGCGTTACGAAGCCCGCGACATCGACCAGAGCATTACCTCGCAGGCGAAGATCGATCAGTGGTTTGCGTCGAAGACCCAGGGGCTCACCGATCTGGCACGAGCGCAGCTCAAGCGACGGTGGGGGACCATGAAGAGCGTGCTCTCGGCTCGGGACCGGCTCGAAAAGATCGTCGCCGACATCCTCATGGACATGGCGACCCGCGACCGCCTGAGGAGCGGCCACGGCAACGCCCTCCTTGTTTCGGGGAGCATCTACTCGGCATGCCGCTTCTACGAGATGTTCCAGCGGACCGACCTGGCCGGAAAGTGCGCCATCGTGACCTCCTACCGACCCATGCCCGCCGACATCAAGGGCGAGGAGACCGGCGAGGGGCTCACTGAGAAGCTGCGCCAGTACGAGATCTACCGGAAGATGCTCGCCGCGCACTTCGACGAGCCAGAAGACACGGCGATGTACAAGGTCGAGCGCTTCGAGGAGGAGGTTAAGAAGCGCTTCATTGAGGAGCCCGGTCAAATGAAGCTCCTGATCGTGGTGGACAAGCTGCTGACGGGGTTCGACGCGCCGCCTGCGACCTACCTCTACATCGACAAGCAGATGCAGGACCACGGGCTCTTCCAGGCCATCTGCCGGGTCAACCGCTTGGACGCGGACGACAAGGAGTACGGGTACATCGTCGACTACAAGGACCTCTTCCGCTCGCTAGAGCAGTCCATCGAGGACTACACGGGAGAGGCTTTCGGAGGGTACGACCGGGAGGATGTGGCGGGGCTCCTGAAGGATCGCCTGACTCAAGGCCGCGAGCGGTTGGAGGAGGCGAGAGAGGCGGTGAAGGCTCTGTGCGAGCCGGTAGAACCGCCACGCAACACCCCGGCCTACCTGCACTACTTCTGTGCAGCCAAGGGCGGGGACACACAGCAGCTCAAGGAGAACGAACCAAAGCGGGTCGCCCTATACAAACTCGTCGGAGCGTGCGTGAGAGCCTACGCGAACCTCGCCAACGAGATGCGCGAAGCTGGCTATTCCGAGGCGGAGGTGACGAAGATCAAGGCGGAGGTCGGTCACTTCGAGAAGGTCCGCGAGGAGGTAAAGCTCGCCAGCGGCGACTATATCGATATGAAGATGTACGAGCCGGCCATGCGCCACCTGCTGGACACTTACATTCGCGCTGAGGAGAGCGAGAAGATCTCTGCCTTCGACGACCTCACGCTCGTCGACCTGATCGTCGATCGCGGGGAGGAGGCGGTGGATTCGCTGCCCAAGGGTCTGCGGGAGGACAATGAGGCGATGGCCGAGACGATCGAAAACAACGTCCGACGCCTCATTATCGACGAGATGGCCGTCAACCCGAAGTACTACGAGAAGATGTCTGAGCTCCTCGATGCCCTCATCGAGCAGCGACGAGAGGAGGCACTGGACTACAAGGCCTACCTGGCCCAGATCGTGGAGCTGACGCGGAAGGTTCGCCAACCGGAGGCGGGCGCGACCTACCCACCGGAAATCCAGACGCCCCCGCTCCGCGCACTCTACGACAACCTCGACGGAATCGGTGTGCTCGTTGGGCGGGAGGGCCTTCGGGATTCGTACGGTGATGTTCGGGAGGAGAAGGCG
This sequence comes from Gemmatimonadota bacterium, assembly GCA_041688945.1. Lineage (GTDB taxonomy): Bacteria > Gemmatimonadota > Gemmatimonadetes > Longimicrobiales > Gaopeijiaceae > Gaopeijia. The sequence goes on along the minus strand of JBDNHE010000052.1, from coordinate 6,983 downwards.
ATCGCCATCGATCGCGCCATCCGGCAGGTCAAGAAGGCCGACTGGCGCGGCAACAGGTTCAAGGAGCGCGAGATTCGAAACGTGATCCGGGCCGAGGTCGAGGGCGACGATGCGTTTACGGATGAACTCCTGAAGATCGTGAAGGCTCAGCGTGAGTACTGACCGTCACCAAATAGAAGTCGGCGGGATCCCGGTCGAAGTGGTTCGCAAGGAAATCAAGAACTTGCACCTTGGGGTCTACCCCCCCGCTGGCCGCGTGCGGGTCGCTGCACCTCTGCACTTGGACAACGATGCCGTACGGCTGGCCGTGGTGACGCGGTTGGGATGGATTCGGCGACGTCAGGAGGAGTTCAAGCGCCAGGAGCGGCAATCGAAGCGCGACCTGGTGACCGGGGAAAGCCACTATTTCTGGGGCCGTCGGTATCGAATGAATGTCGTGGAGCACGACGGGCCCCCGTCGGTTCGGATCGTCGGGAAGACCCGACTGGAGCTACTCGTCCGAACGGGCTCGGACCGGGCCAAGCGCGCGGCGGTACTCGAGGGCTGGTACCGATCGCAGGTACTCAATGCCGCACAGGACCTGCTGGAGCCATGGGAGTCGAAGGTAGCCGTCGAGGTCAATGATGTGCGGGTCCGGCGAATGAGGACCCGGTGGGGCAGCTGCAACGCAGAAGCGGGCCGGATCTGGCTGAACACGGAGTTGGCGAAGAAGCCTCCCATGTGCCTCGAGTACATTCTGGCGCACGAGATCGTGCACCTTGTCGAGCGAAGGCATACCGAGCGCTTCCGAGCGCTCATGGACGCCTCCATGCCCTCTTGGCGCCTCCAACGCGATGAACTAAATCGAGCCCCGCTCGCACATGAGGACTGGGCGTATTGAGCCCAGGTGGGGGAGCTGGGGGCTCTGCCGGGGAGGTCAACGGCTTGCACCAATCAGAGGCCGCCCGGGGGGAACACGACTTCGGGCGGCACCGGCGTTGCGGTTCGACTTTTCTGCAAAGTATCACGTACCATCAGTCATATGCCATCGGTGGATGCGGATTTTCCGACTATGCGGTAGGTAGTAGCGTTGCGGTTCTGCCCTGCTATCCCGCAGGTTCGGGGATCCCTGCTCCTGCCAAATATCGGACCGTCACGCAAACAGGTTTGCTGTTCGAACCCAATATCCTGGTATCGCATGCCGAAGTCGTATCAAGTCGCTGGGGCTCTCCTCGAAGAACTGATCATGCTGGCGCTTGAATCCGGCGGCTATCAGTCCCTGCTTGATCCGACTGGAGACCCTACGATCGATGCGACCGCGACGCCTTTCACGCTCCATGGCCGGGGCACGGATCATCAGATTGATGCCGTCGCGGATCCTATATTCTCCCAGCCGTTTTCAAATCCGATTCGGCTTCTCGTGGAGGCAAAGGCGTACAACGCTCAGCGGCCGGTCGATCTGCGTATTGTGCGGAACGCGCTTGGCACGATTCAGGACTTGGACCAGTTCTGGACGGGTCGCAACGATCACCCGAGGTATTCCTATCGGTATGTCATCTTTTCTACTAGTGACTTCACGAGGGACGCGCAGCTCTACGCGTAAGCTACTTGAAGGGGGTAGTCCATACAGCTATGTCCGAGGCGAGCTCTGGCACGTTGTGGCGCGCCTTGGCGATCACCAGACGATCTCAGATCTGAGGCAACTCGCCATAGCAGACTTCAATGTTCGGCCGCTTTCGATACCTCTTGAGTGGGGCACCTTGGCGCTTCTCGTTCGAGCCGAGCGCGAAGGACTCGGTTCCGCTTGGAGGTTCGTGAAGCGTGCCACCCCGCTGACCCAGGGACTGATCTCTGAGATTCTCCCACCGGAACACCTGTCGAGCACTAGATTTGGTCACCTGCTCGCAGGGGACGAGGTTGAGGCCGTACTTCCGCTTACAAAGGCGCTCGTCCACCAGGGAAAGACCCATCTCGACTTCGGACTCAAGTCGAGAGACCTCTCGACTCACCTCGCGATCGCACTCCGGCACTTAGGAGTCATTCGAGGGCAGTCGGGCGCGTACGATCAGATTGCATCCATCCTCTCGGAATGCCTAGGAACCAATGGCTTGGAAATCTGGCGCCGACTTCTTGGGACAGAGTACACTTACGGGCTGAGAATCTTGAGGCGAGGTGTTGGCCTATACGAGAGCCACCCGTCAGTCTGGCTCCAAGCCCAAGACTCCTTCAACGATCTGGTGTTGCGGCAGTTCATCAGCTTCCTCGGGGTGCAAGGCCTTCCCGGTAACCGACTGTTGATCAACAAGAAGGGGGAGTTGATCCCCGTGGGCTCACTCCTCCAAACTGGGCATTCGCTAACGACTGTCCACGCGGCGCTCACGGACCCGTTTCGAGCGTGCCACGAGCGGAGAAATAAGGTTCCGGGCTCACACCCTTACCAAGCCAAGGGGGGCGCGCGGAACACCTACCTCTTCGCGCGGGAGAAGCGCGCCCTCGCACGCGACCTGTCCACGGCATTTGACTATCTCGGGACCTATGTGGACCTCCATTGGTGAGAATCCGTATGACTTCCCAACTAGCGGAAGGAGTCGCACCGAGTAGGTGGGTCGATGCACCGCGGTCTAACAACCGGGTGCCGCCCGCGCTCACTGCGTTCGCTCCGGGGAACACGGCTCGCGTTGCGATCGGCGTCGGCACCCTAGAACGTTGTACGCAATCCGCAGAGCGTGCGGACAAAGACGCTCAGAACAGAATGGAAGCAGTACCCAAAAGGAGATCCTCATGGCTTTGCTGAAGGCTCGAATCGAACGGTTTAGGGCATTTTCTGATACCGGTGACCTGCGGCTGGCCCCACTCTCGGGCATAGTCGGAAGGAATGATACCGGAAAATCAGGGCTGCTACATGGTCTGAAACTTTTCTTTGATCCACCAAAGAAGGGGGGGTTGCCGGAGACCGATTTTCATGCCCGGTCAACCAAGGAGCCAGTGCGGGTTGAGCTGTCGTTTGACCCCAGCAGACTGCGAGCGAGACGCGTCAAGATCGATGCAAAGAACACAATCGACATCGTGGATGACTTCTTGGTTGACGATGGTGGGAATCTGACGGTGAGGTTGAACTGCACCGATAGAGCGATTGGGCCTTTTGAGGCACTGATTCGAGATGTTGACGACCCCGAACTTTTTCCGCTGGTGCATAAAAACCAGGAGCAGCTTCTTGAGTTGCTGAAGAAGCGAGGGCTTCCCGCGGTGGTCGCGGGGAAGGAAACCAACCAGGAGAAGCGGAATGTTCTCCGGGACGCCGCATTGACTGCAGGCAGCGGGTGGCGTTGTGATTGGGTAGACGCTTTGTCCCTGGAGAAACCAATCCGCAGTGTGCTTCCCCAGTTGTTGTTCTTCACAGACCAGGCTCGGTACGGGATAGCCGAGACCCCGGTCCAGAACCAATTCAAGACGATCGTTGACCAAGCAGTGGCAGCTACTCCGGATGCGGTGAGCATCGAGGATCAGATTCGGACCGCCATCCAGGGCGAGTTCGACAAAGTTTTTGAACACCTCAACCAGCTCACCGACGCAGTAACCGGGATGAAGGCTGAGCCAAGGATCAACTGGAAGAAGGCCGTTGATGGAATTGACCTCCTCTGGTCCGACTCCCATGGAATCGAAATTCCTTTTGAGCTGCGGGGTGCCGGTGTCCGCCGTCTCTTCATGGTTGCCTATTTCCAGTACTTGGCGACCGAGGCCCTGTACGAACAAGACGGGCCTCAATACCTCTTTGCAATTGAGGAGCCGGAACTTCATCTCCACCCCGGGGCCCAGAGGTTGCTGTGTGATGCCCTGGTTCAACTGGGGGAGCACGGGCACCAGGTGATCTTCACCACACATTCACCCGTTTTCGCCGCTCTGAGCCCAGGGGATGGTCTGATCCTGGTCACGCGCCCCGGCCCTTCGGCCTTGAGTGAGCAGAAGCCGGCTGTGGATCTGGCGGAAGTCGCGAGGCAACTTGGCGTCGAAACGTCCGATCGTTTGATCGGGAAAGACAACGTTGTGTTGGTCGAAGGGAAGTGGGATGTGCAGTTCTATGAGGAGGCCCTGGCTGCCCTATTCGCCGCTGGCGACACGAAGCTCGATCCAGCCAATGTGATATTCCTCCAGTGCGGTGGCGTGCATAACCTGCACTGGGTTGTCACGACCCAAAGGATGGAGGAGGCTGGCCTGAAATGGGCAGTGCTGATCGATAGCGATCGTGCCGCTGCCGGTGGACCGATGGATGCAGCTGCCACTGATCTCTCCGCAAACCCGCCGCAGACTTGCAGCTTGGTTTGCGTTCTTGACCGGACCTATATCGAGAACTACTTCGATTCAGCCGCGGTAAAGGCTGTGACCGGCGTCGACTGTGTCATCCAGGATTTCGGAAAAGCCCGGAATCTGGACGGGGGGATCGTGTCAAAGGGAGATTGGAAGAAGATCAAGGGCGAAGCCGGACCGATCGCCAAGCAGATGGGAGCGGGGACTTTGAAAGCGAGGTCTCTGCGTGCGGATGGCACGTGCGAACTCGTGGACAACTTCGAAAAGATCCGGGCAGCGTTCGGGCTCTGAAATCCGTGATCGACCGCCTAGGTGGGGCGTGGGGATCGCGTATCACAAACAGTTTCCGGCTGCGTTCGCTGCGCTCACTCCAGTGAACACGCCTCGCGCTACGAGTCGCGTCGGCCCCCTAGAACCTTTCCTACCATGGACTCTTTGGATGGAGGGCGACTTCGTGGCACCCGACCACGCAGGTCGGCCGCGTTCCATGGCGATGGAGTATCTTGGTCGATGTGGAAATTCTCGTCACCCAATACCTGATGTGTGCCCAAGTCCTGGGCGGTGTTCTGGAGATCTAGATGGATTACTTCGATAGGTTCGAGTGGGCCGTCCCATGGGCTTTCCATGATGCAGTCGATCAGTGTCGCTTTGAACGCGGCGACACCCTTTACGACACCCGGGAGGCCTACGGCCCAGACTGGAGCATAGCGTCCGAGGTCATCCGGCATCACATTCGGGTACGTCATCCCGAAAAGCTCTCAGGCGTAGCCGCGGTGGAGGGTGGGTCCGTATTCAGATCCAACTGGGGCTCTGAGGTTCGCCTGCATGTATTCGAGAAGATGCGGCAAGTCGAGAGCGAAGTCGTGTCCACTCAGGGCCGCCTCTACACGGCCCTGTGGCACGGCGACCTATCGGTATTGAACCCCGACATCGCTGAGCCAATTGTGCCCGACGGATGGAGAGAGGTCCTGTCTCGAATCGAGTCCGTCCGACGGGTCGCTGAGAGCCCCAGATTCGGTGGGTCCGTTTTCACGATGCCATTTGACCCCGCCAGTACCCTGTCACGCGAAAAACACAAATCGGTGGTGTCGCAGCTCGCCACGCATCTTGCAGACGGACCGGTGCACCTTTCCCCCGATGAAGCGGGTCTATCCGATCCAGAGACGGTGGCCCCCACGGTCTACGTGGCGTTCTTCCCCGTCCGTGATCTCCGAGTCTCGGAGCTCGAGGATTTGGTCAAGGCAGCTCTCTACGTCCCCACAAAGGGGGCCAAGAATCCAAACTTCCGGTTGTCTGCGCACGGAGCGGTTTTTTGAACAAGACATCGCGGTTCCTTGTGCAAGGTTCGGCTCCGGAACCCTACACAGTCACGTTCTACCTGCGGGGAGCCGACCTGAGTGCCTCTTGCAGCTGCGCCGCGGGGCAGTACGGCACGAACTGCAAGCATCGTAATGCCATCCTCTCCGGGGACGCGTCATCAATCGTCAGTGACAACCTCGAAGAGGTGGCGGTTGTGTCCGGTTGGCTGGAGAAGTCTCCCCTAGCAGACGCGTTCGCCGATCTTCAGGCGGCGGAGCGTTTGCTCGCAGATGCGAAGAGGCGGATGGCCAAAGCGAAGAAGAGGGTGGCGGAGATGGTGGTGGCGACACATTGATCGCGGTTGGCGGTGGGCCAGCGACGAAGCCACAGCCGATATCAAGCAGTGACCGGCTTTTCCGCTGTGCTCACTACGACGAGCACGCCTCGTGTTGCGAGCCACGGCGGCACCCTAGAACGTCATCTGACAGCGCTGAAACGGGCTGGCCGCTGTCCGGTAGGTCGTTAGGGATTCGATCAAACGACCAGCCCTCCGAAGAAAGAACCGCTCAATGCTTCGATTCATCAAACGACTCCTGGGAATCGACACTCATGATTCCCCATCGATGGCCAACCGGGCTGTTTCCCGATATGGAACCGAGCAGCGACCTGCAACGGACGCCTACTTTCCGCTCTTAGACGCGCTAAGGAAAGCCAAGAAGGAAAGAGACTGGCGTAGGACTGCGAAGGCAGCCCACCACATTCTCGACATATTTCCTGCATTCGTCCGTGAGCAGACGTCTTCATATGGGCTACCACCGAGCCTTCCAGTCTTCACTGACGGCGCACGCGCCTTCGTTCTCGTGCAGGATCGGGCTGGGATTGATCGTCTCGCAGAAGCGCTGCAGTTTCACAGCTCCCTTGAGTCGCACGCCGAACAGGTTGAGGATGCGCGATTGGATTTTGACGAGGTTCGGGACCTTCTCGAACATCTGTCACAGCACCCCGGGACTCTCCAATCGGATCTAGCGGGCCAGATTGAAGCTCGCGATTCGCGGCGGCTTTCAGTTGCTGTCCGCCAGCTGGCTGATGGGGGGATCATCCAGCGAAGAAAGGAGCGAGCAACGTATGCACTGGGACTGCCTGGCGCAGAGATCCAGCCGTCGGATGCTCAGAAGCACGCAGACGAGGAATCGCAGCAGATTCTTGAGGCCGAACCGGCTCCGCCGATCTCCCGAATTGAGAGCAGCCACTCTCGTAGAGGAAAGATCAAGCCGAGACGAATAGACCTGACTGGTGTGGAGTACCTTCCACTCCCCCGGGCCCCGTTGAGGTGGGAGGCGAAATCCTCCGGCTCCGGGTCCACTGAGGCGAAGAGCGACTTCGAGGTATCAGAGGGCTGG
>JBDNHE010000051.1:0-5155 GCA_041688945.1 Gemmatimonadota bacterium | reverse complement strand
TGGGACCACCGTGCTCGTCCTGGTTGTTGCGTCCGCCATAGTGGGCGCGATGTCGAGTTGGTACATGATGTCGTTCGTGTGGGACATGTTTCATGAGGTATCGCGAAGGCTGCTCGTGCGCTACCTGCGCCAGCCTTATGAATACTTCCTGGGCCGCAATTCCGCCGAGCTTTCCAGGAACATCCTTGGCGAGGTAGAGGTGGCCATGACCGGCGTGGTTATCCCGCTGGTCTACACCTTCGCCCGGGGGGTGCTCGCGATCCTGATCCTGCTCCTGCTTTTTCAGGTCAACGCGACCGTATCGGTCCTCTCTCTGGCCGTGTTCGGCGGCGCCTACGGTTTGATCTATGCCATTCTCCGTGGCCGACAGGGTCGCCTGGGACAGGGGCGGCTTGCGGCGAACGAAGATCGTTACCGGACCGCCGCCGAGGCGCTCTCCGGGATCAAGGCGGTCAAGGCACTGGGAAAGGAAGAGGTATTCCTGACTCGATTCGTCCGGCCTTCAAGGATCTATGCGCGGGCGACCGCTCAACGAGAACTCGTCGGGCAGCTGCCTCGATTCCTGATGGAGTCGCTGGCCATGGGCGGCATCGTGGGGCTGATCATGTTTCTGATCAGTCGGGGTTGGACCGGCGGACAGCTGCTTCCCACGGTGGTCCTCTTTGCGTTTGCCGGCTACAAGCTTCTGCCCTCAATGCAGCAGATCTTTGCCAGTCTGACCACCATTCGGTTCTACATGCCGTCTGTCGAACGGCTCCATGAAGATCTGGTCCAGACGGCGGGGACGTCGACCGCACATTCGACTGACTCGCCGGCCACAGCGCCGACTGACTCGCCGGCCACAGCGCCGAGTGATTCGGCCGTTCCGATCGACCCTGCCTCAATGAGGGGCGATATCCGATTCGATTCCGTTTCCTATCGATATCCCGACGCCGAGGGCCACGCGCTGACCGGGATCGACATCCGATTCGAGGCCGGAAAGAGCTACGGCATTGTCGGGGCGACGGGATCTGGAAAGACGACGACCGTCGACTTGCTGATGGGCCTGCTGATGCCGACAACGGGGCGCATCAAGGTTGGAGGGTCCCAACTCACCCTCGACTCAAGAGCGACCTGGCTGCGGGCGTCCGGGTACGTGCCTCAGGATGTGTTTCTTACCGACGAATCGCTGGCTGCCAACGTCGCCTTTGGAGTGGCCGCCGAGGAAATCGACCGCGATCAGGTCAGCCGTGTCCTCGACCTTGTGGGCCTGCAGGATGTGGTGGCCCGGCTGCCCGAAGGCATCGACACGTCGATGGGCGAGCGCGGGGTTCGGCTGAGCGGCGGACAACGGCAGCGGGTCGGTATTGCGCGTGCGCTCTACACCCGGCCCACACTTCTGATTCTCGATGAAGGGACCAGCGCCCTGGACTCGGCCACCGAGCGGCTCGTTCTCTCCGGGATACGGTCTCTCGGAATCACCCTGATCTCGGTGGCGCACCGCCTTTCAACGTTGCGTGACGCCGATGCGATCGCGGTGATCGCAGGCGGCCAGCTGGTTGGCTTCGGATCCTGGGAGGAGCTGGAGGCTGAGAATTCCGAGTTTGCGCGGCTCTCCGGGGAGGGCGAGATCGGGGCCCCTGCCGCTTCCACATCACCGCCTGACGCGTAACGCCCAGCGCACGCCCTTGCCCCGCGCACTTGCCGCACGCCCCGCTGTGACAAATGCTCTGTTCGTGCGAAGCCTTCTTCACTTTCCCTGACCCACATCCCCCCACCCCTCGATTCCATGTCCCAGCGCATTCTTGTCACCGGCGGTGCCGGCTTCATCGGTTCGCACCTGGTCGAAGGCCTTCTTGCCGATGGCGACACCGTCTATGTGGTCGATGATCTGTCGACCGGGTCGCTCCGAAATTTGGCCGCGGTCCGCGAGCATCCGAAACTTCATCTGGTGGTCGACTCGATCCTGAACTATCCGATGATGGACGATGTCATCGGCAAGGTCGATCGGGTAATCCACCTGGCGGCGGCGGTGGGCGTGAAGAAGATCATGCACGAGCCGGTCGGGACGATCACCATCAATGTCCGCGGATCGGAGATCGTCCTGGGGCTGAGTCACAGTCACGATGTCCCTCTCTACGTGGCCTCCACTTCGGAGATCTACGGCAAGGCCGGGGATCAACTGCACGAGGACCACGACCGGGTGATGGGAAGTGTGCGACACCGTCGTTGGGCGTATGCCTGTACCAAGGTGCTCGATGAGTTCCTGGCGCTGGCCTACCACCAGGAAAAGGGTCTGCCGGTCACGATCGGGCGGTTCTTCAATACCGTTGGCCCCCGTCAGAGCGGCGAGTGGGGAATGGTGCTCCCAACCTTTGTGGGTCAGGCGACCCGCAATGAGCCGATCACCGTCTATGGCCCGGGTACGCAGCAGCGTTGCTTCTGTCACGTGTCGGATGCCGTGCGCGCAGTCCGCGGCCTGATCGCGTGCGATGCCGCGATCGGCGACGTCTTCAATATCGGTTCCGAAGAAGAGATCTCGATGAACGCTCTGGCCGAGAAGATCCGGGAGCGTGTGGGTTCGTCATCGGAGATCGTGCACATCGGCTATGAAGAGGCGTACGGCGACGGATTCGAGGACATGGAGCGTCGGCAGCCGTCCACGAAAAAGCTGACCGACACGATCGGCTGGACTCGGCAGAAGTCGCTGGACGACATCATCGACGAAACGGCGGCGGAGATCCGGAGGCGGGCGGCGGAGTGAGGGGGACGGCAGGCAGGCCGGGGCCCCAGGGAAGCTCTGAACAAGTGAAGTCGGCACTGGTCACCGGAGCCGCCGGCATGCTTGGCCGGGCCGTGTGCGCAGAACTCGACGCCCGGGATATTTCTGTGGTCGCCGCCCAGCGCCGCGATCTGGATGTGACTGACGAAGCTGCCGTGCTTGGCTTCATTGAGGCTCAACGCCCTGAGGTCGTCTTCCACTGCGCCGCCTGGACCGCAGTCGACCAGGCCGAGTCAAAGGCGGAGCTTGCCGACCGAGTCAACCGAGGCGGGACCGCGAATGTGGTTGCGGCGGCCGACGCGGCAGGCGCGCGGGTGGTTCACTTCAGCACGGACTATGTGTTCGATGGCCGGGCCCGAGAGCCGATCCAGACGGACGCCCCGCTCGCGCCAATCTCCGCCTATGGTCGCTCCAAAGCCGAGGCAGAGAAGGCGATCAGCTCCAGCGATGGTGCGCACCTGATCGTGCGGACGTCATGGCTGTACGGTCCGGGCGGCGGCAACTTTGTGGATGCCATGGCGGCCCGTGCGGGCCTCGCGGAGCTCCGGATCGTCGTGGATCAGGTGGGTCGGCCGACTCGCACACGGGATCTTGCCAGGGCCGCGATCGACCTCGCGGCTGCGGATTGCCATGGCGTTTTTCACGTCGCCAACCAGGGCCAGTGCTCCTGGTTCGAGCTGGCTACCACGATTTTTCAGTGGATGGGCAGCGACGTGAACCTCACACCGGTGACCACCCAGGAGTGGGGAGCTCCGGCGCCGCGGCCCCTCTATTCGGTGCTCGATCTGACCGCCGCAGAGGAGCGGCTCGGTGCGCCGATGGTCCATTGGATGGACGCGCTGGAAGCCCATCTTCGTGAGACCGGCGTTACTTTTTCCCGCAGTGGGTGAGTCGCACCGCGCCACCGAGGCCGGGTGCGGCGTTCATTCGGGTCACACCAGAGACAGGAAGTTGTCGTTGTGAAGGGAATCATTCTGGCCGGGGGATTGGGGAGCCGATTGGCACCGATGACCCACGTCACCAACAAGCATCTCCTCCCGGTCTATGACCGTCCCATGATCTACTACCCGATCCAGCAGCTGGTCGGGGCGGGGATCGAAGAGATTCTGATTGTGACCGGTGGCAACGGGGCAGGTGACTTTCTGCGACTTCTGGGGAACGGACGTCAGTTCGGTCTGCGGCACCTGAACTACACCTACCAGGAGGGCGAGGGTGGCATTGCCGAAGCGCTGGGCCTTGCCGAGTACTTCGCCGACAAGGATCCCATCGCGGTGATCCTGGGTGACAACATCTTCGAGCATCCCGTAAAGCCCGCCGTGGATGCGTTCCGCGAAGATCCCACCGGCGCCATGGTGCTTCTGAAGCAGGTCGACGATCCACATCGTTTTGGTGTGGCAGCCTTTGATGGAGACCGAATCACGGGGATCGTTGAGAAGCCCCTGGATCCCCCGAGCAACATGGCCGTAACCGGCTGCTACCTCTATGACTCCCGGGTCTTCGAAATCATCCATGGCCTCAGCCCCTCTGAACGCGGAGAGCTTGAGATCACCGATGTGAACAATCGCTACCTGGAGTGGGGTGCTCTCAGGCACCATACGGTGGACGGATGGTGGACCGACGCCGGGACGATTCCTTCGCTGCACCGAGCTTCGAATCTGGTCGCGGCCAGGGACGGGGCGGAGGGCGGCGCCGAATGAGTCGGTGGCTGATCACAGGAGGCGCCGGCTTTATCGGGGCCAATCTGGTTCACCGGATTCTTGAGCGGCGACCCGACATTGATGTTGTGGTCCTCGACGCGCTGACCTACGCCGGGAATCCAGACAATCTGGCGGGGCTGGAGGAGCGGTACGCGGGACGATATCGCTTTGTACGCGGAGATATCTGCGATGTCGAGGGGGTGCAGCAGGCTCTGGAGGACGTGGACATCGTCCTGAATCTGGCGGCGGAGTCCCATGTGGATCGGTCGATCGTTTCGGCCGCGCCCTTCGTCCGCACCAACGTCATGGGCACCCAGACGCTGCTTTCAGCCGCCCGCGAAGCCGACGTAGCCCGTTTTGTTCAGGTCTCAACGGACGAGGTCTACGGCGAGCTTCCCTGGGTCGATCCTGATCTGGCTGGACCCGACGCCCCCAGATTCACCGAGCGCACCCCCCTGGCTCCGCGGTCTCCCTATTCCGCCTCAAAGGCGGGCGGCGACCTGCTGGCCATGGCCTGGCATGCCACTCACGGCATGGACGTGGTCATCACCCGATGTTCAAACAACTACGGGCGATTCCAGTTTCCGGAAAAGTTGATTCCGCTCATGGCTGTCCGGGCGATGGCGGGCGAAGAGCTGCCGGTCTACGGGGACGGACTGAATGTGCGGGACTGGATTCACGTCGATGACCACTGCCG
>JBDNHE010000050.1:0-8183 GCA_041688945.1 Gemmatimonadota bacterium | reverse complement strand
CTCGGCCGGCTCCACACTCTCGCGAGATGCCTTGCTCCAGGTGGGATGGGGGGAGGGTTCGGAGAGAGACAGTCTTACCGTCCACATGTCCAACCTGCGGCGGCGGCTCGCGTCGGTGGGAGCGGACGGGCATCTGGTCACGATCCGGGGCGAGGGCTACCGCCTGGATCTCTGACAGCCCGATTCGACTGGCCGCGCCGGACTCCACGCACCGCGCGAAAAAAGCAAAACGGGGCGCTGATCGTTGATCGGCGCCCCGTTTGCTTGTCTATCGATGGAGATCGTTACATCGCCGGTCGCGCCCCGCACATCACCTGATGGGCGACGACTCCGTTCACCGGTGACCTATTGATGTCACCTCCCACGGGTCGCGCATCTCCGACGAACCGACCCGATCCACGCAGGGCCACTCCGTCCGGAATCAGCGTCAGGCTGAGCGGGCCCATCCCGTTGGCGCCGAACTCCAAACCACCCTCTACATGCCGCCAGTACCCGATCGGGTAGTTGGCCTGATCAGACGGTCCGTTCAGGGTAAACGCCACGTGGCGGGCGCCCGGCGCGGGCGGATCCAGATACTCGTGCGTGCGGATCATCCCCCACGGCAGGCCCAGCCGATCCGCCGCATCGTTGCGCTCAAACTGATAGCACTGCGCGCCGTCGGGGCTCATGGCGTCACTGTGAGCCATGGTTTGGCCGCCGCCGGTGGAAGTACCGCACGCACTGAGGGCGACCACCCCCAGCGCCAGCGGTGCCCAACCAGCCCTTCTCGATTTCTTGAACAAGTTTGACCTCATCGTCGTCTACCCGGATTTAACGGAGTGACCACCCCGTCCATTGTGATACTGAATCGCGGTGCGAAGGAGTCATTGATCATGCGAATCGTCTCACCCGGGGCCCGGAAAGCGGCAGGAGCCGGCGGCGTGAGGGAGAAGCTTTCCGCCTCACCCGTGTTGACTGAATAGCCCATGTCGGCCAGCGACTGAATCGTGATCAGCGAAAGCGGGTTCGCGACCCCGGCGTTCAAACTCGGCGTCATCAACTCGGCTTTGAGTATGGCTTCGCGCCAGTGCGAACAGTTGGATCCGTCATTGATCGTACCGCCGTTCTCTACAGGCACGTTCCCAGCTCCACCGATCCCATTCCAAGCGGCTACCGAGAGTGCCCCCGTGAACCGGACGTCCATCAGACAGTCACCCATCCGCAGTCCATTCCAGGTGGAACCGGCCCCGATCCCGAGCACGTGACCCATCTCGTGCAGGACGGTGTTGATCAAGAGGTTGTTGTCCCGCAGCCACTGCATGTCGACGGAGTCGAACGTCATGACGCCGGTGATGGGCTTGGTGTCGTTCGCTCCTCCATCTCGGATATAGCACGCTCCGGCCTGTGCGAGTGTATTGAAGGCGCCGTCGATCGGCTTCACTTCGACGTAGATCTTGAGGTCGTCGACGCCGCCGTTGAAGGTGGGGTGACCACAGGCTGCTTGCAGGCTCTCATCCGCGGGGAGGTCCTCGAGGTCACCCGTAATCACGCGCTCCCACTTCTGGGCCGCCTGCTCAAAGACGGCCTGATCCTCCGCACTGACCACACCGCCGTACACGAGCTCGATGTTGAACGCTCCACCCATCGGGGCGGCCGCAATCGTGATCGCGAGAGCTTTTGAGCTCGTCTGCCCGGCGCTCGACGCCTGAACCGTGAAGTTCGCCGTCTGGGCAGTGGTGGGAGTACCACTCAGCGCGCCGGCCGACGAAAGATTCAAGCCGGCAGGCAGCGCGCCCGAAACCAGCGACCAGCTGTAGGTGCCGTTGCCGCCGCTGGCCTGAAGCGTGGCTGAGTAAGCCACCCCAACCGTGCCGCCTGCGAGCGAGCTGGTGGTCACCGTGACCGCCCCCGCAACGATCGTAATGGTCAACGACTTGGTCGCCGTCTGCGCGTCTGCTGACGTGGCCTGGACCGTAAAGGTCTGGGCCCCGATCGCGCTGGGGGTACCCGAGATGGTGCCTCCGGTCGAAAGGGTCAGGCCGGCGGGCAGCGATCCGCTGGCCAGCGCCCAGGTGATGCTGCCGGCGCCGCCTGTTGCGGCGAGTGCTGCCGAATAGGCCACACCCACCTGGCCATCACTGAGCGAGGGGGTGGTTACGGTCAGCGCGTTGCTCACGACCAGGGGCAGTGTCTTCTGCGCCGTCTGTCCGTCGCCCGAAGTCACCGTCATGGCGATCGAGTTCGATCCATCCGTCGTTGGCGTTCCGCTGATTACGCCCGCCGTGGAAATGCTCAGTCCTGCCGGCAGACCGGTTGCGGTCCAGGTGTAGGTGCCATTTCCGCCCGTAGCCGTCAGCGTCGCGCTGTACACGCCACCCACCGTGGCCCCGGGCAGTCCGGCCGTCGAGATCGCCAGCTGGTCGATGACCGTGACGGTGATCTGCCCCACACCGGTCAACCCGGCCGAAAGGGCCTGGGCGCCGAAGGTGTAGGTCCCGGCCTGAGTCGCTGTCCCAAGCACGGTTCCGCCAAAGGTCAGGGCGATCCCCGGGGGCAGGCTGCCCCCGTTCTGCGACCAACTGTAGCTCCCATCCCCACGTGTGACGGAGAGCACCTGGCTGTACGCCACGCCGATCATCGCAGTCGGGAGCGTCACATCTGGAACTAGCGGCGGAAGCGTCTGCGTTCCGATCACGACCGAGAAGTTGGCGAAGACCTGCTGGCCGCCGCCCTGAGCCTGGATGGTGAAGGCAAACGTGCCTTCAACCGTCGGCATGCCGGTGACCGCACCACCTGTGGCCAAGGCCAGCCCGTCCGGCAGGCTGCCCAGAATCACCGACCAGGTCGGAGCCCCATCGCCGCCGGTCGCCGCCAGCTGGGCGCTGTAAGCAGAGCCGAGCGTCCCGTCGGGAAGACTGGCCGTCGTGATGGCCAGCACAGCGAACGTCGACGTCTCAACAGTTGAGGTATTGCCCGAGTCGCCATTCCCGTTGGTTGCACGGACCCGGTAGCGGTAGATGGTGCCACCGCTCAGTCCCGTGTCGCGCAGGAATCTGGTGTTGGCGTTCGTGCGGGCCACCTCGGTAAAGGTCGTTTGAGCCGCACCGGATCCAGCAGCGCCACCGGTCTCACGCTCCACGATGAAGGCGGACTCGTTGTTTGAGTTGTCCGCCCACGTCAGGTCAATCGTGCCGTTGGAGATCGTCGTGGCCGTCAGCCCGCTCGGCGCAGCCGGCGGAGTCGGATCGGTCACCGTGACCGTGGCGGCTCCGCTGACGCCCCCCGTGGCGGCGGTGATCATGACGGTGCCGCCCGCGACACCCGTCACCAGCCCTCCGCTGTTCACGGTCGCGACCGAGCTGTTGGAGCTGGTCCAGGAAAGCGTCCTCGTCATTGGGGTTCCGGCCTGACTCGTCACCGACCCGGTCAGCCCGACGGTGGCCCCCACGGCTACCGAGGCCGAGCCTGGAGAAACAGAGACACTCCCCACAAGGGTCGACAGGTCGGGACCCGACCCTCCTCCTCCGTCTCCACCGGGCTCACTGCCCCCGCAGGATGCCAGGAAAAAGACGGTCGCTAACAGGGATGATGCGGAGAGCCGGCGGACAATGTGCATGTCGGAGTATCCGTTGCGGTGTTTCGGGCAGGGCGGAAATGATGCCCCGAAAGGCAGACCTTCCATAGTACTGCCGCCCCTGACCGGGGCGAAAGATTCTTTCGATGAACGGGCGGCAGACCTGGAATGGAGTTCTCCGGACCCTACGCGGCGGGCCGGTGCTACTCCGCGGGCCGGTGCTCATTGAAGAAGTCGTCCGTTCGGTCTGGCAGCAGAAGGCCATCGGCGATCGCAGCGATCTCTTCTGCCTCGCGCCAGCGCTGCTCCAGCATCCAGAGTTCCCCCTGAAGCGCGCGCATCTCCGACTCCTCGTGCAGGGCCATCTCCAGGGCCAGCCGATCGGGGGCGGTGAGCTGACCGATCGTACCGGCGGGCTTCTTTCCGGGCTTCTTGCCTGCGTCGTTGGAAACCGTGCGCAGGAAGGCTTCCGGGTCGCCGGCGGACTCGATCCTGCCGACGGCGTCCTCCACGTCGGTCTTCTTGCCGCCCGCCGCGTTGATTCGCGTCATCAGTTTCGCCGCAACTTCCCGCGCTTCCTGCCCCTCGAAGATCACCTCGCGCTTTTTCTTCTGAACCATCACGCCCCAGCCCTGGTCATGCCCGCTATCTATGATTCGCGCGCGAATCAGATCGGGCCGCTTCAGCTTCAGAACAGTGCCGTCCTCAGCCTTCACCTTGGCCAAGGTCCGACCATTCATGTAGACATTGATGAAGTTGCCCGCTTGGCCGGCGAGTCCCCCGCTGACAGCGCCGACCGCGACTCCGCCGAGCACCACGCCCACGATTCCGACGGCCGCCATGCCTCCGATCAGAAAGGCCTTCTTTCTACGCCTCCCGAACTGATCGCCATAGCGCCAAGCCGCAAACTCCAGTCGACGTGGATCGCCGATCCGAACCAGGGTGGTTCCGTCCGGGAGCCGGGCCAGGCCCACGTTCTCCGTCTGGGCGCGCAAGCGTGTGCCCTCAAAGAGGATCTCACACTCCTCCACCGCCTCCCATCGCTCTTCCAGCGGCGTAAGGTTCCAGCGTCCGCACTTGATGCACACCACCCATAGACGGCCTCGGGCGGCGTCGAAGGCGAGGCGTTTTCCGACCGGAAAGTGCTCGACCGATTCGTTGCGGCCCAGGTCCTTCGTGCAAAACATGCAGGTGGCGTACATGGCGAATCTGTGTGGTCAAGTTGGGTTGTTTATCGGTATACGAAAAAATTGGCCCATCCGTTCATGGCTCCGCCCTCACATTTGTGGCTTTGTTGTGAGCGTGAACCGTGGGTGGGGCCAACCTGCTTGAGAGAGCGGCCCATCGAGACAGTCCGCAACCGCGGACCAACAACTCCTTAACATGTGAGAGGTAAAAATGAAAACCTTCATTCGTCAGATCACCCGAAAAGCATTCCTTATCGCCTTCCTGGCGATGTCCTCGACACCGATTCTTGCACAGGAGACCACCGGCGCCTATGAGGACTGTGTTCAGGATATGGTGGCCTGGTGCGACCGAGCCCTCGAAATCAGTTCCTGGTGGGAGAAAATCTCGGTCGGCATTGTCTGTACAGGCATGATCGGGGGATGCGGAGTCGTGTCTCCCTTCTAATTGATTCCTTAGGCTAGTGTGGTGTGGCAGGGACGCTCGAATACAACGGGACTTCTGCCACACCACACTAGCTCCAGTTCAGATCCAAAGGTTCCGCTAATGCCCCTGTCTCGGTGGTCCGCGCTCCTCTCTGCCGCGCTTGTCCTCGCCCTGATCATCTTCCGAATCGCGTTGGAATTCGGGCCGTCCACGAGTGATCCCTCGGTGCCCGACCGGGGGATCCTCCCGCCGCCGGTGGGCCCTGTTGAGTGGATCGAAGTGGCGCGACTCGATCCGGTGGTAGGGGAAATTATTGATATCGATGCCCGCGGGGATCGCATCCTCTATCTCACTGGCACTTCCTGGGCGCTGCAGACAGGTGATCAAGTTTCAGCTTGGATAGGAGACGAGGAGGCAGGGTCGCCAGACTGGCTTGGCCGGCCTGTTTCGGCGGCGCTCGGGGATGGTCAGGTTCTGGTACTGGAGGGTCCCGAGCGGCGCTTGCGAATCTGGAATGAGGACGGGGAACCCGGCGCCAGCCTTGCGATCCCAGTTGCATCAGATTTGGCCATGCAGCTGCATTCCGTGAAACGCGGACCAGGAGGGGATTCCTGGGTAACCGCCTACGCTGCCAATGCTGATGGTAGTGCCGCTTGGACAATCAGTCGGATTGCCGACGACGGGGCAACCGTTACAGTCGACTCGCTCCCCGCCGAAACGTCCGATGCAATCTTTCGCGGCCCTCTCTTGTATTGGACCACCGAGCAGGAAGCGATTCGAGTCGATCCGATCGATTTGGGTTTTCTTCCGGTCGGATCTGACGGTAGTCGGGGGGAAAAAGCTTCATGGAAGGACGCGCCCAGATGGCGCGTTCCTCGCAGGCAGTACGGAGAGTATGAGAGGCTTCGGGCGAGAATGCCGGCAAGCATGGCGAGGCACGCTGCGCTGCCCGACGACTGGCCAGTCCTTCGCGACGTGGACATGACCCCTGCCGGACTTTTGATCGCCAAGGTGTCAGCGGGCGAGGATCATACACACGTGATAATTCTGGACTCCAACCTCAGCCCGGTGGGTCGCTTGACTTTGGACGCATTCATTGACCCTGTATTTCTCTCTGGAGGTCGGGTCTTCCGCGTGACAGAGGAATTCGACGAGATGGTGATACATGAAGCCCGATACTGACAGCCCGACTGGTGCCCGTCTCTTGGCGACTGACCTTCGCTTCAGGTACCCGGGTGCGGACGTAGATAGCCTTAACGGCCTGTCCATTTCCGTTGAGGGCGGGGTTGTGGGGCTGGTCGGCCCAAACGGCGCCGGGAAGACCACGTTCTTGAGAATCGTGGCCGGCCTGCTGCGACCCGGGGCGGGCAAGGTCCTGATCGACAACGTCCCACCGGCCGCCTTCGTCAGGGATGGCGGGTGCGGCTTCCTTCCGGAGGACCCGCGTTTGCCGGCCTACCGAACCGTGGGCGAGTTCCTGTCGGGCGTGAGCCTTGCGACGGCAAACCCTCAACCTGGACAGGAGTCGACCTGGCTGGACGCAGCGGCTCCATTGCTTGAGAAAAGATGTTCATCCCTCTCACTTGGCCAGAGGAAGCGGGTTGCGTTGATAGCCGCCAGGATCGGTTCGCCGAGACTTCTCCTGCTGGATGAGCCGACTAACGGTTTAGACCCGACGGCTGTGCAACTGCTGCGTTCCGACCTCATGGCCGAGCGAGATCGGGGAGTCACTTTGGTCGTGTCGTCTCATCATCTTGACGAGCTGCGTCGGCTGGCGGATCGCGTGCTTTTTGTCTGCGGCGGAGCCCTGATTGGCGACATCGACAGGGTGCGCGATCATGCGGCTTTCGATGACCTGGATAGCTACTATAACAACCTGATGGCGACGGTGCCTCATGACGCGTAGCCTTGCTGTCGCGCTCGCGTGGCGAAAGACGTTCTGGATGCGGGTTGGGCCGGGAAAGTGGACAGGAGCCCTGCTTCTTCTTTCTCCGATCGCCTTCTTTCTCCCCTGGTCCGATCTACCGTTCGTTCCAGGCCATGAGGCTGCTGTCGGGCTCGTCTTATGGGTCGCCGGACTTGTCCTCGCATTCCGGACTCAGAGCAGCGATTCCGTCAGGGACGACGCTCTGTTCTGGTTGTATCAGAAGGGACTCGATCCATCGGAGATGGCGCTGGCGAACCTGGTCCTTGATCTGGCGATGGGGCTCGGATTCGCAACCTTCTGGGCCTTGGCAGGAACCTGGTTTCTTGCACCAGGCCTGGCTCAGAGCCCACTCCTCTTCGTCGCCCTCCTCGCTCGAGGATTCGCGACGTTCGCTGCGGCCTATTTCGTGCTCTTTTCGCTCGGGGCCCACGGGGTGAAGAATCCCACCGATGTCACAGCAGGGTTGGTGGTCCTGTCCCTTCTAACCCCTTCTCTGGCGGTCGTTTCGGAGGGAACCGGTCTTTCCCTTGTTCAGTGGGTGATCCCTCCTTTCCTGGCTCCAACGAGATTGTCGGTCTCTATTGCGACGGGTAACGCGGTGGGAATGACTGAGGCTGCGCTGCATTTGGTCATGTACTCCGCCGCGCTGGCTGCGTTGGGGTTTCACCAGATGGGGAAGTGGCGTCCGACTGTTTAGCTCGAGTAAAGGCACGGACGGGCCTCAGGAATGTCGGCATCGCCCCTCCGCCAATAGGTTCGAGTGATCGACCCGCGCGATTTGATCAACTCCCTCCGGCCCTGAGTTCACAATGTTCGCCACTCGCCTTCCCCGCGCACTGGATGCTGCAGCCGCACGTCCTTTGACAGCCCGGCTCTTGGCCGCTGGTGCGCTCGCCGGCATGATGGCCATCATGGCAGCACTGCCGTCAAAGCTGTCCGCTCAGGACGCCTTGGAGACGGTCCGCGCATACCAGGCGGCTCACGGCCCCGCGATCCTGAGGGACTTCGCCACGCTGTTGGCGATTCCGAACGTGGCCAGCGACAGGACCGGAATCGAAGCGAATGCCGAGTACATCCAGGCCCAGATGCGGG
>JBDNHE010000049.1:0-53353 GCA_041688945.1 Gemmatimonadota bacterium | reverse complement strand
ATCGTGGCAGCCAGCAGGAACACGACCGAGGCCGCGAACAGGCATGACGATGTCCGTCGTTTGGAAGCAACCACCGGTACGAAATCCGTTTCCATTCACCCCTCCTGCGTTCAAACTGTCACAGGAATGCAGTCTACGAGGTTTTTCGTATTGCCGCCATAGATCGGCCCGGCCCACCGCCCCGCCTGCCTCGGGAATCACTCAGCAATGGGTGGCCCGTCGACCCCACCCCGGCCCACCGCCCCGCCTCCACCAAAGGTATGCCCCAGGCCGGGCGATCAAATGCGGGACTGGGTCACCCCGCCGTGGTCAGCCAGCAGCCCAGCCCGCCAAATCGTCGTCCGAGCGAAGCGACGGACGATCGAACCGATCCGCCGAAGCCACCAAGACCAACTCGCCGAGCGAAGCGATGGCGAGTCACCCCCGCCGCCATCCGAAATGGTCGGAGGGCGCTCAAATGGGATCCAGAGCAAGGCGGACAGATGAACCGAACGAAGCTGACTCCAACTGCCCGGGGCGCAGTCCACTGGGAATCGGCGGACTGGTGGTCCGCCCAGCGGGCGGGGGAGGAGGCCGCAGTGAGGCGTAGCGGAGCTACGTCGCAGGGAGCCGCGCGGAGCCCAACGCAGCTATGCGCCCATTTGAGCGTTCACACCCCCGAGCAGTTCCCGCCAGTCGGCCTTCAGCACCCGCTCATAAACCCCCGACGTCGCAAACAACTCAACGATGTCGGAATCCAGCGCCCCCTCTTCGGCCTCCCAGCGCAGGATCTGCAGAGCCTTCTCCACCGGCATGGCCTTCTTGTACGGCCGGTCCGAGGCGGTGAGGGCGTCGAAGATGTCGCAGACCGTCATGATCCGTGTCTCAAGCGACAGCGACTCACCGGTCACGCCGTCCGGGTACCCCTTTCCGTTCAGCTTCTCGTGGTGCCCGCGCACAATTTCTGCGATGCGGGCCAGGTCCTGCGTCCACGGGATGTTGAGCAGAAACTCGTAGGAGTGAACCACGTGTGATTCGATCAGCTTGCGCTCGTGCTCGTCCAGGTTGCCGCGCCGGATCGACAGGAAGTGGAGTTCATCGGCGGTCAGCCAGGCATGTTCAGCGCCAGCCGGGTCGATAAAGGTCTTCAGGGCGATGTCCTTGAGGACGCCTGCAGCGTCTTCTTCGAGCACCCGCGGGATGTCGGCCTCGGTAATCGCGGTCCAGTATCGATCAAGCAGCTCCAGTTCCGTGGCCCGCTGGGCGTCGATTTTGGCGAGCCGTTCAAGGACGGCTTGCGGGTCATCACCATCACGGACGACATCCAGAGACGTGGTCGCGGCATCGGCCTCAATCGTCTTCCTGATCAGCTGGAATCGGGCCTCGACCTTGGCCCCCAGCACTGGCGGCAGCTTTCGAACTTTGACCAGGACTTCCTCGGGGACGCCAACTTTGCCGAAGTCGTGAAGTAGGCCGGCATACCGAAGCTGCTTCATTTCCTCGACCGAGAAATGGGCGTCGGCAAAGGGACCGTCCGTCTGCTGGTTGATCAGCTCGGCGGTGTCGCAGGTCAGGTGTGTGACGCGAACGGAGTGACCAGACGTGGTGGGGTCTCGCTGATCGATCGCGGTTACGGCGGCGGTAATGAAGCCTTCGAACAGGTTTTCGATGTCCTGATACAGCTGTCCGTTCTCGATCGAGACAGCGGCCTGCCCGGCGAGCGAGCACACCATCTCCACATCCTCCATCGAATAGCCGAGCACGTGGGCGTCGGCGTCCTCATCGGAACGGATGCTGGCATTCGGATCGTGCTTTCGGTTGATCAGCTGCAGGACGCCAACCACCTGGTCGCGGTGGTCTTTCATCGGCACGACCAGCATCGACTTGGCCCGGTATCCGTGCTCTTCGTCGAATCCGCGATTGAAGGTGTAGGGCGCATTCCCCGGCAGGTGATACACGTCTTCCAGAACGATGGGCTCACCGTCTGAAGCCACGCAGCCCGACACCGAACTCCGGTCGATCGGCAGGGTGAAGTCAGGGTTGGGCATCTCGGGGAGGGAGTCGTTTTGTGCCCGGAGGAAGTGCAGGCGCGGCTTCCCGTCGTCGTCCTCCTCGACCAGGTAGAGCGAGCCGGCATCCGAAAGGGTCAGCCGCCGGGCCTGGGTCAGGATCATCGTCAGCAGCGCCTCAGGATCGCGCTCGCTCATGAGCGCCATGCCGATACGATTCAGCTCGGCGACTTTTCCTGTGGCGGAGTCGGCCAGTTCTGCCGAGACGTAGCATTCGAGCAGCGCCTCGGAGTGCTGTGATGCGGCGGTCAGCACTCGCAGGAGCGTCCGGCCATCCGGCCCGAAGTCCTCGGTCGACAGAAAGAGGCGACTCACCGAGTTAGCCAGAATCCTGCCGCCCGTATCCCCGGCAACGACGACTACATGGTCCGGTATGTCCCGCAACTCCCGGCCCACACCCTCACCTTCAGTCAGCGCCCGGGTCAGGTAGAGCACAGCCGGAAAGTCGCCGTCCTCGACATGCGAGAGCGACGCGATCTCGACCATCTCCAGCTCTTCTGGAACGATGTCACCCAGGTCCGGCGATTCTCCTGGAGCGATGTAGACGCGGGTGCCGAACATCAACCGCGGAGAAGCCGGTCTGCAGCGTCGAACGCCTCACGAGCTTCTTCCACCCGACCCAGGGCATCAAGGACCTCGCCCTTCAGCAGCAGCGTGTCGACGCCCAGGCTGCCCCCGGATGCCTCAATGGCGTTCAGTGCTTCAAGGGCTTCGTAGTGCATGCCCATGTCCACGTAGACGATCAGGGCAAGCAACTGTCCGTCGTCCTTGGGATCGAAGCCGAGCTCCGTAATCGCTTGCATGGAGGCGTGAACCATCTCGCGCTCTGCATCCGAGGCAATCACGACCGAATCCTCGCGGGCGGCGCGGCGGCCAGCGGCGACTGTCCAGTAGTACGTGTGCCCGGACTCAAGATCGTCCGGCAGGGCAAAGACGGTATCGGCGCTCTGGAATCGAACAGGCGCCTGACCCACGCGCCGGATCTGAACCGTGTAGCCGCTCGCACCTTCTACAGCCATCCAGGTGAGCGTGGGCCGAGTGTTCAGAGTCCGGATGCCGTTGCGAGGCGTGACCGGAGTCGGCTCGCCCGGGATCGGACGGATCATCCCCTGACGATTTGGCACCGAGCGCGCGTTCGAGGTGGCGGCCTGCGCCAGCACCCCAAGGGTCCGTGTGGCCATATCGCCGCGGTCCACGTTGTCGGGGGCCACGATGGTCGTGGCTTCGGTCAGAACCTGCTTCTGGCCAGCGCGACTGAGGACCGTAGCCTCAGCGCCACTTCCGGGAATGACCTGATCTCCAACGGCCAGGCGGGCGCCGACGGTAGCTGGAGCAGGAGCGCCATCGCCGGACTGGATCTGGACGGTGCCCGTCACCTTCACGACGACGGCGGCCGGCCCATCCTGGGCGGCTGCCATGACCGGGAGGGCCAGGACAAGGAATGTGGCTGTCAGAAATCTACGCATCGTGCTCTCCACTGAACGGCAGGGCGACTATACCAATCTACTGTGGTCTTGTCGCTACTTCACGCTTCTTCTTACTACGAAGTCCCAGTCGGTCGGGGGCGGATCGGCGGCATTGGCCTCAGATCGCTCCAGATACACCCGACTTGGACCATCCTTCGGGTCCGATTCAAGCGCCGCGCGGAAGTCCTCCGCGGCGGCGGCCCACTCATGACCGCGATAGCGTTTCATGCCCTGATCGAAGAGGGCGATCGTGGCTTCCCGCTCCGGCCCGAGGTCTACGCCAGCCAGCTCAATGACCTCGAAAACCGTTACCGGGCGTAACTTTCCCTTGACCGCGATATAGTCGAGTTCGCGAATGCGGAAGGCATCCGGAGTCGTCATGGCCAGGGTGAATTCCGAACACATGGTCAGGGTATCGTACGACTTGTTCGCTGGCTCAAGGCGGGCAGCCAGATTGACCGCGTCCCCGATCGCCGAATAGTCGAAACGGTTTTTTCCGCCGACGTTCCCTACGACCACCTCGCCTGAGTTGATACCGATCCGCACAACCAGGGTTTCGGCGTCGGGATCGGCCGCCAGCCACCTGGCATTCAGGGCCAGCATCTGACGCTGCATCATGACGGCACAGCGCAGAGCCCGATCCGCGTGGTCCTCGACCGGGGCGGGGGCGTTCCAGAACGCCATGATGGCGTCGCCGATGTACTTGTCGAGCGTGCCGGCCTCGTCCATGACGATGTCGGTCATTTCGGTCAGATATTCGTTGAGATGCGCGATCAGTTCCTGCGGATCCAGGCGCTCGGACAGCGTGGTAAAGCCCGAGAGATCAGAGAACAGAATGCTGAGCATCTTCTTCTGTCCGCCCAGCTGCAGCGATTCGGGATCCTTTGTGATCTGAGACACCACATCGGGCGATACGTATTTGCCGAACGCGCCCTGGATAAAGCGCTTCTCTTTGCCCTCCACCAGAGCGACCCATACCGACGAGAGCACGTAAGCGATCGTGGGCGAGAGCAGGAGCGTGACCAGCGGCAACATCAGATACGGCTGGTCCATCTCGAAGAGCGTGAGCCCTCGACCGATACCAAGTTCGCCGGTCCAGGCCCAGAACGATCCCGCCACAGCGCTCAGAAGCGAGATCAAGAACGCGCTCGATCCGACGATCGGTCCGGACTGGAAAACGCCGGCCGCCACAAACAGCGCCAGGAGAGTCAGCCAGATCCAGCGGGTCCCGAATCCAGCGCGTCGCAGCAGCTCTCCGTCCAGATAGTTCTGCAGCACGTTGGCATGGACCTCGACCCCGTACATCCACTGGTAAGCATTCGTGGTGACCGCCACGCCGTCGTCGGTAACCGTGGTCTCGCGGAAGTTCGAGAATGCGGTCTTGAACTTGTCCGAGTCGTGCCAGCCACTGCCCAGGAGAACCGTTTTGTCGGCGAAGAATTCCGGCGTAAAGAGAGCGAGCGTTGGCAGGTAGGCGGACGAAAAGGCTGGGAATGTCATCAGGTTGCCTCGTCCCGACATTCCGACGTCCGAAGGAGGTCCGATGAACCGAATCGGGAGCGGGAGCACCGCGTCGTCATTGGCCGTGCCCGACTCCCACCAGTTTTCGGGGATCTGTCCCAGCTTTGGATCCAGGCCGGGAATCAGGACCTGACCGGTCGCCCTCGACTCAAGGAGCAGAGAGTCCAGATCGAGCCCGACGTGCTGTGCGTAGAGAGCGAGTGCGAATCCGGCCTCCAACTCATTCCCCGAGCGCGTCACCAGAGCGGCATCGGTCACGGTCTCGAAGGCGTTCGGGAGATCAGCCGAGGCCACGGCCCACGCGGACTCGGCAAATTTCGGATGGGGTTGAGCCAGGACCGGCCCGGAGTCGGTGACGATGGTGGGCGCGACCAGGATCACATTGCCGGCGGCCTCAATCGCGGCGGCCAGCCGATCATCGCCGTTGTTCCGGTCGTCGCGGCTCAGCTCGCCCAGGTAGACGTCCAGCCCGATGCCCCGCGCGCCGGCAGAAGTCAGAGCCTCGACCAACTCGGCAAGGACTTCCCTGGGGTAGGGCGAGTAGTACGGCCATTCCGCCGTGGCATCCTCATCAAAGAAGACCAGTACAACTTCGGACGGATTCTCCGACTCGGGTCCGCGATCCTGGGCCGTGGTCTGCTGGCGCCAGCCCTCGGTCTGAATCTCGAGACCATCCAGCCCCAGCCCCCCGTACCGCCCCAGAGCATCGGCCAGGGCGGCCGACACCAGCGCGATCAAAAGAAAGGCGAGGACGCGGGAAGCGTTCATGTGCGGAGATTCGAGAAAAAAAGAGAGGCCCCGGACCCCTGACTGCGGAGCCCGGGGCCTCCAATGCGCGTTAGCGCGTGATGTCGTAGACCAGTGCTGCTGTGCCCCAGTTCGACAGATCGACTGCACCACTCGGACGGCGGCCCGCGGCGTTCATCAGGGCTTCGGCGATCTGGTTTGCAAACGCGGCACCCCCGGTCGTGAAGTCATCCGACGTGGGCAGGTCCAGCGGCTCGGGCGTGATGAATGCGCGAACCATGCCCCGTCCTGCAGGCGGCTGAGCCACGATCTCAAAGTCCATGCGGGCCGATGGGAACGAGATTGTCTGGCCGGCGCTGACCCGATTGTCGCGCTCGTAGGGATTCGGGAAGAGCACGGTGACCGAACCATCTGTCCCAAGGTCGACCAGGGTCAGATAACCATCGGTATCGGCACGAGCGCTGAAGGTGACCATGTCACCCAGGCCGAAGGAGCGCTGCCCGTCGGCCATCCAGACGCGAACCTCAAAGGTCTGGCCCAGGTTCTCCATCTCGCCCAGCCGAAGTGCCGCGGCTTCCTGCCGCAGAAGCGCCGCCAACTCGTCGGAGCCCGCCGCGCCTGCCTCGACCAGGTGACGTTCGAAGCCGTCCTGGCCCAACACCCGGATCTCGGTACCGCGACGGCGAAGGATCACGTGTCCAAATGCGGATTCGTCCTCGATGATGTCCACCGGCGCGCCGTCCAGTCCCGCGCGCAACCCGTCGACGGTCTCGGTGTCGACACCGCCCACGTTGACGCGAAGCCGATGATCCGGGAAGCGATACGCAACAAGCATGGCGCGATCGCCAGCCGCTACGGATCCACCGGTCACCCGGCCCTGCGAACGGTCGCGGGCGGCTGAGCTGATCTCGATCATCGCGCCGCCCTCGGTGCGCAACTCGGACCCGCGGGTCAGGCCCAGCGCCATCCCGGCGCCCAGTTTCACGTTTCCGCCATTTGACGAAACGACCGGGATCCCCTGGATCGCGCCGATCTCACCACCGCCATCGACGAAGAAGATCGGTGCGCTGGCCAACTCGGAGTCTTCGGACAGGTAGGGGTCCTGATTGAAGCGGTTCTGCCTCAGGGCCTCGCGAACCTGCTCGAAGATCTCCTGGTAGGTCGTGCCCGTATCGGCACGCCAGAGCTGCTGGACCAGGAAGGTCGTGAACGCACCACCGTGGAACGGATCTGCCCCATCCGAACCCTCAAAGTAGGCATCAACCGCGGCCTGATTCGGCTGCGAGGCACCGATCTCGAGAATGTTGACGTCGTCCAGATCGAAGCCACTCACATCTTCGGCCTGACCCGGCAGAGCGCGGCGTCCGGTGCCGCCATTTCCGGGCAGGTCGGCAGGGTCGCGGGCCAGCTTTCTGGCACGCGCAAAGGGCGTGACCGCCCGGGTGCCGGTACCGGCGTTGCAGTTGTCGTGGACGTACCAGACGTTCGAGGTGGGGAGCGCATTGAGCCACTCACCGAGGGTCTCGTCGACGATGTCGAAGTCGGCGTTGACCGGATCCACATCGGCCGGGGCGATCGTCTCGTCCAGCCCATCATCCTCATCGCCGTTTTCGTCCCAGATCTGCGATCCATGACCGGCGAAGTAGAAGACGACCTGGTCGCCGGGTCTCACGTTGGCCGGAAGCCACTCGCGCAGCCCTGACTCGATCGCATCTCGGGTCGCATCGCCATTCAGCAGAACCTTGACGTTCTCCTCCGGGAAGCCCCAACGGGCCACCATCACATCGCGCATCGCCAAGGCATCGCGCTCGGCGCCGGGAAGGTCGCCCCCTTCGACGTCATCAAAGTTGATGTAGTCGCTGATGCCCACCACAAAGGCCCAACGGGTTGGGGCAATGCGTTCGGAAGGACCGAAGGCAAGGAGCGGAACAATCGCCATGACCGAGGCGAACTTCAGAAAACGTCGCACGATGGATTACTCCTGAATCTCAATCGAATGGCCTTCAGAAGCAGCGTCGATCGCAAGGGTCATTCCCTTGGTCTCGGCAATCTGCCGCATCTGGCCCACAATGCCCGCCAGCTCCACATCGGAGCGTTCGGGATCGTGATGATAGAAGAGCAGACGGCTGACTCCGGCCTCATTGGCCAGATCCAGCGTCTGCCGATAGGTCGAGTGCCCCCAGGCAACGCGGGAGGGGTACTCTTCTTCAGTGTACATGGCGTCGTGTATCAACAGGTCCGCCCCGCTCAGAAACTCCACCAGCCGCTGGCGCCAGTCTGGCCGGGTCGGGTACGTCTCGCCCATCAACTCGTTGTCGGGCACAAAGCAGATGCTGCGTCCTGCAAAATCCACGCGATAGCCGACGGTGTAGGACGGATGCCGGACCCGGATTGAGGAAATCCGGACGCCGTCTTCTTCCCAGCTGCCTTCGTTCAGATGGTCGAACTGGCAATCCGCCGATATGGCCTGGAAGGGAACCGGAAAATAAATGGGTCCCATCTGACCGGCGAAGAGCGATTTCACATCCATCTCTCGATCCGCGCCCTGCGATGGACCGATGATCATGAGGCGCGAGTCCGGCCGGTACAGCGGTGCAAAGAACGGAAATCCCTGGATGTGATCCCAGTGGAAGTGGGTCAGAAAAATCGTGGCATCGACCGGCTTGGACTGCTGAAGCAGATGCAGACCCAGCAACCGAATCCCGGAGCCCGCGTCAAAAATGAAGCGACGCTTGCCTGCCACAACCTCAAGACAGGGTGTATTGCCCCCGAAGTCGGCGGTAGCCGGTCCGGGACTGGGGATTGAGCCGCGAGTACCCCAGCAACGATACGAAAGGGCGGTTGTGGAAGGGGTCACGGCTTTCCGGGCAGCGTCCGTGGTGGGTTCCAACTGGCTGATCCTGGACGAATGAATGTGCTGATCATTCAATTTACCCCGCATTCCCCCGGGGAAGCGAGGAAAAAGCTCGCGTCCCCCGGAGGGCAGGGTTTGGGATCGGAATCAGCGCGGGAGAATGGCGGGGAAGAGCGATCCGTCGATCTCGTCACGAAGTCCGGGGAAGAGCGCCGGATATGCATCCGAAGGTTCCGGCGACGGAGCGGGCTCGGGGGCACCACCCTGCCGTCCCGGAACCTGGTCACTGCGCGGGCCCTCGATCCTCAGCTCGTTCCCGCCCCCACCCGGTGAGAAGCTCGCCCCCGTGTAGGGCACCAGCGCCCCGGCCGGCCGGCCGCTCATGACCGTCCACCACAGATGGTTCATCAGGACCTGGGCCCTCTGCCCACTGAACTCGAAGGTCAGGGTGCCAATAACGACGCGGCCCTGTCCGTAGGTGTAGGTCGCGTAGATGGCTCGGCCAGGCATGGCTCCGTCGGTCGGCGACTTCTCTTCTCGAAGCAGAATCTCCGCATTCCCGGGGAGAATTCCCTCGAGCGCGCCGTGATTGACGCTGCAACTCGAGAGCATATCGACGTTGTCTTCGGTCAGGTCATCGGCGGTACCGGTGACGCCGTCCGGACCGGCAACGAACGGATGGTTCGCCGGAGCGGCCAGGTTCATGACGCGGCAGTACGGCTTGCCATCTCCCCGCGTGCCGTTGGGGGTCTGGTCGTCAGCTTTACCGGTCATACCGGGAATCAGGAATCCATCGTGTGACACGTTGTCGCCGACGTGGGCGATCAACCAGCCGCCGTTCATTACGAAGGCCTCCAGGGCTGCCTGCGACCCGGCGTCGTTCACATTAGTGACAGGGGAGGAGCCGCTCGATGCCGAGCCCAGCACGATCAGCGACGTCGTCGCCGGGATTCCGGTTTTCAGTTCAGACGTGTGCCGGACCTTGTAGTCAGTGCCTGCCGTGAAGCTGAATGGCGCGGCCTGGAAGGCGGCCTCGTTCTTGGCGTCGCCAAACCAGGGGTTGTAGTCCTTGTAGATGACCACGTCACCATCGCCACGGCGGCCCACGTCACCCACGGCGCCACCACCGGGGCGGGCGGTGAAGGCCAGGCGACCGACCGGGTTGTTCGGCCCGAGAGTCAGGGAGTGCTGCGACGGCGAGACCGTAAAGATGTTGGTCGGGGTCGCGACGACTACGTAATCCCCGGCATGAAGCCCCGGGAAGTTGAAGAGGCCGCCGCCGTTGGTCACGATGGTTTCAACGACCGTATTGCCGCGCCGCAGTTCGACCTGGATCCCGGGGATGGGGGCCGCGTTCTGGGCCGCCGCTCGGAGCGCGGCCTGGCCTGCGGGCAGCGTGCCGGTGATCTGGCCAGAGATGTTCGAGGTGACGTCCGCCTCGAAGTCGAACCGGGAGCCGTCGGCTGTGATGACAAAGGTCCCGGGGCTTCCGGGCGCGGTCGGATAGACGGCTCGGAGCGTGGCGGCGAAACCGCCTCCGGAGGGGGCAACGGCCCCATTCGCAGCGGTCCAGACTACGCTTCCAACCTCCGGAATCGGATTGCCATTCACATCAGAGAAGGCCACCGACGCATCCGCGCTGGTGCCCACCGAAAGGGCGGGGCGTTCCGGCGTCAGTTTGGCACTCGCTACCAGGGGGCGAAGCAGCACCGGTACCGTCAGAGGTGTCTCCCCAACGGTAATCTCCGAGGACGCCGCGTGCCCAAGCCGGAAGCCAAAGGGGGCAGTGAGTTCCAGCGTGTAGGTACCGGGGCGCACGCCCGCCAGCGAAATGGTTCCATCTGCTCCGGAGGTGCCCGACGCCAGCACTGTGGCGCCGTCCTTGAGCCGTGCGCCGACGCCTTCAACTGCAGCAGCCCAGGCGGTTGCCGCCTTGACCTCGACGCCAAACAATTTGGGATCGAAGTCAACGGTGGCCGAAGAACTCCGCGTCTGGACTCTCATGGGGCCTTTGATAACCCGGCCCGGGATCACCACCCTGACCCTGTCACGGCCCACGCTGACCACCGAGGCCGAG
The DNA here is from genome assembly GCA_041688945.1 of Gemmatimonadota bacterium. Lineage (GTDB taxonomy): Bacteria > Gemmatimonadota > Gemmatimonadetes > Longimicrobiales > Gaopeijiaceae > Gaopeijia. Next base: position 42,640 of record JBDNHE010000049.1, on the reverse strand, counting down.
ATCTCGCCGTCGGGTCCGGTGAAGAACACACCGACGTTCCCCGGGATGATCCAGTCGAAGCCGGAGCCCAGGATGTCTGCCGTCGTAAAGGGGGTCGGCTCTTCTGGACTGAAACCGCCGATCGTGACCTGGGGGCCCGGGCTCAGATTCTGCTGTGGGCGCCAGGCCGGCCACGTGCCAGGAATGCCCAGCGAGGCAGGCGGTGCGCTCCCGGCGGCGTCGATCAGGACAAGACCATCGGCGGTCGATGCCACCAGGAACGATCCGTCCGGGCTCCACGAGGGGCGCGAGTTGACGCCCGACATGACAACGGCTCCATCAACGACCAGGGTCTGGTCCCTCAACCAGGCCATGCGCCCGGTCGCAGAGCGAATCGGCAGCCGGGCCTCGCCCTGAACAAGCGTCGAACGGTTCTCACCATCGGCGCGCACCTGCTGGATGCTGCCGCCGCCCACAATCAGGTCCTCTCCGCTTTCGAGCCAGCGTGGTGCGGTTCCACTGGGGCCTGGAGTGACGTTGGTTCCGTCAGAATTCATGAAGAAGATCTGGCCGCTCCGCTCAAAGGCCAGCTTGGTGCCATCGGGCGAAGCGGAAGGCATCTGGCCCGGTCCCAGAAAGCGCCCGGTCGTGGAGGATCTCACCTGTCCGGCGTCGGTCAGCCAGAGTTCGGTACCGTCCCTGTTCCACGTCAGTCCGGTCGCACCGTCGTAGGAACCCAGCGAGGTGGGCGTGCCGCCGCCGACTGATTGACGGAAGGCAGCGCCGCCGACCACGTATGCGATCTCGCCTGCGGCCACATACACATGCGTGGAGGCCGTTGCACCCGAGGGAATCGTCCCGACCAGCTCGGCGATGCCGGATCCTACGGCGGTGTAAGCGCCGGCAGGGGTAACCGTGATGATCGCCGGAGTCTGTGAACTGAACAGAACGGGCACCCCGTTCAGGGTAGCGCCCCCGCCGTCACGAACGACCGCGCTGAGCGTGCCCGTGCCGGCGGTGCTGAGGACCTGCTTGGACGCATTGATGTTCAGATCGGTCGCCGTGGCACCCGGTCCGGAATAGGAGAGCGGGATGTTGACCTCCGTGGCTCCGCCCCGGCCGCCAGCCGCCGCGGCCGCCGTAAGAGTGATCTCCGAGGAGGCGAAAAGCTCGATCTCCCCATTGAACGCCGTAATGGTGATCCCCAACTGCTCTGTCGGCGACAGGACCTGAATTTCGCCTGACAGTTCGTAGGCCTGCGCACCCGGCGTGACCTCGATGATGGTGTGGAGGATGACCTCGCCGGTGGCGATGCGTCGAACAACCATCCTGAACCGGTTGACCTGATCAAACGCCCGCGCGAGAGCGTCGTCGGCACGCTGGTTCCCAGTGGTTACCAGAGAGAGGGCGGGCGCGATCACGAACGCCTGCGGTGCCTGCCCTTCGGGTGCCTGAGGACCATCCGCACAGGACAGTCCAAAAAGGGCGAGGAAGAGCGCGGCGAGGCGAGATGTCTTGAAAAATGAACCGGACATGTTCAGCGGCCTGATGGGAAATGCGACTGGAAAGGCGTCCCCGGGAGGGAAACGCCCACCTTCACGATTCCCCTTGGGCAGGCGGGGGCGCAAGTAAAACCATTCGCAAGCCTTTCCCCTGCTTCTGGCTCTGCCGTAGATTCCCCGTCCGTTCAAGCCATTTGGAGGCACCCGTGACGGAGTCCACAAACACCTGGTCAGAGGACCAGGTCATCCCGCTACTGAACAAGGTTCAGCTCTTCGACGGGCTCCCCGATGACGATTTGCGCCGCATCGCCGCCATCGTCGAGGGCATGACCGTCAAGGCGGGTGAAACGCTCTTCGAAGAGGGCGATCCGGGCGACGCCTTCTACATCGTCTTCGCCGGAGCCGTCGAGATCGTCAAATCCGGCGCTGGCGGCGTCGAGGAAAAGCTGGCGGTGCGTCGGGCCGGTGATGGCTTCGGCGAGATGGCGCTGCTGAATGACGCGCCCCGCTCCGCCACCGTCCGCGCTCAGCAGGATGTGCGTCTGATGGTCGTTCCAAGGGAAGCCTTCCAGCAGTTGCTGGGTGGCGATTCGCTCGCTCTGAGGATGATGCGGGTGCTTTCCAAGGCGCTTCGAGCGATGGGCATTCGCTTTGCCAACGTGGAAAAGGCGGGTACTTCGGAGCCGCCGCAGCTGGGTCCCCTCGCGATTTCGCGCCTGATGCAGCGGGGCATGCTGCCCGCCGCGGCGCCGCGAGCGGCCGGATTCGATCTGGCGGCTGGCACGACCACCGAGGATAGCGGCCGAGGAAACACCGTTTGGGACTGGATGCAGTTGGCCGACGGCTCGACCGCTCTGGTCGTGATGGATGTGCGCGCCGAAGGCTTCCCTCCCGCCCATGTGATCGGCATGACCCGGGCGGCCCTGCGAGCCGTTGCGCCCAAGGTCCACACTGCCGACGCGCTGCTGGCGGGCGCCAATGGCGCTCTGGCCGGGGTGCATGTCGACGGGGTCGATCAATTCGTCGACTGTGCCGTGGTGGTCCCGGGGACTGATTCGATCAGCTGGGCCTGTGCCGGCAAGATTCCAGGCGGGATGCTCGGTCGGGCGGGGACGTTTGAACAGTTCGGATCGCACGGCCCGGCACTGGGGATGCTGGAAGGCTTCTCCTACGGGGTGCAGGCAGTCCCGATGGGGAGCGGTGACTCGGCCCTCGTTCTTTCCGGTGGCTCAACGGGTCTGTTCAGAGGTGCGGCGGATCTCGTGGCCCAGGTTCACGGCAAGCCCGCCGGCGAGGTTGTCTCGATCGTTCACAAGGCGATCCGCAAGGCACAGGGTGAGGCGGCGGACGAGATCTCGGTCCTGTATCTGAGGAAGCACTAGACCTCCTCACGGGCCTTTGTTTCCGCTTAGCCGGAGACACTTGGGCACTCCCCCATTAGACTTGTGTAACTGCAGACAGAATCACGAGTCGCATCCCAATGATGACGACTCTCGAGGGAAGAGATAGATGGAAGTCACTGAAAAGGATGTTCGGAACGCGCTCAAGAAGGTCAAGGACCCCGAGCTTAACATTGATCTGGTGGTTCTTGGCCTCATCTACGACATCGAAGTGGATGGATCGAGCGTTGACGTGATCATGTCGCTGACCTCCCCGATGTGTCCGGTCGCTGGACAGATCGTCGAGGACGCGAAGAATGCGGTTCTTGGAGTGGAGGGCGTCGAGACAGCGGATGTACAGCTGACCTTCGATCCGCCCTGGACGCCCGAGCGCATCGCCCCACTGATCCGGTCATCGCTCGGCCTGTAGCATTTTGATTCGAAGCTGAACTGATCAAGGAAGAGGCATGTTCACCGAAGACGAGATCAAGCAGAAGGTCCAGGACGGCTACGTGATCGAATCCGTCGAGGAGATGACGGAGGGCTATCGGAAGGCTCTTGTGGTTCAGCTCACGGTTCAGGCCGACACGGAGCTGGTGAGTGCCCCGGCGTACTGGCGCGCCGCACGGCACGCCCCGAGCACGAACACTCAGGTGAGTGCCCACGCGATTATTCAGGACGAACTGGCTCACGCGAACATTGCCTACCGGCTTCTGGAAGACCTTGGCGTCTCCAAGGAGCACCTGGTCTATGGCCGGGCGCCGCACGAGTTCAAACACCCCTACGGCTTTGATCAGCCGCTCGACAATTGGGCCGAACTGGTCGTGGCCAACGGATTTTTTGACCGTGCCGGTATCACACTGCTGTCAGACGTCTACGCCAACACGTCCTATGGGCCGCTCAAGCGCGCTCTGGTCAAGATCGACATGGAAGAGACGTTCCACCTGCGCCACGGCGAGGTCTGGATGCGTCGACTGGCCAATGCGGGTGGCGAGGCTACCGAGATGCTTCAGCGTGCCGTCGACTGGATGTTCCCGATGACGCTGGAGTGGTTCGGACTGCCGGATCACATGAAGCGCCACAGCGGCCAGCTCGACTACAAGCTCAAGGGGCTCACTAACGATCAGCTCCGACAGGTCTGGATGCAGTCCACGGTCCCGCTCTGTGAGTCGCTCGGGCTTAAGGCTCCGGCCCATTGGAGTGAGGAATCACAGTCGTTCGAACTCGACTACCCGTTCCCCTGCCACTACGACGCCGAAGCCAAGCATTGGGACTTTGAGGCGGGCGAACTTCCGTGGGAGCAGGTCTTTGACCGCTGGAAGGCGCGCGGGCCGATGAACGAGTGGTACGTCGAGTCTGTCCGCCGTTCCCGAGGGCAGGTCGAGACCTGGCTCCAGAACATCGTCGCAGCCTGAGCGGCTGATGCGGATGCCTGTGCTGGACGCTGGCCTGCCGGCCCACATCTCGATCCACAAGAGTGGGGGACGAGACCAGTGGTCCGAGCCAATGGCGGAGGCTCCGGTCGACCTTCACGAAGGCGTGATCGAATGCCTGCGCGAAGTCCTCGACCCCGAGATTCCGATCTCGCTGGTCGATCTGGGACTGATCTACGGCGTCGCGATCAAGGGCCACGACGTGACCATCGACCTCAGCTTTACCGCGACAGCCTGTCCCTGCATGGAATTCATCAAAGAAGACATCCGCGATCGACTGGAGCAGGAAAACTGGATTTCCAGCGTGCGGATCGACGAGGTCTGGGATCCACCGTGGACGACCGATCGGATCACTCCTCAGGGTCGGGCGCTTCTCAAAAAACTGGGTGTGGGTGCAGCATGAAGGAATCTGTTTTTGACGTTTTTGCACGCAAGGATCGTGGCGACGCGCTGCAGCACATTGGCTACGTGGACGCCCTCGATGTCGAGTTCGCCCGGGTCTATGCCTGGAAGACATACGACGAACAGAACTGGTTCGAGATGTGCGTGGTTCCGCGGAGTGCCATCACGCTTGTGAATCGCACGGACGGGCCGTTTGCAAAGGGAGGCCGTTCCAATGGCTGATCTGGTCTCTTCGGTCGACGATCTGGGTGCAGCCGAGCGGGCGGCCCTGCGTCGACTGGTCCTTGGCCTGGCTGATTCCAAGCGACTTCTCGGGATTCGGTTCTCGGACTGGCTCCTGGGTGCCCCGTCCATTGAGTCCGGAATTGCCGCGTCTTCGATGGCTCAGGATGAGTGGGGTCACGCCCGACTTCTCTACGCCATGCTGAAGGACTTTGGCGAGGACCCCAAGGAAGTCGAGCACGATCGTGCGGCCGAGGACTACGCCAGCATGCCGGCGCTGGACCGGGAGTTCACGGACTGGGCCGAGGTGGTTGCCGCCATGGTGGTCATCGACGGTGCCATCAGCGCGGTTCTCACCGGGTTCTCGGAGGGCTCCTACGAGGCGGCCCGGTCTCGCGTGCCCAAAATGCTGGGCGAAGAGGAATTCCACCGCGATATGGGACTCGCATGGCTCCGCCGCATGAATGGTGCGTCAGCCGAAGGGCGGGCCCGCATGGCGGAGGCTCTCAGCGGGATGCTCTCCTCCACGATGGAGTGGATGGCCCCGGGAGACGAGGCGTCTGCCACCCTGGCTACCGCTGGATTGGCCGCGAGCTCGAGCGATTGTCTGGCTCGCTTTGCCGAGACCTACGCCGGTCCGCTGTCCGGGCTTGGCGTCGAGATTCCCACCGCGCCGTCGGTTTCAGAGGGATGGGGCGCGGGGCGGGGTCGTGGTCCGGGCACACCGGACGAGGACGCGATTCAGCGTGCGCGCGGCGACCTCAACCGCATGCTCTTCGTCGAATGATCCCACCTGAAAGGCCGATCGGGCGCCTTCCTGAGACGCCGGCCTGCCCGTTCTGTGACGGCTTCGAGACGGAGCTTGTGAACGCCTTCGGGTCGCATGCCTCGGTATCGACGTACTGGTGCCTTAAGTGTCGCAGCCCCTTCGAGTTGTTGAAGTGGCAGTCCGCCGGCCCCGACGGGCCGCGCATTGTCCGGTCCTGACCGGGCCAAACCCCCTGAGACAAGACCAATGACCGACCGCATCGCCGAGTTTCGCGGATTCCGCGAGCGCATGAACGAGCGCATTATCGAGGCCGGAAACCTCGACATCAAGCGCTTTTTTGCACTGGATTCCCGGATCTATGAAGCCGGAGCGCTCCCTGTTCAGACCAAGGACCTTCTGGGGCTGGTCGCCTCATTGGTCCTTCGGTGCGACGACTGCATCTCGTATCACCTGATCCGCTGCAAGGAAGAGGGTGTGACCAACGAGCAGATCTTCGAGACGCTTTCGGTCGGGCTGGTGGTAGGGGGCTCGATTGTGATCCCCCATCTGCGCCGGGCGGTGGACCTTCTGGACGAGATCAACCAGCCCGACTAAGTGGTCGGTGCTCAGCGTTAAGCCAATACGTCTACTAGTCTCGGAAGGGTCGTCAGCCTGCGACCAGTTCAACCTCTTCCAGGAAGTCACGAAGCGGGTTCGCAACGGCCAGGGCCCGGTTCGCCATGGCGTGGGCCAGCTCTGGATCGGCGGCACCACTGGTAGCCAGATGGCCGACGACCGCTCTTCCCAGTGCAGAGTCGGCCTTCGCCGCGGCTCGGTGATATTCGGCATAGCGAGCCGCGATCTTCTGCTCGAACAGCGGGAGCTGCGCGGCCGGTGTGCCATTCTTGACCAGATCCTCGAACACGGCCCGATGCAGGGAATCCAGCCCCTGCTTGAGCGTTTCCTGAGCGGCGCGTCCGGTGAAGGCGAGTTGAGCCCCACGCGTGTGTGCCCACATCAGAAAGATCAAGGATTCTTCGACCGCACCCTCGTTGGGAATCCCGTCCTCGGTAGGGACGCCCAACTCTTCCAGACCGATCTCGGCGTCACCATGTGCCAGGAAATCCGTAAAGCTTTCCCAGACCAGGCGTGCGAGACTGTCTCCCAGTTCTTCGGGGGTCATCGACGTGGGTGCGCGAAACTGGTCCATCGTGCTCCAGGGCTCGATCAATGGGGAGAAAGAGCAATCAGGTGTCATTGATTCGTTTCCAATTCCCACGGGCGAACCCGGGGTGTCAAGCATTACAAGATCAAAAAGGGTCTGATCGGTGTAGAGCGATGCCGAGATGAACCCACGGAGAACCACCATGCACTCAGTATCCCCGACGCCCTTTTCGTCACGCGGCCTCTTTACCGCATTGGCGCTCGCTGCCGTTTCGTTGACCGCGGCCTGCGGCCCACGCCCGCTTGAGCTCCCAGAACCCCGGCCCCTGATCATCAGTTCCGGCGCGCGACTCAACGGCAGCACGGACCATCTCAAGGACGTCTACGAGTGGGTAAACGCTGAGGTCGAGAGTATCGACCTCGATCCGACGTTCTGGATCACCCCGAGCCCGACCTCGACCGATGTGTACCCGTGGGAGACGCTCGCGATCTCCGAAACGCAGGACACCGCCTCGATCCAGTACCGGCGTTCGTCTCCCGATCTGCTGCAGGTTTACCAGATCTACGCCCATCTTCACCTGATGGCCGTGGTGGGGCGTCTCGACGAATGGGCACCCGAGGCGGTAGGCCTGTCCGGATTCGAACTCGAGTCCGCCATCCTCAAGCGCCTCTCGGACGCCTGGCTGTTGGGGCGTGCCAGCTTCGGTTTTGCGCCCTATCCGCTCATGGACGAACTGATCTATGCGGACGACGCGGAGATGCTCAAGCCACTGATCCTGACGCTTAGGGGCTACGAGTTCCCGGAGGCGAGGGACGCCTGGCTGGCGGAGCGTCCCAATGGTGACGAACAGGTCCGCACCTGGTATCGACAGACCTTCGGCAAGGAACTCGACCTCGGGATGTAACCGGCCGCGGGACTCCCTGGCCGGGTTCAAGGTCAGCGTCAGGTCAGGCGGACCGTCCACTGGAGTCCGGGCACCGGCGTGCCGGCGTCATTCGGCGTCGTGTGCACGTCGATCCGGCCGGTGCGTGCCAGTCGGGCGTCAGAGGCCTTTCCACCGAACAGCGCAAAGCCGGCAACCTTGAAGTCGCAGCTCTCGCCTCCGGGTCCCTCTGCACGCAAACTACCGGCTCGGAGCGCCTTCAACGTCGGAGCCTCTCCTTCCTGAAGCCGAAGCCGCAGAATCGTGCCCGTATGAGGCGCTGGGAAGGCGTCGAGCACTTTGAAGGAAGTCGAACCGTTTTGCGTGGCCATCTGATTTCCGGTTGGTCAATAACGAAAGGTCAACAAGAGTAGTGTAAACTGGCTCAGTTCTGGTAGCTGCAGGCCTTGCTGGACCGCAACAGAACTTTTGATACATCACACTAAATTCCGGTTTAATTCTCGTCAACGGAGCAGGTCAGAGTGAGTTCATCTCCACTGGAAACGTCACCGGAGGAGGTCCGAAGGCTGGGCTATGCCGTTGTGGATGCAATCGTGGAGCGCCAGGCCGGCCTTCGGGACGGTCCACCTTGGGAGGGTGCCACTCGGGCCGAGATGCAGCCCCTCCTTCACGAACCCTGTCCTGAAGGCCCTCGCGCGGTCGAAGAGGTGATGGAACGCGCCCTGCGGGACGTCCTGCCCAAAGCCGGCAGGATCGACCACCCGCGCTTCTTTGCCTTCGTCCCGTCCTCACCAGCCTGGCCGTCCATCATGGGCGAGTGGTTGGCGTCGGGTTTCAATGTGTTCCAGGGCACCTGGTTGGCATCGGCAGGACCGAGCCAGGTCGAACTCACGGTGCTGGACTGGTTCCGGGACTGGCTTTCCATGCCCCAGGGCGCGAGCGGGCTCTTCACCTCGGGCGGATCTGCGGCCAACCTGATCGCCGTCGTGGCGGCGCGGGACTGGGCGGGCTTCACGCCGCGATCGGTCGCCTACATCGGCGAGCAGTCCCACTCCTCGGTGGAGCGGGCACTTCGGATCGCCGGCTTTGCGAATGACCGGATTCGTCGAATTCCGGGAGGACGCGACTACCGCATGGATCCGGCAGCCGTCGCCGAGGTGATCGCGGCGGATCGGGCCGCTGGCCTGGAGCCGGTGCTGCTGGCCGCCAACGGGGGCGCCACCAACACCGGGGCCGTCGATCCACTGGGGCCCCTGGCCGATCTGGCCGAGCACGAGAACATCTGGTTCCATGTGGACGCTGCGTATGGGGGCTTTGCCGTGTTGACCCAGACCGGACAGGAGCAGCTCCGCGGAATCGAGCGGGCGCGCTCGGTCACGCTGGATCCGCACAAATGGCTGTTCCAGAGCTACGAGGTGGGATGCCTGATGGTCCGGGATCCGGATGATCTGACCCGAGCCTTCCGCGTCATGCCCGAGTACCTGCAGGACACCGACCTGGGGCTCGAACAGGTGAACTTTGCCGATCGAGGGCTTCAGCTGACGCGGGCGTTCAGAGCGCTGAAAGTGTGGATGACGATTCAGACGCACGGGCGCGGCCAGATCGCCGATGCCGTGCAGGGTGGTATCGATCGTGGTCGCTACGCCGAAGCTCGAATCCGAGAGGCGCCCGAGCTGGAACTGCTCTCCGAGGCCACGTTGGGAATCGTCTGCTTCAGGGCGCTGCCCCCCGCCGGGGCGTTGGCTGGCGTGCCGGAATCGGAACAGCCGGCCCTGATCGATGCCTGGAACAACCGGATTCAGGACTCCGTCGTGTCGGAAGGGGTGGCGATGATGTCATCGACGCGGCTTGAGGGGCGATTCGCGCTGCGGATGTGCCCGATGAATTATCGGTCGACGGACGCTGATCTGGACGCTACCCTGTTTCGCATCCAGACCCTTTCACGCGAGCTCCCGCTTAAGTGAAACAAGAGAACGACGCACCGAACAACCGCGAATCCGTCATCCTGACGCGGGTGGGCCTGGCGCTCATGCCGCTGGTGATCGCCGGCTTTGCGCTGCGCTTCGAACTGTCGATCCCCGACGCGATCTTCGTGTCGATTCTGCTGTTGATGCTGCCGGTCCTGGCCCTCTCGCAGATGCTGATGGCTGGCGGCTACATACCTGATCGTCTGAGCGCCTACGTCGGTTCGGCGTCCACGATTCTGGTGCTGGCCTCGGTGGCACTGATTCTGGGAGCGATTGGTCCCGGATTGCCCGCCATGGGCCTGGGCAAGCCTGATCTGGCGACCGCCGGTGCCATGCTGGGGCTGATGGTCTTCGGCGCCGCCACCATCATGGGCTTCTTCCATCTGACGGGGATTCGCCTGGGGTGGACGGAAACGTCACTCACCGAAGGGCTGATTCCCCGGAACGTCCACGAACGGAAGATGTTTGTGGTGTTGTCGTTCGTGGCCGGCCTGGGCGAGGAGGTGGTCTACCGCGGCTACCTGATGGCCATCCTGGTGCCGCTGATGGCCTCGCCGTGGCTGGCGGCCGTAGTCGCCTCGCTGGCCTTTGCTCTGCTCCATTCCTATCAGGGCGGCGTTGGTGTCATTCGCACGGGCTTGATGGGAATGCTGTTCGCGTCGAGCCTTGTGGTGGGCGTGACACTCTGGCCCGCCATTATCTGTCACATATTCGTGAACCTCGTGGGTGGTCTCTGGTTGGGCCCCCGCGTTCTCAAAAACCGGAACTGACCGTGCAGATCGATCTGGCCGTCCTGGCCGACGCCGCCACCGTAGATGGCGCAGGCAAGCTGAACATTCTTGGAATTTTCGACCGGATTGGTGCAGCCGAATTCCCGGCGCGTCACGAGCGGATGTGCCTGGTTTTTCGAATCCACGCGTCCATCGAAGAGGTGGGCGAGCACGAGGTGGGCATTGCTGTGGTCGCACCGAGCGGCAAGGAAGTGTCGCGCATGGATGGCGCCCTTCGGATCGGTCCACAGAATGGAGGCGGGAGCATCCGGATTCCTCAGGTGGTCCATCTCGATGGGTTCGTGTTTCCGGAGCCTGGCCCGTACTCCATTGATATCTCCCTCAATGGTGAGATCGTCGAATCGCTGGAGCTGTACGTGTCGGGATCCGGAAAAATGGCCAAGGCCTGAAGGCAGTCGGACTTGTCCAAACCCCCTGAGCGTCCGATAAGTAGGTGGGGGGTGGGAGGCGGTGTGACACTTTTGCAGGGCCGTGAGAGTAATACAGAGCAGGAACCTGAGGGAGCAGACCGAGGGAGCAGACCCGTGATTTTCAACGTGAACTTCGAAGAGCTGACGGCACTCCAGTTTGGTGCCGGTGCATTCCTCGGCGAGGCCGAGGATCAGGGGGTCGCCGTAGCGGCGCCGCCCGAGGAGCGTGCGCTTGTCGAGGCTCTGATTCCCCTCCTGGAAGGCGACCTTTCCATCGACTCCCTGCATGAACAGCAGGAGGTCGAGGTCGCGGTCAGCGCCATTCTCGCCAAGCTCTACGCCGAAATGGACGCGACCATCCTGGCCATGCACCCGGCAGACGAGAACGCGGTCGCCGCCTATTTTGACTATGCTCACTGCAGGGCGGTGCTGGGACGGCTGCAGGAGATGGGCGGCCACATGCGCGCCCTGATTGAGCTGGTCACCGGTGAGTCTCCGACGCCCGAAGTCGCCCGGACCTTCGCTTTTCCTGACTAGAAGGCTGTTGACAGCCTTCATAGGGAGCCCCTTCGTAATTCCGCGAGCTTGTCATGACTGACCGGATTGAAGCGCTTCAAGCAATGCTGGAGCGCCGACCGGACGACGCCAGGCTACGTTTTGGCCTGGCGCTTGAGTTTCTCAAGGCCGAGCGGTTTGAAGAGGCGGTCGAGCAGCTACAAGCCTACCTGAGTCAGACCGACGACGAAGGAAACGCCTGGGGTCGCCTTGGGGAGACGTTGCGCCGTCTTGGCCGATCCGACGAAGCCAGAGCGGCGTGGGAACGGGGAATCGAGGCGGCCAATCGGCACGGTCACCCGTCCATGGCTGAAGAGTTCGAGGAAATTCTCACGGAATGGAAATGAAGTGAGTCAGGAAACGAATCAGAGGGACAACTTCGAAGCAGAGGCGCTTCCTCATCTGGATGCGGTCTACCGCTTTGCGTTGCGCCTGGCCGGGTCACCCGACCGCGCCGAGGACCTGGTCCAGGAGACCTTCCTGAGGGCCTGGCGATCCTGGGCTCAGTATGCGGTCGGAACCAATGCCAAGAGTTGGCTATTCACCATTTGCAGGAACGTCTTTCTCCGGCAGCAGGAGAGAGGTCAGCGACACGATCAGATTGTGGAGCAGGAAGCGCCGCGCGAACTCGCGGCCGGAACGGCTGACATCATCAGTCCGATCTGGAGTTCGGCAGCGGGAAAGGATCCAGAGGGCAACTTCTTCAATTCGATTGTGGATGACGAAGTGCTCAAAGCGATTGATCAGTTGCCCGAAGAGTACAGGACGGCGGTGGTCCTCTCCGATGTTGAGGGACTGTCATACAGTGAAATTTCCGAGCTCATGGATGTGCCAGTGGGAACCGTAAAGAGTCGATTGTTCAGAGGTCGCAGGCAGCTGCAGAAGGTGCTCTACGAGTTTGCCGTCGAGATGGGTTATATCGAGCAGCGCTCGGAGGTGGAGCAATGATCATGAAGGCGATCCGTCGCATGCTCGGCGGAAATGACGACGGCATGGACTGCCGCGAGGCGCTGGAGAAGGTCTACGACTTCATGGACGGGGAGATGGATCCCGCCGGTGCGGCCCAGGTCGAAGAGCACTTCCGGGTCTGCGCCCGCTGCTATCCGCACCTGAAGCTGGAAGAAAGCTTTCGGCGGCGGATGTGCGAGGCGGTCTCCCGGCCTGAAGTCCCCGAGGGCCTGCGCAATCGGGTAATCGAGGTTCTGGCGAAGTCCGGCGCGGGCCCCGACACCGGGTTCGACTGCGACTGACCCACCACCTTTACGCTGGCGATCTGACGCCGCACTCCCCAGCCAGGGGTGCGGCGTCGCTGCGTTGAGGCATGCGCTCAGGCTCATCAGCTTGCGGGGTGCCGCGATTTCCTAGAGGATAGGCGACCCCCGGGCCGGAAGCGTCATATCTCGGCCCCCAAGCCCTCGCCTGGACACCGAATGGCCACAGCTCAGCAGCGGGAAAGGATCCTCGCGCGCCCGATCGAAGACGAGATGCGGGAGTCGTTCCTCGACTACTCCATGAGCGTCATTGTCCAGCGGGCGCTGCCAGATGTGCGTGACGGCCTGAAGCCGGTGCACAGGCGAATCCTCTACGCCATGCACGAGCTGGGGCTCTCTCCCGACCGGGCGCACAAGAAGAGCGCGACGGTTGTTGGAGATGTGCTGGGTAAGTATCACCCGCACGGAGACAGCGCGGTCTACGACGCCATGGTCCGCATGGTTCAGGACTTCTCGCTGCGCTATCCGCTGGTGGATGGGCAGGGGAACTTTGGATCGATCGACGGCGACTCGGCTGCTGCCTATCGCTATACCGAGGCCCGGCTGGATGCCGTCGCCGCCACGCTGCTGACCGACATCGATCGCGAGACGGTCAACTTCACTCCGAATTTCGACGGCCGCCTCAACGAACCCGTCGTCTTGCCCGCTCGAATTCCGAATCTCCTGATCAACGGGAGCAGTGGGATCGCGGTCGGAATGAGCACCAACGTCCCGCCACACAATCTTCGCGAGATCGCCGCCGCGATAAAGCTGCTGGCCATCGATCCAGAGTGTTCGATCGACGATCTCATGAGACACGTCAAAGGCCCGGATTTCCCGACTGCAGGCTTCATCGTCGGGCGGCAGCCGATCCACGACATGTATCACAACGGCCGCGGCCGCGTGATCATGCGCGCGCGCATCGTGAAAGAGGCGCTCCGGGGCGGAAGGTCTCAGCTGATTGTCACCGAGCTCCCGTACGCCGTGAACAAGACGCGCGTGATCGGGCAGATCGTTGACCTGGCCCGGAAGAAGAAGACTGAGGACGTATCCGACATTCGCGATGAGTCTGACCGCGACGGAATGCGGATCGTCATCGAGCTCAAGCGTGGGGCGGATGTCGCCACAACGGTCGCTTTGCTCTACAAGAAGACCGCACTGCAGAGCACCTTTGGCGCCATCATGCTGGCCCTGGATCGAGGGCAGCCCAAGGAGTTCAATCTCAAGCAGTTGCTGGAGCAGTACCGGGATCACCGCATTGAGGTGATTCAGCGAAGGTCGCGCTTTGATCTCGAAAAGGCCGAGGCCGAGCGGCACATCGTCGAAGGACTCCTGGTCGCACTCGACAATATCGACGAGGTCGTGAAGATCATCCGGGGTTCGAAGGATCGCCCCCAGGCGTCGTCACGACTCCAGGACAAGTTCGGCCTCTCGGAGCTCCAGGCTGATGCGATCCTGAACATGCGCCTTGGTAAACTGACGCGACTCGAAGCGACAGATCTGCTGACCCGACTGGAAGAACTGAAGGCCATGATTGGCGAGCTCCGCAGCATCCTGGACAGCGATGAACGCCAGATCGAGGTGATGCTTGAGGAGCTGAACGAGATCGTCGAGAAGTTTGGTGACGAGCGTCGCACTCAGATCGTCGAAGAGATGGATGACGACCCGGGCGCCGTTGCCGAAGAGGTCGCAGACGAAGACGTGGTCGTCACTGTCTCGCACGAGGGCTTTGCAAAGCGCATGCCCATGCACCTGTACCGACGACGCGTTTCGAGCGGCAAGGCGCTGGCCGGGATGGAGAAGTACGAGGACGACTACATCGAGCGGATCTTTGTGGCCCGCACCAACGGCTGGGTTCTGTCCTTCACCGAACAGGGCCAATGCCATTTTCTCTCGGTTCTGGATCTGCCCGAGAGCGGTCGATCGTCGCGAGGACAGAGCATCTACTCGCTGCTGCCGAACGCCGACCGTGGCGACCGAATCGTCGCCGTGTTGCCGGTTGAAGACTTGGAAGCCGAGGACAAGCTCCTGCTCTTCGTCAGCCGAAAGGGTCTGATCAAGAGGACTGCTCTTTCGGAGTTCTCAAACCCCCGAGCAACCGGCGTCATTGCTGCCGGTGTCAACGACGGGGACAGCATCCTGGATGTCGCACTCTCCGATGGCGAAGCCGAAGCGCTCCTGCTGTCCAAGGGCGGCCGGGCCATCCGCTTCCCCGAGACCGACGTACCCACTCAGGGACGCACCGCAAAGGGCGTGAAGGGGATCGGGCTCAAGGGCGATGACACGGTGGTCGGGGTCATGATGATCCGCCGGGATGCCTGGATTCTGACCGTGACCGAAGGCGGCAACGGCAAGCGCACCGATGTGGCGGAGTTCCCGCTTCAGAAGCGAGGTGGCCAGGGGACCATGGCGGTCCCTAGTTCCGGAAAGGCATCCGGGATCGTCGCTGCACTCGAAGTCGTCGAAGCTGACGAGGTCGTGGTGGTCACAGCGTCGGGACGGGTCGACCGGATTCAGATGGCCGACGTTCCCGAGCAGGGTCGTCGCACGCAGGGCAAGTCGATCATCAAGCTCGCCAAGAGCGATCGTGTGGTCGAAGTGACGCGAAGTGCGGAATCGAGTGCCGCTGAGAAGCCGAGCTCGGATCCGGAGGCGGCTTCCGACGATGCTCCAGTAGAATCGCAGGCCGCGGCCAGTGAGGCTTGGGGCGTGCAGGGCGGAGACACCGATCTCCGTGAAGAACCCGACGATGACGATGCGCCCGAGTCGGCGCCTGATTCAGAGGAAGACCCCGGTGAGGGGCAATTGGATCTGCTCGGCTGATCCGGGCTTTAACTGAAAAAGATAAAGGGTAGAATCGAATGAAATTTCTGGTACTTGGTGGTGGGGCGCAGGGCTCCGCAGCAGCGTTTGACCTGGTTCGTCGAGACAACGTCGAGAAGGTCGTCATTGCCGATCTCAATGTGAGCGCCCCCGCTCCATTCCTGAAGCCGTTTCTTGGCGGGAAGCTTGAAATGGTGCAGGTGGACGCCTCCGACCACGACGCCGTTCGCAAAGTCATGCAGGGAATGGACGCCGTGCTCTGCGCGCTGGTCTACACCCTGAACTACGACATGACCGAGCTGGCGATTGAAGCCGGTGCGCATTTCTGCGACCTGGGGGGCAACACCGAGATTGTCGAGAACCAGAAGACCCTGGCCGACAAGGCAAAGGCCGCCGGCGTCAGCGTGCTGCCCGACTGCGGGCTCGCGCCGGGGATGGTGAACATTCTGGCCCAAGCCGGGATCGACGCGATGGATACCACGGACAAGGTCCGCATCTTCGTGGGTGGGCTGCCACAGCATCCCAAGCCGCCGCTCAACTACCAGATCGTCTACTCAATGCACGGTGTGCTGGACTACTACACCACGCTCTCCATCGTGCTGGAGAACGGCGAGATCGTCGAGAAGAAGGCGTTTTCGGAGTTGGAGGACGTTGAGTTCGCCGCTCCGGTCGGCACGCTGGAGGCCTTCCACACGGCTGGCGGAATTTCCTCGATGCCCATTCGCTACAAGGGCAAGATTCCGAACATGGTCTACAAGACCCTTCGTTACCCGGGACATGCCGTGATCATGGAGGCCGTCCGTGACCTTGGCCTGATCGACCTCGAGCCGGTTGAGACTTCAGGCGGATCGGTCGTCCCGCGCGACGTGTTCATCGACATCGTGTCGCCGAAGCTGCGCAACCCGAACGGCGATGATCTGGTCGCACTGCGCGTCATCATCGACGGCACCAAGGATTCTGCCGCGCACACCGTGACCTTTGATCTGATCGACCGGTATGACGCCGCCCACGGTGTGACCGCCATGGAGAGGACCACCGGTTACTCGCTGGCGATCACCGCCCTCATGCAGGCCGACGGGCGGATCCCGCAGAAGGGCGTATTCACGCCCGACGAAGCGACCCCGGCCGAGCCGTACATCGCAGAGCTGGCCAAGCACGGGATCGACATCGTGCGGAGCTGACCCCCACCTTTCCTACCGCCGGGACTCGCCCAGGATCGCCTGAAGGATCAGCTGCCGTCCACCGCGCTCGATCGTGACGTTCACCGGGTCGCCCGGCCCGAATGTGCGCAGGGCGTCGGTGTACTCGTACAGATCGCCCACCGGGGCATCCCCGAAGCCGACGATGATGTCGCCGGCCTGCAGACCGGCGCGAGCGGCGGGACTGTTCTCTCGGACGCCACTGATCCGGACCCCGACCACATCAGCCGCGCCCATGTCCGGAATGCTCCCGAAGTAGGGGCCGTAGCCGCGACCGCCTTCGGTGGCTTCCGGGGCTACACCCTGAATCGGCTCCAGCGTGGGGGGGGCAACAGCCGCCGTCCCGGTGAGCTCCGTGGCGACCGCGGTGACAAGGTCGACAACCCTGACGAGCCCGGCAGCATCGATGGTGGCCGCGTCGTCCTCGGGGCGATGGTACTCAGAGTGGGTCCCAGTGAAGAAGTGGAGTACGGGGAAGCCCGCCGAGTAAAAGCTGCTGTGGTCCGAAGGGCCGAACCCATCGGGCATGAGCGTGATCTCAAGCGGCGATTCGAGCGACCCGTTGGCGCCTCCTACCAGATCACCCCAGCCGACTGCGGTGGCTTCGCCGAACACGGTGATCCGATTGTCCCGAAGTCGTCCGACCATGTCCATATTGAGCATGGCGACCGTGTTGTCGATCTCGACCGTCGGGTTCCGGACGAACCACGACGATCCCAGCAATCCGCGCTCCTCACCGGAAAATGCAATGAAGATCACGGGGCGTGGGAGCCCACCCGCCGCCTGCAGCGCCTGGGCGACCGAGATCAGCGCGGCGGTGCCTGACGCGTTGTCGTCGGCGCCATTGTGGATGCGGTCGCCATCGGGATCCAGCGACCCGCTTCCACCTCGCCCCAGGTGATCGTAATGGGCGCCGATCACGACATACTCACTCGCTCGGGCCGGATCGGTCCCGGGAAGGATGCCGACCACATTGCGGGCCGTGGTTGCAGCACGACCGGCGCGCGTGTCGGCCGCGACGTCGAAGTCCTGATACCATGCGCCGTTGGTTCCGGCGGGCTGGAGGCCGGCCGCTGCAAACCACCTGCTCACATATTCAGCGGCACAGCGTTCACCTGAGCTGCCCGTATCCCTACCTTCCAGTGCATCATCTGCCAGGTAACGGACGTGGGTGATCGGGGTCGCAACCGAATCGGGCTGGACCGCCGGTGAGGGACACGCCTGGCCGCTGAGAGAGGCGGGATAGAGCGTGCTAACGAGAACGAGGGCCAATGGGCCCAGAACGGATCGACCGGACATGAAGCGTATTTCCGCAGTTATGGTGGTGGCTCTGACGATCAACGCCTGTGGTGGCGAGAACGCGGAGACCTCCGATAGCAGTGTGGACGTGAGTTCCTTTACGGTGACCGCGGGCGTGGCGTTTGAAGACCACGCCGACGAGGGCCACCTTCGAAATGTGCGACAACTCACCTTCGATGGGGAGAATGCTGAAGGATATTTCTCCAACGACGGAACGGAGTTGATCTTTCAGAGGACCGAAACCGCGGAAGGAAGCTGCGATCGGATCTGGCGCATGGATCTGGCGACCGGCGACACGACGGCCGTTTCGAGCGGAGAAGGGCGGACGACCTGTTCGTACTTCTACCCGGGCGACCAGAAGGTCATCTACGCCTCGACCCATCACGAGTCCGCCATTTGCCCCGCGCCGCCGAACATGGCGCTGGGCTATGTCTGGGCGGTCTATCCCAGCTATGACCTGTGGACTTCGAATCCCGACGGCTCGGACATGCAGCAACTGACCGACACCGAGGGCTACGACGCCGAGGCGACCATTTCGCCCACCGGCGATCGCATCATTTTCACGTCGATGCGCGACGGGGACCTCGACCTCTACTCCATGAATCTTGATGGCTCGGATGTGCTCCGCCTGACCGATCGTGTTGGGTACGATGGCGGAGCGTTCTTCTCACCCGACGGATCGAAGATCGTCTGGCGGGCCCACTATCCGGAGACTGATGAGGATGTGGCCGACTACCAGCGGCTCTTGGTTGCCGGCCTGATCCGGCCGTCGGTTCTGGAGCTTTGGATCATGGACGCCGACGGATCCAACAAGATTCAGGTCACCAGCAACGGCGCCGCCAACTTTGGACCGTATTGGCACCCCTCGGGCGACAAGATCATCTTCTCGTCGAACCAGGCGGATCCGGCCCGGCGTGACTTCGATCTGTTCATGATCAACACCGATGGCACCGGCCAGGAGCAGATCACGTACACGGGTGAGTTCGATGGCTTCCCGATGTTCTCGCCGGACGGCCGGTACCTGGTGTGGGGCTCCAATCGCAACACGTCGCACGAAGGGAACACCAACATCTTCATTGCCGAGTGGGTCGAGAACCTGCCCTCTATCGGGATGAATTGACTGGCTTGGCTCCCGGGCCCGCCGGCTTCTCGCCGTCCAGCAGCAGCAGGTCCTCGACGATCCGGTAGGTCATTCCCCAGATGACGTCGTCCCCCACGCGAATGGATGGGAAGGTGCGCGGGCCGGCCGGGATGGTGACGGAATAGTCCTCACGGTGCGCCGGGTCGCGGAGCTGATCGAGTGAGATCCAACGGGTCCGCTCCACTTCAGCCGGTGCCCCTACTGCCCGGGTTCCCGCAGGTACCGAGAAGAGGAAGGGAACAACAACGATCCTGGGCACGCGCGGCCCACGTGGGGCGACCCGGGGCAGTCTCCCGATCAGGGCTTCCGGCGCCAGATCAATCCCGGTTTCTTCCTGGGTCTCGCGGATGGCCGTGGCGAGCAGATCGTGATCGTTCGACTCGCGCCGCCCGCCGGGAAGCGCCATGTGGCCGGACCAGAGATCCCTCGGGTTCTCCGCTCGTTTGATGAAGAGCAGATGAACCGGGTCGGCCGCTCGCATGAGCACCGAGACGCCCGCCTGCTGGCGCATCGTAAAGTCGAAATGCGGATCCGCGTACCGTGGCAGGTCAGGCAGTGCGCCGAGGATCGAGCGAAGAGGAGACATGCGGAAGGCTAACGCCCTACCGAACGCGACCTCAAGGCCGAGCGTCGCCCGGGATCAGTTCGCGCTCTGCGGGAAGGTGATCCGGAAGCGGACGATCTGCTGAACATCGAACTCGTCCCGGACGGTCGCCCAAACGTTATCACCGTCAAAAATCGGCGTCGGATAGGTGGAGAAGCCGCGCGGCACGTCGACCGTGCCCAGGAAGGTGCCATCCGACTCGAAGACGTCGAACATGGCGTCTTGCTGCCAGCGGATCTCGATGTCATCCGGGTCGGTGGCGTCAAAGTCGGAGTCCTCCACCTCGTACGCCGGCCCATTGCGGTAGACCCAGATGCGCCCGTCCCGACCGGTATAGAGATCACTCCACGGCGGCTTCGTATCCGGGATCGCGGGTCCGTTCCAGCGCCAGTTGGGATCGGTGCCGCGCATGTTGCGGGTGCTTGTGGCAATCGTCTGCTCACGCTCGCCATCCTGGACCGGATAGGCCTCCGTCGTCCGTTCGATTCGCAGAGGACTTCCCGGCCGAAGCAGTGTGAAGGCGTACCGGTCCGAGATTCCGTGGACGAAATAGCCCTCTGGGTGCCATGCCCAATCTTCCCCCGGGCTCCAGGGCACGGAGTTGATGGAGGTGCTGCCCTCGAGGCTGGCCCGCAGGCTGGGCGCCTCGTAACCGGCATCGGGGACCTCCATGGAGTCCAGGATCTCTCCCGTTGGACTGACCCGTACGTAACCCGTTTTCCAGTCGCCAATATCAGCGGTCTCCAGATTGATCACCTGCGGCGTCAGAATAGTGTCTCCCTGAAGCGCGAAGGGATTGCTGGTGTTGAAGCCTCCTCGGATTACCGGCCAGGTATCGAGTGGCGTCCCTTCGGAGGAGTAGATCTGAAACCGGGCATTGCCTGGGTCGCGGACCACGATGCGACCGTCCGAGAGCACGGTGAGGCCGCCGTCGGGCTGACCGAACTCACCCGGGCCCTCACCATCTCGCCCCCAGTTGGCCAGCCATGTCCCATCCGGAGCGTACACGCGTAGAGTTGGAATCTGGCTGTCCATCGCCACGATCCGCCCATCGGCGGTCACCGTCAGGGAGCGGATCGAGCCCAGCATGTAGTTCTCGTCGCCATCCAGCACGCCAATCGCCACCTCTGGCGTGAGCGTGGCGGTCTGCCCCCAGACGGATCCCGAGACGGTGCGGACGACCGTCGTGTCGCCATCAACTTCTCGAACGACCTGCGGGCCATCGCCGGCCTCGTCTCGTGTATCGCCACCGCTGCATGCGCCAAGGAATCCGGCTGAAAGAAGGAAGCCAGCAACCATCGATGCAGGAGAACGCATTGGAAAGCGGTGTTTGAGACGCGGGCGACCGCTTCAGTGTGCGGCGGCGTACTCAGGTATGACGAGAATAGCCCGGGGAGCGTTGCAGCGGGCTGTCAGACACCCATCGTCTGTGCGTCCCAGATGAACTTGTGGAGCTGCAGTTGGAAGCGGACCGGAAGGCGGTCCTCCAGAATCCACTCCGAGAGCTGCTTCAGGTCCACCGAATCGTGGACTGGCGAGATGAGCAGAGCCTTCAACGTGCCGGTGGCAACGCGGTCATCGAGCTTGCGATCGCGGATGACTTCGCGAGCCCACTCGTAGTCGGTCTGGTCGGCGACTACGAATTTGATCTCGTCGCGCCCGGTCAGGTGGTCCAGGTTGGACCACATGTTGCGCTCCACCTCTCCCGATCCGGGACACTTCAGGTCCATGATCACGTGCGCGCGGGGGTCGCGGGGGGCGATGTCCACCGCCCCCGATGTCTCGATCAGTACGGTAAAATCTCGATCAAGCAGCATTCGGATCAGCTCGAACGCGTTGGCGTGAACCAGCGGTTCGCCTCCGGTGATCTCCACCAGTTTCGTCCCGATTGTCTCGGCCTCTTCGACCAGACTGGCCAGGGTCCGGCGGTCGCCGCCCTGAAAGGAGTAGGTGGTGTCGCACCAGGTGCAGCGCAGCGGACATCCGGTGATCCGGATGAAGGTGCAGGGCAGCCCCGCCCAGGTCGATTCGCCTTGGATCGAGTGAAAGACCTCGGTAATGCGGAGAAACGGCTCGCCAGTCATCAGCTTCGCTTGCGGCGGGGCCAGAGGAATCCGAGAGGCGATTCCTGAACCACGCTGCCAGCCAGGAAGAGCATGTTGGCGGGGCGCGCCGCAAGGCGCCGCATCAGGTACGGATACCACTGCTCACCAAACGGCACGTATGTGCGGACGTTGTATCCGTCGCCAACCAGCCGCCGCTGGAGGTCGCGGCGTACGCCGTGCAGCATCTGGAATTCGAACGACTCGCGAGCGATTCCTTCCTGCTCAGCGAAGTCGATTGTGGCGTCGATCATGCGGTTGTCATGAGTGGCGATCCCCGGATAGCGCCCCTCCGCCAGCAGGACCTTCATCAGGGCCACGAAGTTGGCGTCGACCTGGTCGCGGTCCTGAATGGCGACGGAATCCGATTCGGAGTAGGCACCTTTGCACAGCCGGACGCGAGCGCCGAGCTCATTCATCCTGGCAACGTCTCCAACCGTCCTCTTCATGTACGCCTGGAGTACCACCCCGACCTCACGCCAGCCATCACTCCAGAGTCGCTCGAATGCATCAAGGGTACGCTGGGTGTAGTCCGACCCTTCCATATCGAAGCGGATGAACACGCCCGCCGCGTCGGCCTTTTCCAGCACGCGCCCGAGGTTCCGCTTCAGGAACGTTTCGCTGATGTCCTGACCCAGCTGGGTGAACTTGAGCGAGATGTTGGCCTTCAGCCCCTTGGATGAAATCTCGTCCAGCACCTTCATGTAGACGTCAGCCGCACGTATGGCGGGCGCTTCGGCATGAACGGACTCGCCCAGATAGTTGGCGGTCGCCATGAGCGAGTGGGCGTTGGCGGCCTCGATGGCTCCGACAAGATCGGACACGTTCTCGCCCGGAACGAAGCGTTTGCTCATCGCTCGCAGCGGGGTTTTGGTCACCACCGACCGGGCGGCCGAGGACTGGCTGAGAAAGATGAGAGGTGTGCGCAGCATCAGGATTCTGGAATCAGGGATTCTCGGCTCTGGATCGCCTGATCCAGAAGGGTTTTGACTCGAAGGAGCGGCGTCTCTCCTGCCTCAGCAAGAACATCTTCGGAGGTCCGCGCCTGCCAGAGCGTCGGAGTCTCGACATGTCCGATGATGCCCATCCCGTTCGCGGCCCAGCGTGGAAAGACCAGGTAGCCCAGAAACGGGGCACGCAGGTCCGGGGTCTTCTCGACCTCGATGGAGACCGTGTACGGATGTCCGTCCGCGCCCTCAAAAGCAGGGGGACGGTCATGGGTACGGAAGTACCCGCCAAGAGTCGCATCCGGGGAGCCGTGAATGTCTGACTCGTCCGGTCCGCTGGATGCCGACGTTTCGGCGCTGGTCGGGGCTTCTTCATCAAGATGGGACACGCGCAAAACTTAAGGCCAAGCCCCTTCGGCACACAGGATTGTGTGGTGTCTCGAAAGTTCGCGAGCCACCGTTCGAATGGCCGAGACACTTTTGAGACACCACACTTGTCGTTCCCAACGGTGCCCGCGGGTGGACGCCCCGCGTCGGCGGGCTCAGGTTTCGGACCATGTCACTCATGCGCGCGGCACGGTTCCACGAGAACGGCCCCCCATCGGTTCTGGTTCTTGAAGATGTACCGATCCCCCAGCCGGGGCCCGGTCAGGTCCGGGTACGCGTGCGTGCCGCGGCCCTGAACCACCTGGATCTGTGGGTGCGGCGGGGGCTTCCGATCGATACCACCATGCCGCACATCGGTGGGTCTGATATTGCTGGCGAGGTGGATGCCGTGGGGGCAGGGGTCGAAGGCTGGTCCGGCGGGGAGCGCGTGGTCGTGGATCCGGTCCTGAACTGGGACTGGTACGAACGCGCGGCGTTGGGCATCGATCCGAAAGTGCGCCCCCTTCAACTCATTGGCGAGCACACAGACGGGGGCTTTGCCGAGTTCACGATCGTGCCAGCGCAGAACCTGATGGCGGTGCCTTCCGATGTCTCATTCGAGACCGCTGCTGCGGCCGCTTTGAATTTCGTGACGGCCTGGCACGGGCTCACCACTCGGGGCGGACTCCAGTCTGGCGAGCGGCTTCTGGTGACCGGGGGAAGCGGTGGGGTCGCCACAGCCGCCGTTCAGCTTGGCGCCCATCTGGGAGCCGAAGTGACGGCAGTCACATCCGGCAGCCAGAACAGCGAACGGCTTCGCTCACTGGGTGCGACCCACGCGATTGACCGTACGGCAGGGGACTGGGTGAACGCCGTGCGAGATGCCACGGCGGGGCGCGGGGCCAACCTGGTGATCGACAGCGTGGGCGAGGCCATGTGGCCGGGGATCGTCCGGTCGCTGGCTGTCCTGGGCCGGGTCGTCTGCTATGGCGCGACCACGGGCCCCCGTTCTGAAACCGACCTGCGCCATCTTTTCTGGAAGCAGCTGACCATCATGGGAAGCACGATGGGATCGCCGGCCGAGTTCCGAGCCGTAATGGCGCTGGTCTTTGCGGGGACCGTCGGGCCGGTCATCGACGAGGTCATGCCTCTGGACCGCATTCGCGAAGCGCATCAGCGCCTTGAGGACGGCGGGGTGTTTGGCAAGCTGGTGCTCACGCCGTGACCCAGCGCCCGCCTTTTGGGAGGCTCCGCGCTTGAGAAGCGCTTGCGGATCGGAAAGCGCTGTCGGATCGAGAAGCGCGCCCCAGACTCGCGGGGCGCTGGGCGGATTGATGAAGCGATGGGACAGATACCCCGCCCCCTGGTGGGAATATCAAACTCCTTTTTGGGCGAATCCATGGATCTGAAGGAAGCACAGGCGCGCGTCGACGAATGGATTGGCCAGTTCGAGGAAGGCTACTGGCCGCCGCTGGTCAATCTGGCCCGCCTGACCGAAGAGGTCGGAGAACTGGCCCGGCTAATGAACCACCGGTTTGGTCCCAAAGCCAAAAAGGCCGACGAGGTGGACCAGGACATGGGGGAGGAACTGGCCGACATCCTCTTTGTCCTGATCGCCATCGCCAACCAGCAGGGCCTCGACCTTTCTGATGCGCTGGACGGGGTACTGGAGAAGTACCGCGTCAGGGATTCACATCGTTGGACGCGAAAGGACGGCGAGACCGCGGAGTGAGACGACAGGGCCTTGCCGGCCTGAACGAAGAAGGGGCGGGCGCCACATCGGCACCCGCCCCTTCATCAATTCTGGATCACCGCAACGAGCGGCGCCGTGACCCGACTGGCTTCAGCCACCCAGACCGATCTTGAGACCGATCTGAAGGAACGGCCACAGATTGAGCTTGGTCGGGACGTCCACGTAGCTGCCGTCACCTTCGCCGCGGAGGTCGGCCTGGATCTTGGCCTCTTCCCTTCGGAGCTCGGCCTCGAAACCTAGCTTGTCCTTGAGGTTCTGAGAGGCGTCGAGCACGACCGACGGATCACCCGTAAAGGCAACGCCCAGGTCGATGAAGAACCCGATGCCCGGGCTCGTGTGACGGCCGAAGCCGATGCCAACAAACGGGGCGGTGCTCGAATTGGTCACGATACCGGAGATGGTTCCAGACTCGGTGTAAGTCGAGTCACCGACCTCGTACTGACCCGACGTCGTCCCGGTCAGCTTGAAGTCGTTCTGCCGGATCAGCGCGCCCGCCATCAGGCGGAAGGAGCCCGCCGGGTAGAAGTCGAGGCCCACCGTAATGAAGTTCGGGGTCTCGAAGTCGTAGTTGATGTCTCCGGCCTCGAAGGTGAGGTCAACGGGGAACAGACCAAAGCCACCGCGAGCGGCAAGGTTGTCGCCCAGACCGATTGCGACGTCGGCACCCAGCCCGGTGGTACCGATCTTGGGCGCGATGGCGAACTGGGCCGAAGCCGAGGCCGGGGCGAGGGCGAGCGCGAGCGCGAGGGCAAGCCCTGCCGAACTCAGGGAACGACGCATTTCAGTACTCCGATTTCGGGATAATATCGGCCCTAATGGCCGTTCTGACGTAAACATATGAATTCCCGCGGAATTTGCAAAAGGTTTCTTCAGCGCGAACGGCGTGGCGGGGCGAGGCCGGAGAGAGCCTCCACAAAGGCGCCCACTTCATCTTCCGAATTGTAAAAATGCGCGCTTACTCGGACGTGCCCCGGCCGGGAGTCAACGACAAACCCGGCGACCTCCAGCGCGGCGACCGTTTCCTTCGCGCACGAGTGCTGAACCATCACGATCCCCGACCGACTGGCCCGCGGCGCGATCGTGAGTTGAAAGCCGGCTTCCCGAAGCGCATCGACCAACCGGTCGGTGAGCGCTCTGATGCGGTCATGAATCGCCGCGAACCCGATCTCTTCCAGCAGGCGGTGAGCGCCAAGAGCCAGGTGAACCGAGGGCAGGGAGGGCGTGCCCAGTTCAAAGCGACGGGCGTCGTCATGGAACTCGAACTTCTCAGCGTCGAACTCGAACTGGTCTCGTGCCGAAAACCAGGAGGTGATGCGCGGCCTCAAAGTCGGAATCAGATCGCCACGGACATACAGATACGAAAGTCCCGGCCCACCACAGAGCCACTTGAGCGGTCCGCTGGTATAGAAATCAACGCCCGCCTCGGCTACGTCGATCGGGATCTGTCCCGCCGCCTGGTAGCCGTCGATCAGGCTGAAGGCGCCCGCGTCTCGTGCGATCTGTGCGAGGCGCGCAATGTCCTGAACGAAGCCCGTCGAATAAAACACGTGCGACGTCGCCAGAAAGAGCGTGCGGTCGTCCACAACTTCGGCGAACTGTTCAGGATCGATGCCGATGCCGTCGCGGCTGCGCACGCGGACGACCTCGATCTCGGGCTTCACCATCCACTGGTAGGGGAGAGTCGGGAAGTCGAGATCAGCGACGACCACTCGATTGCGGCGTCCCTGAGGCACCGACTCGGCCACCATGGAAACAGCGGCCGAGGTGGACGGTAGGAGCGCGATCTCGCCCGTTTTGGCGTTCTGCAGCCGCGCCACAGCCGCCCGCAGCTCGCCCAACTGACCCATCCATTCCTCGTACCAGGCCGCCGCGCCGCGCTGATTCCAGCGACTGAGGTAGTCGGCCAGGGTGGCTTCCGCCCGGTCCGACAGTGCACCCAGCGAGCAGGAATTCAGGTAGGTGGTGTGCGACAGGATCGGGAAGTGTTTGCGAATGGCTTGGAGATCGATCATCGACTGCGGGCTGGATTGGATGGGAATCGAGCTGGGTGGCAAGCGACTTGAGGAGTAGCAGATGAAGCGAGTGAGCACCATTGGAGGCGCCGATCGGCGTTCGGCGGCCACCCAAGGCAACGATCCGCGACCCTGAAGTCATCAGAGTGGGTTACGTTGACCATTCGGCCCGTTCCGAGCCCTCCGAAACCCAAGTCGATCCGGAGTACCACCATGCTGCACCGAGACATCCAAACTCTTCTCCCCGTCGCTGCGCTTGCGCTGATGACGGCGTGCGCCGGCGGTGATCCAGAGTCCGCGGGTCCCAGTCAGGGGCTCGACAGTCCCGACCGGCCGGTGGAGTGGGCGCCCACAGAACTCTTTTCCGTGGGTGGTTTCGACGCGCCGCAGTGGGCCGAGTTTGGCCGGGTTGCCGGACTTGGTTTCGATGCCGATGGGAATCTGTTCGTTCTGGATGGGCAGACTTCCACGATCACCCATATCTCGCCGACCGGCGAATTCGTGAAGACGATCGGCGGGGCGGGGGAGGGGCCGGGCGAGCTGAATCAGCCGCTGGCCATGTCAGTTCTTCCCGATGGGCGACTGGCGATCACGGATATCGGGCATCGCGGCTTCGTGATGTTTGACCGAGACGGCACGTGGCTCGAAAACGTGTCCGTCGATCTGGCAGGTGAGGGCCTCCCGACCGGCGATATGCACCCGCTCCCGGGGGGTGGGCTGGTCAGCAGCGGTGGCATTCGAATGAGCATGTCGAGTGGCCCCGGCGGCGGACGGAACTCTGTCTCGGTCTCGATGGGGGGTCCGCCCGAAGGCCGACCTATCCATCGCTTCACACTTGAGTCCGACGTCGCTGGTTCCGATGCGTTCATGGCTTGGGATCCCCCGGAGCCGCCCGAGGGTGGTGAGTCCGAGATGACCGGCGGGGATGCGAGCAATACGATGCAGATTCGCATGTCGCGACTTCAGGCGTTCGAACCGGGCCTCTCATTTGGGGTGCTTCCGGATGGGCGACTCGTTGTCTCCGATTCGTCGGCCTACAACCTCAAACTCGTTGACCCGACTACCGGGATGGTCCAGTCGACCCTCGGTCGCCCGATTTCGCCGACTGTGGCCGACGAGGGGATTCAGCAGTTGGAGAGGGATCGCCAGCTTGCCGAGGCCCAGGAGTCCAGCGGTCCCCGCATGTTCACCGTCGGTGGCGGAGGTGGCGGGATGTCCTTTGACCAGGATGCCATGCGCCGCATGATGGAGGACCGAGTGGAGAGTATGGTCTTCTACCCGGAGATTCCGATCATCGAAGCCCTGGCCGTTGATTCCGAAGGCCGCATCTGGGTCCAGCGCTCCTCCAACGTTCCTGGAGAGGACGGTCCGACGGACCTGATCACCGCCGATGGTCGTTACCTGGGGACCTTCGATCCCGATGGAATGCGGATCCCCGACGCACTCGGTCCGAACGGCCTGATCGCCATCATCGAGACCGACGAGTTCGACATCCCGACCATCAAGGTGATGCGGCTTCCCGGGATGTAGATCCCGCGGTGGGTCGAGAAGAATGCGAGGGGCCCGGTCGTTACTGATCGGGCCCTTCTGCTATTGTGACCTGAATCGAGACTGGTGGCCGCCCTCTGCGGTGGGTTACCCTCCGTTCGCCACCATCCACTGGAGTCTGATTGCCTACCGGAGTTGAAAGTCGGCTGGCCACGCCTCGGCGGCGGTCACGCCTAGTCGGGCGGCTTCGTGCTGCCGTCACGCATGTCTCCGCGCTCCTCAGGGAGTTTCGCATCCCGATCGTGGGCTTTGCCGCCAGCACGATCGGAGGCGGGATGCTGTACGGCATCCTCTATCAGGCGATCCGGGGCGAATACATCCCGTTGATCGACCGCCCCTATCTGATGCTGCAGCTGATGCTGCTCGAAGCACCGGAGGCCGTGCCGCCCGAGTTGCCGTTGGTGGCCTTCTTTTATGTGATGCCCGTGCTGTTCATTGTGCTGGTCGGTCTTGGGGCAGCCGACTTTCTGGACCTTTTCTTCAATCGTGAAGACAACCGGGACCGCTGGGGAGAAGCAATCGCCATGACCTATAAGAATCACGCCATCGTTCTTGGAGCCGGGCACGTCGGCCTGAGGGTGGTCCGAGACCTCCACGACATGGGCATGGACGTGGCGGTGATCGACTCGGCGCCAGCCGATTCCGCCCGCGAAGCACTCGACACCTGGGGCGTGCCCTGTGTGATGGGAGACGTGCTCTTGTCGTCGACGCTGCAACAGGCGGGTCTGGACCAGGCCGAGGTCTTCGTTGCCTGCACCGGCAACGACCGACTGAATCTTGAGATCGTGATGAAGGTCCGCTCCCGAAATGAGAGCGTCCGGATCATCGCCCGAGTTTGGGATCGCTCCGTCGGCGACCGCATGGAGCGCTTCGGGCTGGTGGACACCGTCATGTCCGCCGCGGACCTGTCGGCTCCAGCCTTCGCAGGTGCCGCGCTGGGAATCGAAATCACGCAGACGATTCGCATTGCCGGCCACGAGTATTCGACGGTTCGTCTTGGCATCCCTCCCGGGAGCTTCATGGCGGGACGAAAAGTCGGACTTCTCGAAGACGAGAACGACATGGAGGTGGTGCTCGTTCAGGAAGGCGACAAGGTCATGATCGATCCAGAACGGGATGTCCCGATCGTCGCGGGCAACCACGTCGTCATCTTCGCCCGCCACGATCGCGTGCTCGAAGTGGTATCCCGAAACCGGAAGTCCGGGAACGCCTGATGGCCGATGAGTCGGGCGTCAGTTCGATCGAGGCACGCCTCCGCGCGCGAGCTCAGGCGCTGGGATTCGCTGATCTGGGAATCACCACCGCCGATGATCCCGGCCACATCGACTACCTGAGGTCCTGGCTGGCCGACGGGAACCATGGCGAGATGACGTGGCTCGCTGATGCGGATGGGGTGCGCCGAAGAGGGAGTCTGGTGGCGACGCTGGACGGCGTGCGGTCGGTGATCGTGGTGGCTGAGGCTTATCCGGCGGGAGACAACAGCGCCAATGAGGAGGACGACGGCGCTCCTTCGAAGGGAGGGCAGGCGTTGATAGCTCGCTACGCCCGAGGGCGGGACTATCACCTGACCCTGGTCGAGCGACTCCGGGAACTGGGTGGGCTCCTGGGCGCGGAGGTGAGGGGCGGAAACACCCCCGACTCCGATCGCGCCCGTGAGGATCAGAATGCTGATGCGACTGCTAAAGCTGACGAACCGCATCGGTGGACTGCCTACGCCGACACCGGCCCGCTTCTGGAACGCGACCTGGCCCGCCGTGCCGGCCTCGGCTGGTTTGGCCGCAACACGCTGCTGATCCATCCCAAGCGGGGATCGTACTTCCTTCTCGGGGTGATTCTGACCACCCGTGAACTCACCCCCGACGCGCCCTTTGAAGCCGACCACTGTGGCAGTTGCAATGCGTGTGTCGACGCCTGTCCGACGGGAGCGCTGCTTGGACGCGATCAGGACGGCGCTCCGCAGATCGACGCCAGGCGGTGCATCTCGTATCTGACGATTGAGCTGCGGGGGGCCATTCCAGAAGAGTTGCGGGAGCCGATGGGGACGCGGGTGTTCGGGTGCGACATCTGCCAGGAGGTATGTCCCTGGACCGACAAGTTCGGACCCGGACAGGAGGCCCGTCCGGAGTATCAAGCACGCCCCGACCTGGACGGTGTCAGCCTTGTGGATCTGACCGAGCGAATCTTGGCGATGTCGGGAAAGGAATACCTCAGGGTCTTTGCGGAATCGCCTCTCAGCCGCCCTCGGCGGAACGGAATGCTGAGGAATCTCTGTGTCGCGCTTGGGAACTGGGGGGCCACATCCACCGAGGCGGCTGAGCGCGCGCGGCCCGTGTTGGAGCGAGCGGCAGCGGATCATTCCGATCTCGTCCGCGAGCATGCGAACTGGGCGAAGAGCAGGCTTGGCTGAGCAACTGAGCCGCCCTTGATGGCCGACAAATCGTTGTATTGGTGCGTCGCTGCATCGGCGTTCGAATGGCCGAGACACTTTTGATACACCACACTGGAGCCGCGCAGCGACACTCTCGGTACGGACACGGGACTTCTGCCACACTACCCTAGTACGCAAAACCAAACCCAGCATAAAGGGTCGTTCGTTCGTCGCTGGTCGCGATCGTTAGAGAGACGGTGTTCGCCCGATCGATGAACGCGATCCAGATCCCTCCTCCCACGCCCGTGTGCCAACCACCGGGAGATTCGCCATCGGCGAAAACGCGGCCCGCATCGGCGAAGCCCGACACACCGAAATTGGCGGGTAGCATGAGGCTGAATCTAGCGAGGAACAGTCGTAGTTCAGCCCCGCCGTACAGTGAGGCATCACCGGCGAAGCGTTCCGTATCCCACCCTCGGAGCTTGCTCCGTCCACCGAGATAGGCTGCTTCATGGAATGGAACGGAGCCGAAAGCTTTCTCGCCACCTGCACGGAGCGCCAGCGTCGGCCGAATCCGATTGTCCGGGGCGGACCAATAGGCACGGGTCTCCGCAGTGACCATCCCGAAGCTGTCCTCGGCATCCCACATCGGAGGAACCACCCGTCCCGACAGGCTTGCCAGAACGCCTCGTGTCGGTGCCACGGAGTTGTCTCGCGTATCGAATTCGATCTCGACACCGCCCCCGACCTGACCGAACCCGTTGGCGCCAACGAGGGTGTCACTGACCTCGTTGAACAGGGTGGGGATGTCATCTGGAGTCGAGTCCAGGTAACGGACGGAGGGACCCAGGGCGAGCTGGGAGTTGACCCCCAGGGGGACGACCAACCGTGGCTCCGCCCGGAAGTCGTTGACCTCGACTTGGTAGAAGCGGGTGGCCGCACCGCCCTCCGTGTCGTTGCCTAGTCCGTAGTAGCGGAGCCGGTCGATCCCCGATGCGTTCGCACTCAGCACCCAATGCACGTCCGAGTTCGTCCGGCGAAGATCCGCCTCGAGGTTCACCGTCCCCCACCCCTCTCCCGTTGCCAGCCCACCGAAGATGGTCATGCTGGAGGAGTAGGGTGATTTCCGGAAGCCGTAGCGGTACAGGGTCACACCCATGCCCAGCAACACCCCGAAGTTCGGCCCCGCCTGGACGTACGGAAATGATCGGCGCCAGGAGCCCCACTCGCGTGGCGGGTAGCGATCGAGGTCCGAGCCTACCCATTCCTCGAACGGCTTGCTATCGATCGAGGAACTGGACCCCAACTCGGTCTCTGTTCGATCGCCTGCGTCGTAGAACCGCACGTGGCCCGCCCGACTCGCGTCGACGAGCTCGTCCGCGCCCGAACCTCCGACGATCCGGAGTTGGATTCTGTCGCTTCCGTCACCCCCGACGACGACGCGGTCATCCCCCCTCCACATGTTGATGCGGATTTCCTTGGTTTCTTCCGCATCGAAACGACGAACGAAGTACGGGTCGTCAAAACCAACCCCTCTGATTGTGACATCCACGAACCGGTCGTCCACGCGAGTAATCTCGGCAATCTCGTCGGCGTTCGACGCGTGGATCTCGACTTCCTGAGCGAGGGACCGATAGTACTCATCCGCCGCATCTCCGAGCGCGTCGCGTCTCGACTTGATTGCCCCTTCGAGGTCCGCTCCACCCACCGCGTACATGGCCTCCGGCAGCTCCCGGACCGCGCGTTCGATCACATCATCGGTGAGCTGTCCCTGAATCCAAGTCGCCGTCGAATCCCAAGCAGCCCTGTCCACGCCAGTTAGAAAGCGACGATCGATTTCCCGGGAGTGCCAGTTCAGGCTGCTGAGGTTATCGAACTCGGGTCCAAAACTCACCAGCTGAGGGTAGTAGGCGGTCGCGAGACTCAAGGCCAGTCCATCCAGCTTGACGAATGCCTCGTCGTGGTCTCGCGAGATGGGCTGCCAGTATCTCACAGGTCCGGAATCATCGAGTAACGCCCAGCGCCAGTTGTCACGATGGCGGTCACGATCGCCGATCATGATGTCGAGCAGGCGAGCGGTGAGAAACTGTGGTACATCCACTTGGTCTTCGGGTCCGTCATCGATGCGTTCGAAGAGCCGATCGGGCCCGATCACGTTGAGCGTCGTCCCGAATCCCCCCCGTCCACCTTCTTCATCGGCTTCGTTGGGTCGCTCCTCGATGGTTCCCAGGCTGCCCGCGAACTGGGCTCGGAATTCCCCGAGTCTCGGGTCGTCTGGCATCACCGCCACCACGGGCGGTGCGTGCAGAACGCCGGCGGCCGCGAGTAGCGGGGAGACGATCAGCGATCCTAACGGATGAGACGCACTGGCCCCGTCCTGAATGAGGTCTGCAACGAGGGTGCCCTGAAATACGGAGTCCAACGTTGCGGTCGGGGTCTTGTAAACGTTTCGGAATTGGTATTCACGACCGTCCGCCCCGTCAAAGCGCAGGGACGTGGTCTGGCTTCCTTGATGTGCGCTCGTGGGTGTCAGGCCGCCCGCGAAGGTACCGAGGTTCAGGTAGGGGACCTTGATAGGGGTGGTCCAGAGATCCCTATAGTGAGTTCCCAGCAGAAAGCGCCGGATGCCACCCGCCCCGTAGTCAGCACCTGAGATGACCTCGACCGAGTCACTCGCGGTGGCTTGGCCCTGAACGCCCGTGGCGCCCCCAGAAAAGGCGGCGAGTGAGATCATCAGGAGGCTCACCCTTGCGGCATGGGCCGGGGTGCCGGAGAGAGTGCCTCGGGTCCGCCAGAAGTTACGGATCATGTGTCCAGCCCCTATACCATTCTTGTGAGTGTGCGGTCAGGTCACAGGTTGAATCCACAGATCCGGCAAGGAGATCCCACGGATCACCAGCCATCCCAGTACGCCATGCGCAATTTGACACGCGCGGCTACGACCGCTTCACCTATCCCAAGGTACAGGTTCGGGGGAGGCCCGGTCACTCTGTATCACGCCATCGGGCTTCGGCATCGTTGAAAGATTTGTGATCTTCCCGCGTCCAATCCTGAACTCAAGCCCGACCGATCATGGCCGCACTCGACGAACTGACCGCCCGCGCAGGTGACACCTGCGAACTCTGCCTGGCCTCACGTCGCCTTCACGTGTTCCCGGTTCCGCCGGAGTCCGATGAGTCGGCGGATCAATCGGTTCTGATCTGTGGGAAGTGCCGCAGTCAGATTGAGGATCCGGCTACGATGGAGCCCGAGCACTGGGCGCCACTTGGCGATTCAATGTGGAGTCAGGCGCCAGCGGTTCAGGTGCTTGCGTGGCGAATGCTTCGGCGGCTCAAGCATGAGACCTGGGCCAGCGATCTGTTCGACATGCTCTATCTGGATGACGAGCTTCGGGCCTGGGCCGAACTGGAAGTCGAGCCGGAGCGGCCCTCGGACGATTCGGTTGAGCACCGGGACTCCAACGGCGCACTTCTCGCGACGGGCGACACCGTGACCCTGATCAAGGATCTGGTGGTGAAAGGCGGGGGGTTCACGGCCAAACGTGGGACCGCCGTCCGCAACATCGCAGTGGTCAGCGACAATGCCGCCCACATCGAAGGCCGTGTGGAAGGGCAGCGGATCGTGATCCTGACGGAGTTCGTAAAGAAGGCCTGATCCGCTGGCGGGCCCGAAAAGCCCATCCAAATCGGCCATTCAGCCGTCGACCGATTCCACCCCGATCTCCGTGGCCTTCACCGAAACCCACACCTCAGCGCCGGGCTCAAGCGCCAGCTCCGCCCTCGCGGCCGGGGTGACGTCCAGCATAAGAGGTAGCGGGCCGTCGGTCTGAATCCGGACGCTGCCTCCGTTGTCTTGAACGCGCACCACGCGGGTCTGCCATCGGTTGCGCGGACTCCCTCCAGGCTCACTGCAATGCACCGAGATCGCATTGGGTCGGATGCTGACGCGGACTGCCCCGCGCATTTCGGGGTGAGCCGTGGCCAGGGTGATCTCGCCGATCGAGACCCCGGACTCCGTCGCATGGCCTGTAAACAGATTCGAGCCGGCGAACTCCGCGACGTACGCGGTACGGGGCCGCATCCGGATCTCATCGGGGCTGCCCGTCTGAGTGATGCGACCGCCCTCAAGCACGCAGATCTCGTCGGCCATCTCGAGCGCTTCAGAGGGGTCGTGAGTGATGAGCAGTCGCGGGCCGGAAAAGCTGGCCAGGTGTTGGGACAGGAAAGCGCGCACCTCGCCCCGGGTGCGGACGTCGAGCGCCGCCATCGGCTCGTCGAGCAGGAGCATGGCCGGGTCCGTCACAAGCGCCCGGGCCAGCGCCACACGCTGCGCCTGTCCTCCAGAGAGTTCGCCCGGCCTTCGATCATCGAGGCCCGCCAGTCCAACCCGCTCCAGCCACGCGGCCGCTTGGGATCGCGCATGCGCGGTCGGAACTCCACGACTGCGAAGACCAAACGCGACGTTCTCAAGAACGGTCAGGTGTGGGAAAAGGACGTTGTCCTGAAAGACGAGACCCAGCCGGCGGTCCTGGGGTGGGACGAAGGCGCCCGTCGCTGGACCGTCGAGCAGTGTGCCGCTGAGCGTGATCTCCCCGGAATCCAGCGAGAGCAGGCCCGCCAGAGCCGCGGCGACTGTCGACTTGCCAGCCCCGTTCGGGCCCACCAGCGCCAAGGTGCGGCCGGCCGGAATCGCCAGGGCGATGTCGAGCGAAAAGCCATCGCCTCTCTGAAGGACAATCCGGGCCTGCAGTCCTGTCATCATCGGACTCCCCACCAGCGATCGCGCAGGCTGATCAGCACAATGAGCGAGATCGCCACCATCAACAGGCTGATCGCGACCGCCGTCTCGCGGTCACTTTCCAGCGCCACGAACACGGCCAGTGGGAGGGTCTGGGTGCGACCCTGAAGGTTGCCGGCAAAGGTGATCGTGGCTCCGAACTCTCCGAAGGCCCGGGCCCACGTCAGTACGAACCCTGATACCAGAGCGGGTGCGATCACGGGCAGGGTCACGCGCCGAAGTATCGTCCACGGCGAAGCCCCCAGCGTGGCGGCCGCGTCCTCGTATCGACGGTCCATGGAACGAAGCGCGCCCTCGACGGTGATGACCAGAAATGGCATCGAAACGAAGGTGGTCGCGAGGATGACACCCCAGGTCGAGAAGGGCAGGACAAGGCCCGTGGCGTCGGCCAGGGGAGCGCCGACAAGCCCGCGCCGCCCCAGGGCGAACAGCAGCGCCGCGCCGCCGACCACAGGCGGCAGCACGAGCGGCAGGGTGACGATTCCACGCAGGAGGCCCCGGCCGGGGAAGTCCATCCGGGCCAGGACCCAGGCAAGTGGAATTCCGAGAACACCGGCAATCACGGTGGCACTGACCGACGTGATCACGGAAAGACGAAGTGCGTCCGTCACGACTTCACTGGCCAGCAGTTCGGGCAGTCGTGCCCACGGCGTGCGAGCGAGCAGTCCCACCAGCGGCAGGAGGAAAAGGGCAGCGCCTGACGCGGCCAGAATCAGCCAGAAGAAGGGGGGTCGGGCGCTTCTGGTTGGGCGCTGACTCATGACGCCACGAATCCGTGTCGCGCCAGAATCGCCTGTCCAGCCACGGACAGAACAAAGGCGACAAACAAGCGCGCTTCGACCGGATGGCGTGCACCGTCGAGGACCGCAATCGGGTAACCGGTCGTCAGGTTGAGTGAGTCCGGAATCTGGACGCCCAGTACGGCGTCTCCGGCCGAGCGCACATCGGTCACATAGACGATGCCGGCGTCGAGTTCGCCCAGGGCGATCTTGGTGAGGAGTGCCCGGACATCGGGCTCGTCGGTATCGACAACTGGACTGACACCGGCCCGCTCAAATACCCGCCGCGCCAAACTCCCACAGGGCACCGCCTCGCCGCACAGTCCCAGAAGAAGCTCCGCTCGTGCGAAATCGGTGAGGTCGGTCACACCTCCGGGGTTTCCGGGAGGTACGGCGATGATGAGGCGGTTCTCAGCGAAGACCGCCTCCACTTGGCTCACCTCAGCAGCGGC
This sequence comes from Gemmatimonadota bacterium, assembly GCA_041688945.1. GTDB lineage: Bacteria > Gemmatimonadota > Gemmatimonadetes > Longimicrobiales > Gaopeijiaceae > Gaopeijia. The sequence goes on along the minus strand of JBDNHE010000049.1, from coordinate 5,764 downwards.
GATGAGTTGCTGCATGATCGTGGTACTGGCGGACGCGAACACGTCGACTGGAGCCCCTTCCATGATCTGGGCACGAAGCGCAGGGGACCCGGCCAGGTTCAGCGCAACGGTGATGCCGGGGTTGGCGGCCTCGAAGGCGGTGACGATTTCGGCGAAGGCGTCAGAGAGGGACGCTGCGGCGGATACCAGGACTTCGGTCCCTCTTCCGGCCTCATCCACTCCGCTGCTCGACGGTGCGGGAGCCGCGTCTGGGGCGCATCCGGCACAGCACGCGAGCAGAAGAAACGATCCGGCCAGACGAGGGGCGGACGGGAGACCGATGCAGTGCCGGTTTGGGAGGCGTGCGTCAGAGAACACTACTTCGACTTCCCCAGCTTGGAGACGTCAATCTTGAACAGGTCGGCCGCGGTCTTCCAGGAGACCCGCTCCTTTGCGTCGCCCTTGAACCCCAACTTCTCCATGAACTTCACGTACGGTCCCATCTCCACCAGCGGCCAGTCGGTGCCGTACATGAGCTGCTTGCCCGGGTCACCCATGTAGGCGATCAGGTCCTCGACTCGCTGCATCAGGTAGCGCTCGAACTCGTAGGTGAAGTCGCCCAGCACCAGGCCGGAGAAGTCGGCGAAGACGTTGTGGTTCTTGTAGAGCACCTCGGCGGTGTCCTGAAACCACGGATTGCCCAGGTGGCACATAACGAACTTCACGTCGGGATAGTCTACAGCCACGTCGTCGACCAACAGGGGATGAGCCTGCCGCACCTTGGCGCCGGCCGCGAAGGTGTCGCCGGTGTGAATCACAACGGGGACGTCGTGCTTGGCCGCAATGCGGAAGACGGATTCCAGCGACGGGTCGTTGATTGCATACTTGTCGTAACCGGGGTAGAGCTTGATCCCCTTAACGAGACCATCCCGAATGCGCGTCTCCATGTTGAACAGGTCGGTCCGGTGTTCTCCCCGCCAGCACAGGCCCTCGACGACTGTGGTCCGGGGATCTTCTGCCAGAATCTCCAGTACCTGTTCCACGCTGGGGCGATCGACGTTGACCTTGTACGAGGTCAGAACCACGGCGTGATCGATGCCGTGCGTTTCCATCTCGGCAAAGAGGCGCTCGACGTTTTCCTTGGTGGGGCGTTTCTCGCCGCCCTCCTCGGTGTAATAGTTGTTCAGATGGACGTGGCAGTCGATCAGCATTCGGTTCGTATTCCTTTTCAGGTTCATTTCGGAGACTCGAGTCTCCCACGCTTATGAGCGATTCGCAATCAGGTTCCACGCCGCCCCCTCAGGTTCGTGTCGGCGATTTCGAGACCCGGATCCGGCTTCGGCCCCTCGCGATCGACGACTACCCCGCTCTGATCGAGATGCAGAAGCTCTGTTTTCCGGGGATGCTGCCCTGGGGTGAGGAGCAGATCAGAAGCCAGATCGAGATCTTTCCCCGCGGACAGATCGCGCTCGAAGTTGACGGTCGCCTGATTGCCTCGAGCAGTTCGCTGGTGGTGGACTCGGACCTGCATCACGCCTGGCATGACTGGACCCAGATCTCCGACGGCGGGATGATCCGGACCCACTCCGATTCGGGCGACACGCTCTACGGGATCGAGATCATGGTGCACCCTGAGTTCCGGGGGATGAGTCTGGCGCGGCGGCTCTACGACGCACGGAAGACGCTCTGCCGCGAGATGAACCTGGCGCGGATCGTGATCGGCGGCCGAATCCCCGGCTACGGATCGCAAGACGAATCGATGACTGCCCGGGAGTACGCCGAGCAGGTGATTTCGCGAGGCCTCTACGATCCGGTTCTGACCACGCAGGTGGCAAACGGCTTCGTGCTGCGCGAGCTGATCCCGGACTATTTTCCTGCTGACGAGGCATCCCGCGGGTACGCGACCCACCTGGAATGGACCAATCTGGATCACACGCCAGATCCGTCCCGCCGCTGGCAGCGCGCCTCGATCACCCGCCTCTGTGCGGTTCAGTACCGGATGCGGCACATCGAGTCTTGGCAGGACTTCGAAACCCAGTGTGGGTTCTTTGTCGATGCCGCCGCCAACAACAAGGCGGACTTCGTCGTGCTGCCCGAGCTGCTGACCAATCAGCTCATGGCGATCGAGCCGGGTGGGCGGCCCGCCGATGGGGTTCGGCGGTTGGCCGAGCTCACCCCGAAGTACCTGGCCTTCTTCTCGCGGATGGCGGTGCGTCACAATGTGAACATCGTGGGCGGCTCGCAGTTCACCCTCAACGATGAGGGACGACTGCGGAATGTCTCTTACCTGTTCCGGCGCGATGGCACGATCGCCAGCCAGGCCAAGCTCCACCTGACCGGTGACGAAAAGCGCTGGTGGGGGGTCGAGGGCGGGGATCGCTTGAACGTCATGGAGACCGACCGCGGCCGGGTGGCGATCCTGCTCTCCTATGACATCCAGTTTCCCGAACTGGCGCGCGAGGCCGTCGACCGCGGCGCGCAGATTCTGTTCGTGCCGTTTACCGCTGAAGACCGGACCGGCTACCTGCGGGTGCGCTACTGTTGTCAGGCCCGGGCCGTGGAAAACGAGGTGTTCGTGGTGGCCGCCGGAACGACCGGAAATCTGCCCTTCGTTCCGCACGCTGACACGCACTACGCTCAGTCCGGCATTTTCACGCCGCTCGCCTTTTCATTCGCTCGGGATGGCGTGGCCGGCGAGTCGACCGAGAACGCCGAGACCCTGATCACCGCCGACGTCGACCTGGACCTGCTCCGGCGCCATCGCCTGGGTGGCAGCGTTCGACCGCTGGCCGACCGCCGTCCGGAACTCTACGGAGTGGAGTGGCGGGGTCCCAATGAAGAGCGCGGGGACGCCAGCTGAGGGGCGCGCTGTCTCCTTCGTCTCTCCAGCCCGAAGCTCCCTCAGTGGACAACAACCCGATCAGTAGACCACAAAATCCAGATCGAGGTTTTCCTGGCGGGCCGTCGGCTGCTGGCCGCCCTGGGTGAGTTCGGCTACCCGCGGTAGTACGTAGCCGTAGAGCTCGGAAACGGTGATCTGTCCGTCGCCGTCGAAGTCTGCTGCAGGATCGCCGATCGCTTCTCGCACTGAAAAGGTGAACGCGCCGTTTTGCCAGCGAGAGGACTCCAGTGAGTACTCTGCACCACCTGAGGCCGCGAGTACGACAGTGCCTGATCGTTGATGCAGGTCCGCAAACGACTCTCGCATCAGGAGAAAACTGTTTGCCGCGCTTCCGGATCGAGACGGGACAACCGCTGTGCTCCGGACCTGCCGGACGCTGGCGCTGGTGCCTGTTTCGGCTCGAACCAGCTGCGGTGCCGGCATGTCGGGATCGACTTCACCGGCGTGGCATGTGTCGAGGAGGAGCAGCCGTTGGCGGGCCTCAGTTGCGTCCAGGAGTTTGATCAGATCTGAGTACGCGAGCCCTCGGTCTCCGGGGTTGGCTGGATCGATATCCAAGGTTCCAAACCAGTAGCCCAGCTCGGAGTCCAGCATCCCGTGCCCCGCAAAAAAGACCACGACATGGTCCTGCAATCGCGCTCCGCGAAGGAAGTCACTGGCATCGAGAATCGCTTCGCGAGTGGCGTCGGTGTCGGTGATCGACATTCGGTGAACTGACCCATAGGCCGGACTGTCGGAGAACAGGGACTGTATGTCTCCGGCGTCCTTTGCGGCCCAGTTCAGGTCCAATCCCTCTGCCGAGTACTGGGACACCCCCACGGTCAACAGGTAGAGGTCAGGAATCTCGGGCGCACCCAGTCGGTCAATGACAACAGTGCGGCGGGGTGATTCGATTCCGTCCTCATCCCGGACGGAGACCTGGATGCGGTTGGCTCCGGCCAAGAGCGGGACCTCCACCTCCAGGGCCCCCTGAGAGGGATTGATTCGGGCTTCATCACCCAGGCGCATTGGCACGGAATTGACCGAAGCGATCAGTTCCCGAAGGGGCGCGTCACCCGCTGCCGCGACAATGCGAATGCGCCCGACTGGGTCAGCTGTTATCCGATCATCCATCAATGTGATGTCCGCAGTTGGCGGAGCACGTGTCGCTTCTTGAAGAGTTGGTAGATCCACTCCGAGAATCGCCACTCTCTTCTGATATGCCGTTTCCAGCATCTCCAGATACTGCGGGGCGGCATGCCCAAGCCGATCCAGAACGATGTCGGGACGATTCATCCAGGGATCCCAGGACTCGAAGTCGTAGGGCTCTCCGGACACCTCCAGGGCAACTGATCGCATGGAGGTGCGACTCGCCGAATAGTACCCGTCGTCCGTGAAAACCAGATGATCACCATCCCCGATTGCGAGGGTGGTTGCCACCCGTCGAGTCGGGCGAGCGAGCCCCAGACCTGATCGCAGGATCTCGGCCTTAGCCGACAAACCCGTGAGGGCATCACTGCCTTCTGCGTCCCATATGGAGATAGCTCCGTCGCTCGAAGTCGTGACCAGGCGAGACGAATTCTCCAGGAACCTAAGAGAACTGATGTCCCCCTCATGCGCTTCCGGGATCCGATGGACCATGGCCCCCGACGCTGCGTCCCAGATCAGAATCGTCGAGGCACTGCCGGAGGCCAGCCAACGCCCGTCGTAGCAAGGATCCGGCCGCTGTCATCAGAAGCCATATCCTGAACTGGCCCGTTATGGGCCTTGAACCGCCCGACAACTGTTCCCCAGCCGGGATTGGTCATGACCACGTGGCCATCCTCGAGGCCAATGAGGGGGTACTTGCCCGTCAGCGCCATCGCCGTCCCGGTGGGTTCATCCAGACCAGCGACGATCTGGTCCGCGAACAGGGCTCGGCCCTCCTGGCCACGCATCTGGAGGAAGTGACCGTCGTGGACAAAAAGAATGGGACTGTCGCCCCGCGAGAACTCGACCCGCTCGCCGGTCTTGGGAACCGTGTGGGTCACCCGGCGCAGATCCAGGTCCCAGAACGCGATCTGTCCCTGATTCGTGAGTATCGCGAGTCGCCCGGGGCCGGTGGCAAGAGAGACGACCTCACCCATCGGCGCGTTCTGGGGAACAATGCGGATGTTCGCGCCCGCCGTCGGCGCGTCGGAATACGACCAGGAGCGGCTGAGCCTGATCATCCCTCGCAACCGGCCCGGTGTCGGAGGCGTCCCCACATCGATGGTCTGGTCTACCGGCACAAAAAAGTCGAGGTGAAGCGGGTGCCCTGTCTCGGCATCGACATACAATCTGCCGTAAGACGGCAGTGAAGGCTGGCCACTGGAATATTCACCCGAGCCGGTGAGCTGAAATTCAAGCACACTTCGATGCCACCGCACTCCGGCCGCGTCGGCTTGAGCATTACGGCCCCTCGGCGGTGAAGTCGTCTCCAGAGCCACAAGAGAGACCTGGTCCACCGAGTAGGTCAAGCGGGTTCGTCAGCCCCGGCTGCTCGATCCGGGTCTACCGGTCTTGGCCCGGTCAGTCTCTCGAAGTTGCCGGCCAACCTTGGTGTAGACATTCTCCGAGATGCCGGATACGAGGTCTTCGGAGACCGCATCAGGGGTGCCGCCAAGGCCTGCCGAAACGCTCAGCGAAATCCTGCGCGACGCCATCACCGATACACCCCGCCCTGACCACGGCCCGCGTCTCCTCGCCATTGATGCCGGCGTGCGCGCCGGTATCGCGATCTACGGACCAGACGGTCGTCTGGAGCGCTATCGCTCGACCAACTTCGGCTCCACGCGCACGCTGAAGACTGCCGTCCACCGGGTCATGTCTGAGGTCGCGGGGCTGGAGCGAGTGGTCATTGAGGGCGCCGGTGGCGGCATTGCT
>JBDNHE010000048.1:0-26418 GCA_041688945.1 Gemmatimonadota bacterium | reverse complement strand
GGAGAGCGACTTGGCGATCATGACTCGGCACCCTTTGGGTTGAGGGCGGTGGTGACCGCCACTGGCCATAACTTGTTATCCACCAGTAACTTAACCCAGAGGGCGCCTCTTTTCTACCCCAAGAATCGCTCAGTTTAGGAAAGAGTTTGTTTCTCACGATTCGTTCTTTTGTTCGACTTGGACCGTGCGCGGATGAGCCACCGCTGTTCGATTCCCAGCCTTCCACACTCCCCTTCTGATCCGCGGATCCAGCGGATCCCCCACTGCTGCCCGCACTTCGACCGCGAGCACGAATCCGGCGACCAACAGTTCCCTTAGCTGCGCCGCAACCCAGCGCACTATTGAGTCGCGATCGACTTCGGCTCCGTCGGCGAATTGAGCGGCCAGTCCGTCCAATGAATCGGGCGTCTCCAGGCACTCGATGAGCGATGCTGCGCCCTCGCCGAGGGGGCGGAGTTCCGCCCGATCGTCGCCGTCAAAGCACGCCAGAAAAGGCCGTTCGGCTCGCTCAACTCGGACCCATGGCGATCGGACGTATCGGGCGGACCCGTGCACCTGTACCGGCAGCTGCTGCAGAAGGAGAGGAACACTACGATCGAACCCCGCTCGCTGAAGCTCCCGGACGCACCCCTCCCGGCGGTAGGCATCAAGCTCGCCGGGCCGGTCTCGGTCCAGCTCCAAGTCAATAGCCTCCCCGACGCGCGCTGAGATCGCCCGACCTCCAGTGAGCCCGGCTTTGGCGACGACGGCGCTCCATCTGGTGTCCCCGATGGCTGCGCGAGTCCGGGGAAAGGCCTCCGCTGCGATTCGCTCGAGGACCGAATCCGCGTCGTGAACCGAGGCAGATCGAGTCGAGAGACCGCAATCGGGAAAAACTGCGGAAGCGACCCTGTGCTCGAATCCCAGTAAGGCCAGTCCTACGCCCGTTTCGCCCAGCATCATTGATGGATCGTAGACTCCACGGTCAAAACCCCCGGGGATCCACCCGGTCTCGCGATGTTCGGCCCTGAGGGCGATCTCCTTCGCGCGGGCCGCAATATCGGCGACCTTGACCGCCAATCCGAGCATCTGAGCGGTGGCGTGGACGCAGAGGAGGTTCCCGATGGAGCCATGGCAGACTGAATGGCTCCCGAGCCCTTCTGAGTCATCGACCGCGAGGTACTCGGAGAGCGCCGCCGCGGCCAGCCGGCGGTGCTCCTCTCCGCGCGTGACCTCGAATGCTCGGGCGCGGACCATGCCAATGCCAGGAGCGCCATGGCACCAGGCCGACATATACCGCAGCCGGTACGCGGGCAGCTCCTCTCCCCGATCAAGCATCCCTGGAAGTTCGGCAAGACGTCCCTGCGATCTCATTCGGGCCAACTCGCCGTTGCGCAGATCTGCCCAATTCTTCACTTCAGGGTCGTACCAGGTCTGCTCGTATTCGAGCGCCTCCTCGGCAGCGAGCCTGAAGCTTTCGCGGCCCGTGAGCTGGAACAGCTCGAGCAGGGGCCACGCGATTCCGGCTGCGCCATGCGCAAGCCCACAGAGATTCGCCGCTCGAACGCCCCCTCCCTCCCACGAAATCCCGGTGTGCTCCACCCGAGCTGCCTTCACCAGGTAGTCACCGAGCCTGATGGAGGCGGCTTCCATCAGGGGGTGATCCAGGTGGGGCAGAGTACTTAGCAGCCCGATGATGGTACCGGCAGCTCCAGCGATCAGATCGTGAGGGAGGCTTTCGAGTTCCGTCCGGTCGAGCGCGGCGAGGGTCTCGTCGACAAAGCCTTGGAAGGACGAGTCGTTCTCAATCCCCAGCCAGATGCCGGTCGCATGAATCAGACCAGCCGAACCGGCGTGGAGGCCTTGTCGAAATCCATCGCCGACTTCCTCGCGATGAAGGCTGTGGGCATGAACGAGTGCTCGACGGGCCGCCTCAAGCAGATCGTCCCTTCCGGACAACCGGGCCGTTTCCGTGAGAAAGAGAGCGATTCCGGCGTTGCCTCGGTACATGCCCCATTCGACCGGCTTCAGTTCGGAGCGGGGCGGATACGTGCCACGGATCGTTTCGCTGGCCGTCCATTGGAGGCCACCGTCGCGGTTTTCTGCCCGTGCCAGGAGGCGATCGGCAATCCGTTTGGCGATCGCAAGGGACCAGCCTTGACCTATGCGCATTGAACGCTCCGGTCGAAGGCGAGCCCGGCAATCCGACAAGCGAGCAACTCCTCGATTGGGGCCACCCCCAGTCGATTCAGGTGCATGTGGACGTAGCTAGCGGTTAACCTCTCGATCGTCTGGGACGGGGTCCGGTCTCGTTGGCCTGTGGGCCGAAGGCGGCCTTCGTGGAAGGCCTCCACCAGCGCGACCTGAATTTGACGGAAGCCGACACTGGCGCTCCCGAGCGGCTCAGGCAGCCGGTCCGGCGTATCGACTGCCCCCAGTACTTCGGCGATCGAGTCCAGAAGCCGACCCTGCTGTTGGGCCAAGTCCACGTAGCGGGCTTGGAAGGCGGTCCGGTGCGCGTCGTCGATTCGCAGCCGGAGCGTCCCTTCCTCGTACCGACGCAGGAACGATGAACATCCTTCCGGCGAGGCCTCGGGGAGGAGATTGGCAACCAGGAGAGCAATCCCCAGCGTGCCGTAGGCGAAGCGGGTCTCCGAGGCGCTACCCGCTGCAATCAGGCCCCCGGTCATTCCAAGCACGAGATCCGACGACACCTCGAAGAGTCGCTCGGAAAGCGCGACTCCGGCCGCTCCGCCGTAGCGGAGCGTCTCAGGCTCATAGGGACGAATCCGCTCGTTGACCACAAGCGTTCGTACGGCCGGCATGACCTTGATCCGCGCGAGGACTTCGCCGGGCTCCGGATGTCTGTCCGTTGGTAGAAGGAGACGCAATCGAATGTGGGGGGCGGGGTCCCGATATCTGATGAAGAAATGGCCCGCCAGCCCCCGACTCCGGCTCCACTCGATAAGTGCGGGGACCGCCTGGTGGATCACCTGGTCGGCCACCTCGGAACTGGCGTCTGCGAGGTCCAGATGGACGGAGAACCACGTTTCAGCCGACTTCGACATGAACGGCCTCCGGCGCCAGTGTATCGTGGTCGGCATCGGGGACCTCGTCAGAGCCGGTCGGCGCCTCCATCTCCATTTGCACAATCCCTTCCGTGACCCAAGCTCGTCCGGTCGAGTCGGTGGCGAGGCCATCGCGCCCCGGCAAACATTCCTCAAACCCCGCAACCCACGGTGACCCCAGGGCTGCGTATCGTTCGAGGAGGCGGACCATGGGTGGCGATGCCAGATCCATGTACTGCGGCTTGGTGAGGTCCCCCACTTTTCCCTTGGGGGGTTCCGGGGTTACGCCCTCCACCGGCTTGGGCGCGCGCCGACGTTCCAGGCGCACATAGCTGAGTTCCGGAATGCCGTACAGCGCGCGCCACGAGCAGACCCTCAGAAAGAAATCGGCGTCGGATTCGTCTGTCTCCTGGACCGGGAGGCATTCCACCGGCACAAACCAGCATTCGCGAGAAAGGACTACCTTGCCCTCAAAAGTGATGCGGGGGCGCCGGACGACTTCGCGAACGAGCCCGTTCCCATCGCTCCAGTCGGGCTCGTCCCCCCAGGGGCGGCTCGGAATCGGCAAGTACGTTCCGGACGCCGGCCCAAGGCCACGCAGGAGGCGGTAAAGAGGAGGCCTGGCAAGTGGGTTCAGGAATCCGAGGTCGAGCGGGAGGATTCTACGATTGCTCGCGGGGTGGACGACATCCAGGTGGGGGCCGTCTCCGGCTCGCACTACGAGGTCGTGGATCTGCAAGGCTTCGGGACACCCGATGCGATCCCCTGTCGGGTACTCTAGTTCGCATTCGCAAATCGGTGGGCGGAGGTTCGCGTTGAAGGCTGCGTCGCCGGAGATCTCGGCCAGGACCGCCCCTTCCGGCGCAGCGGAACCCTTGCGCACGTCTGAAAGAACCGAATCGGGCAGCAGGTACAGAAACCTCGAAAAGTACTTGCCGTACCCTGCATACCCACGTGCCCGCAGGAACACGAGTCTCCCGCCATCCTCCCGCTCTGGATCCCGAACGAAGGTGACGAATGCCGACAGGGAGCGAGGCTCCTTTGGCAGCGGAGGGACGCCTCGGATGATCTCGGCGAGGTCCGAGCGATCGAGTTCGAATTCGCGCTCATCCTGCCCCTCCGCCCAGCGCCTCCGAAGCAGTTCGGAGAGCTTCGCGTGCGCACCCCGCAGACTCGCAACCGCGGCAGGTTCGCGGAGGAACGCCCGGGCCGTTGTACTCTCTTCTTCGGATGGGATTGGGGCTTCCTCCTCGCCAGACTTCTCTTCGGTGCCTTCGCCTTCGGCAGCAGCGCCGACGCCTTTCGTGGCGGCTTGCTTCTCCTTGCTCTCCTCCTCCGGCTTGATTACGTCACGATAGTAGTCCCGGTAGAAGTCCAAGATGGGTACGGCGCGTCCGTCGTACGACTGAGCATGGTAGTGCCACATCCGCAGGTGCTCCTGCCGCAGCCAGGACATCGGCTGAAGATGTGCCAAGAGGGCCGACAGGGAATCCATCGCCGAGGCGAAATGACGGCGATCAACGACAAGGTCGACGGCGGTGCCAGCGTCTTCGTATATGGGAGGGCCCGCGAACCGATAGCGACGCTTGGTGTCCCACCCGTCCAGGACGTCGGCCACCTTCGACTCCAGCTGTGTCAACTGTGTTTCACCTGCTGGGCTCGCCGTTCCTTGCGAGCGAATCCGTTCCGTTGCCTCGGACAGGTGAACGAGAAAATCATGGGCATCCTGTGCGGCCTGACTCTCGCGACACTCAGCCAGAACGGATGCGAATTCCCGTGGCCAGTCGGGCGCATGACCGACGCCTGGAAGATCGATCTGCAACAGGCCATAGTCGCGGAGCTGATCCAGGTATGACGCGGCTTCGTCGACCGTAGTGTCGACCTTGGGCAGGGCAACCACTTCTTTCGCGAGGGACAGCACCGAACCCTTGTTCTCTCGGAGCAGGGCCACGACCGCGTCAATCGCGGGATTCAATGCAACCGTCTGAAAGGCCTCCCTTTCATCGAAGACCGCCAGGAACACAAGCTGATCCCCCTCCTGAACCAGGGTCGGATTCAGACGTAGAGGGAGCTGCCTGCGAGCGGCCTCGTCCTCAACGACATGCTCAAGCACGGCAGAAAACAGGCGCTTGTTGGCTCGAACTTGGCTGTACTTCTCTTGCGGATCGCCGTCGAGGCTCAAATCGTTGCGACTGGAGGCAAGCCGACCATGTGCGATTGCGCAGAGTCTACCAAACGGCGTCGACTTTCCCGCCGTACGGGTAAAGTATCGGAGGAGGCCCCGCTCCAGTTTTCTGTCTGTTGCCAGAAGCGGCGACGAATCCGCGATACGGTTGAACAGGCTCCGGCTGGAGAGTCTCAGGCCCGCCCTCAGATCGGGGTGATCGAACCCGCCCAAGAGAGCCTCGGATATGCCCTGCTCTTCCTCCTCAAGGCTCTTGCGAAGGACCTCGACCAACTGATCGACGGCGTCCAGTTCTGCTACGAAATCCGCCACCTCCGCGGCCAGGTCCTCGTGCAGGACGGCTCGGTCGCCCTCTCGCGGGCACCTGAGATTGAAGAGATCCCGTCTTAGGCGAATCAGTCGCCGTCTGACGCGGTTTTCACTGGCTGGCACCAGATGGTAGACGGTGTCAGACAGGCCGACCGCGCGAGCCGACAGCTTCTCGCGTCGACGGAGGATCGTGTCGGCGAGCTCGACCGATCGATTGGCGCGGAGGCCATCCAGAACCTCGACGGGGAGGCCTGCCACGCGCCCCACGAAATGAGGGAGCGGGGATCCGGTTGGATCGTCGAGCGGGTGCAGCAACATCTGACTCCGGACGCGGGTCGGCCCGTCCCGCAATTTCAGCTCTGGAGGGGTGGCGGTTGGGCAATTGAACTCGGCCCAATTGAATTAGAGCGCGTACGGGTAAGATGCTACCACGGAAACGGAGCAGGCCCGGCAAAAATGGTGCAGTCTAGACAGATCAGGAGCACAGCACCCAGCGGAGGCTCAGAAATCGATCGTGTCTCGCCAGAAATCCGGGTCCCCGAAGTCGGAACCGTCCAGTGTCGCGAGTCCGATCTCATCCAAGGTCTTCCCGGTCGTCTCTCGCAGGACACTGGCCACCGTTCGGAGATCACGCTGAGCCAGTCGCTCGGCGAAGAGCCGGGGCGCGATACCTCCACCGGCCAGGATGGAGCACGCCAGAAGGGCGTTCAGCGCGTTGCAAGTAGACTTCGGAGTCGGGAATCCAGTGGCTCGGAAGTCGCGGCCGAGTGCATGTCGCCCGACACCGGCCCTTTGAGCGAGTCTAGCTGGGGAGATCCACACCGATCCGATCAGATCACGGCTCAGATTGAGCGGGCTTCCATCAGGGGCCTTCGAGAGGACGGAATCAATCGTGCTGTGGCGCCACGTCGACTCGACCGATCGGACGATGCCGAGGACGAGTTCCTCGTCCGTCGTCCGAATGTCGAAATAGCCGCCGCAAGAGAAGCCTTGAACGGCGGGCGGTAGAGGAGTCGCATCATCCGCGTCACTTGTGACCAACAGCAGGCCGGTCACTGCAGAAGCCCACTGCTGCAGAAGGCGGCTCCTGCCCGCCGAGGCCGCTGTCGCGGGGTCCACGATCAGGACGACCGGGGAGGCGCCTTCGGGGATCTCTTCCTGGAGAGCGACGGGCCTCAGCCGGCACCCCGCGTGGTTCATGTTGGCGAGGACGCCCCCGACCTTCGAGTGAACCTACTCGGCACCGCTGATGACTAAAACACGAACCACGCCCCCCCCGCATCTTGGTTGAACTGATCTGACGAACAGGTATCGGCGACCCGCCTTCACCCTTCTATGCCATGAGGGAGCAAATGCGTTTACAGCCTTGATCGATGGCGATGGCCATCGGACTCCTTCCCGGAGGCGAGACTCGACCATCACGGACGACTGTCGGAAGACCCGATCGCGTCCTACGCGTAGCCCTTCGGGAATACCATCCCGCTGCTTGGAAGGTTCAAGAGTCGGCCTTCTTCACCGAACGCTCACGCTCCGGTCCGCCGTGACGATGGCGTCGTTCTCACTCCACGTCGCTCGCAGCGCCACCGTGTACTCCCCCGGCTCAAGATCACGCAGATCCAAAATGATGGCTCGGGCATGCCGCTCACCCTGCGACGGCTCAGACCACGACAGGGTCGCATCCCGCTCCTCTGCACCGCCAAACAGCCGCCGCACCTGATTCATCAATCCACCGGTCTCCTCGCTTCGAATCTCGAGCGAAAACTCAATGGGTGTCCCCTCGGGCGCGCCGTAAACCTCCCAGAACAGGCCCTGTTCCGCCGCCTCGACCTCCGTGGACCCGTGCATCAGCGCCGCCGCAGCCAGCAACGAGATCGGCTCTTCCATCCCGACCGGGCGATAGAGCAGGAGGTCTGAGACCCCGTCGCCCTCCAAGGCCAGCGGCTGGAGTTGCTCCCGATGCCAGCCAATGCCTTCCGCCGTCAGGATTTCGAAACTTGCCACGTACGGCTTCGGCTCTGCGTCCGGGAGGTAGACGGCCCGGGCGTCCTGGAACTGGGCCTCGAGCTGAAGTGGGAAACTCTCCGGGGCGTCGGTGAAGACCAGGTAGCCGGACTCGACGGCTGATTCGATCGGTGTGCCGGCGACTGAGGTCGCGGCGGCGATACGCTGGAGGCCGGCGGCCTCGGAGCGGAAGCGGGCGATTTGGACCGCCGCGGGAAAGAACGGCGCATAGGCGGGGGTGTAGCCTTCGAGATCGAAGTCGCTTTGGAGTGACCACGTGGGGCGGGAAAAGTCACCGCCTTCGAAGTCGGGGAGGAAGTGGTAGCGGGCGGCACTGTGAGAAGTCCAGACTCGTCCGGCCCCTTCCGGATTTCGGGACCTCGCCCAGGAGTCGCGCGGCCCGCGGCGTGCGATCATCGATCGGGAGAGATCTCGACCCGCCTGCCTGGCGCGTGCCGAGGGTCTCGCGTCAGATATCTCCTGGGAAAGTCGAAAGACCAGCACCTTCGAAAGATACTCCGTCCATCGATCATTCCCATCGACGATGAAGAGTGGGTCGGCGAGCCAGAAAAGGGTCCGAGATGCCTCTGCCCGCTCCCCGCAGCTGCGGTCGGCCCAAGGACGCCTTGCCTCAAGTGCGATCGGATTGAGTCCTGACTGGCTGAGTTCGAATTCGCCCAGGAGCCAAGTGGCATCAACCACATCGCAGACGATCGAATCTGGAGCCGAGGCGGCGAATGAGTCGAAGTGGATCTGAGCCTGGGTGGGACGTCCGGCGTCCTGAAGCACCATGCCGCGCAGTGCCGAGCACCACCAAAGCGCCGCACCGCACTCCTCAAGAAGCTGCAACGCCCCAAGATGGTTATTCGACTTCTGAGCCAGATATACTGCATGTCCAACTAGAAAGCCCGATGCAGGATGCTCGCTGGACTTGGCCATGAACTCGGCAAGCAGAGGGCCCCGGGGCCGACGGCCGTCGCAAGCTGAATCGGCTCGACACCAGGACCAGTTGGGATCGCTATCGAAGCATTCGTACCCTTCGTCCGCGTCACACTCCCAACCGAGAATCTCGCTGACGGCTTGGTGATCACCCGCATACTGCGAGTAGCGGCCAACGTTGTCGTAGTAGTACGCGCCCAGTTCCGCCCGCATTTCCCGCACCGCATCCAGCGTATCCGCCTGGGCAGGCACCACGGCCATCACTCCCAGCAGTCCGATGATCTCGGCTAGCATCTTTCCTCGCGATCCTGGTTCGTCTTGGGGGGACAACTCTCGGCAGATTGCACGCATTTTACCCGCAGGTCCTCGGGAATGATCCCTCCCGTTCACCTAGCCCACCAACATACAGAGAACCCCGGCCACCCTTCGGTGACCGGGGCCCCTGCCCTTCCGCTTCAGATCAGGCCGCCAACCGCGCGGTGATCATGCTGGTGAACTCCTGGGCAAGGTCGTTCGCCGAGGCGGTGTACATGTTGTCGCCGGTCCGGATCAGACCGGCTGGCTACTCCGCCCGAAGCGCATCAAGCGCCTCAGTGCGACCCGCCCGCCTGGCAGGAACCCAGCAGGCCAGGCCGGCGACCAGACCCATCGCCACGACCACAGCCATGTAGGTGACCGAGTCCAGTCGGGAGACTCCAAAGATGAGTGTTTCGAGCACGCGGGTTCCCGCGATCGCCGCCACCAGTCCGACCACCGTGCCGATGCTCGCCAAGGTCAGCCCCTGTCGGACCACGAGGCCCAGAATGCTTTCGCGGGACGCGCCCAGCGCCATGCGAACGCCCAACTCCTTGGTCCGTGCGCTGACCGCCCCTGACAACACGCCGTAGAGTCCGATCCCGGCAAGAAGCAGCGCTGACAGCGCGAACGCGACCAGCACTCCCTGGACGAATCTCCGCTGACCTTCCGACCGAGCCACGATCCGGCTGAGTGACTGGGTTCCGACGATGGGCTGGCTGCCATTCGCTGACCATATCGCACTTCGCAATGACGGGGCGATGGCATCCACCGGCAGCCTGGTCCTGACCACGACCCACCGAACCCGGTCCGCCCAGTGCCACCCGTGAGACGGGACATACATTCCGTTCAACTCATTGGAATCCAGCGAGATCTGTTTCACATCTGCCGCGACTCCAACCACGGTGAAGGGGGGTAGATCGACCGGCCCCAGGTGGACCCGCTGCCCCAGCGCTTCTCCGTCGCCGAATAGTTGGCGCGCCAGGGACTGGCTCAAGACCGCAGCGCGCCCGGGCTCGTCCTCGGGGAGCAGCCCCCTGCCCCGGATCGTCATAGCCTCCAGATATCCGGGGGAGACGGCGTACCTGAAGGCGGGTCCATTCTCGGGTGCGTCGGGTGCGAGGCCTTCCAGCGTCACGCCGTAGGCATCCCGATCTCCGCTGAGCGGCAGTTGGCTGGTAAATGCCGCTGACTCCACCCCCGGAACCGCGCGGACGGCTTCGATCGCCTGATCAAAGAAGCCATGGATCACGGCGTCACTGCTCTCCAGGCCCGAACCGTGAACCTGCAGCACGATCGTTTCCGACGGGTCGAATCCCGGAGACGACGAAAACAATTGATGGGTCGTCCGAAGAAGCAGCCCGGCTCCGACCAGCAGCACGACGGCCATGGCGACTTCGGCGACGACGAGTGCGCGGCGAGCTCTCCAGTGGCCGACCCCTCCCGCATCCACACCATGCGATGCGCCCACGAGCCGCTCTCCACTGCCTATCCTGGCGGGGACCAGACCGAACACCAGGCTAACCAGCGAAGTCAGCCCCAGAGCGAAGGCCAGTGCCCGGACATCGAGGCTTCCCGTGGACGAGGCCATCAGCGCGGGTGGCGCCAGGGTCGCAAGGCCGGACAGCCCAACCCGGGCAACGCCCACACCCACAAGGCCTCCCAGGCCCGCAAGCAGCACGCTCTCCGTGGCCAGAAATCGTACCAAGCGGCCCCGGTCCGCGCCCAGGGCGAGTCGCATCGCGAACTCTCCACGACGTCTGAAGGCCCGGGCCAATTGGAGGATGATCAGGTTGGTGCAGGTCACGACCAGCAAAAGAAGCACCGCCCCCAGGAGGATCAAGGTGACCGGTCGAGCCTCGGCCGTGGCCGCGCTCTTCAGCCCCTGGACCACGAAGCCGTTCTCGAGGTTGGCCCAGGTCGGTCGTGCGAAATCGCCACGCGGATTCGCGGCCGTTTGCAGGAGTGAGGCCGTCGCTCGATCCAGTGTGACCTCCGCGCGGAGTCGGCCGATCATGTCCAGATGGTGGCCCCACTCGCGTGTATCAAAGTCGGCCACGGCCGGATCGTATTGGAGCAGCGTCCAGACCTCCGGATCGCTTCCACCGAGGGTTCGAAAGGACTGGGGCATGACCCCGACCACAGTGTAGCTGCGATCGTCCAGTCGCAGAGCCGTTCCAACGACGGCGCCGTCCTGACCCATCCGGTTCCGCCAGTAGCCGTCGCTGACCACGATCTGAAGCGCGCCATTCGGGATGTCTTCCCGTCCATCGAAGCCAGTGCCAAGAATCGGAGGCACGCCCAGCACCTCGAAGTACCCGGCGCTGACGCTCAGGCCTTCAAGTCGCTCGGGTTCGAATCCGCCGGTCAACGTCGGCTGCCAGATCTTTGTGACAGCCAGGTGATCGAACGAGAGATCCCGGTCCTGAACCTCACGGAAGGTCCCAAAGGCGACGGCCACCGGATCCCCGTTCCGGACCGGTCAGCGATCGAGACCAGGCGGTCGGCATCGGGATAGGGGAGTCCGCCGAACAGCACCGGACCGACGGCGCTGAACACGGCCGTCGCGGACCCGATTCCCAGTCCGAGTGTGACCACCACGACGGTGGTGAATCCAGGGCTGCGACGGAGCCGGCGGGCCGAAAGCTTTACATCTGACACCAGCACTTCGATCCCATGCTCCCAGCCGGACGATCGAACCTCTTCTCGGGCTGCAACGCCGTCTCCGTATTGCTGCCGAACCGTCCGGCGGGCCTCGGTCGGAGTCATCCCCTGTCGGATGAGATCCGTAGCGGCCTCATCCATGTAGTGCCGCACTTCGTCGGCCACGGCACTCTCATCCACATCCCGCCGCAAAAGCACGCGAATCCCCGCCAGAATCCTTCGGACGATTCCCACCTCAGGCCTCCGCTTCGAGCAGCCGCTGCATCGCAGCCACACGGGTCTGCCACTGTTCGGCCTCGGATGACAGTTGACGGCGCCCAGCAGGTGTCAGCGAGTAGTACTTGGCCCGGCGAGAGTTCTCCGTCTGGCGCCATTCCGCCTCGAGCCACCCCGATCGCTCCAACCTGCGGAGCGCTGTGAGCAGAGAGCCCGGATTGACCTTGAACACGTCGTCCGAGACGTCTTCGATCCGCCGTCCGATCCCGTAGCCATGCATGGGGGCCAGGCTCAACGTCTTCAGAATCAGCATGTCCAGGGTTCCCTGGATCACGTCGGTGTTCGGCTCGGTCATGGCGGTTGTCCGGCGGTCGCGGTACATGAGCAGGTCGCGCCCACCGCGACCCGTTTTTTGACTCAAGTTTCGCGCCTTCCACTTGATTGTCAAGATGTGACGTTCAAGACGAGCGACGTGACGGGGAGGGCGAGGCGGGATCGGCGGGAGGACGAGGATCGGCGGAGCCCGCGGGGTCAGGCGGGGCATCCAGAATCACAAAACGACCCCGGGCAGATCACCGCGCCGGGGTCGTTCTGATTAGGCAAGCAATGTCGATCAAGGCAAGGTCGCGGGTCTGGGCCGAATCGCTTCAGGCCGATTCGTCCATGGACAGCCCCGCAAGCCCGCCGCCTAATCCTCCCGCTTGAGCGCCTTGGTCTCCTTCTTCCGCAGATTGGTCTCCAACGTGCGCTTGCGAAGTCGGATCCCGTCGGGAGTCACCTCGATCAGCTCGTCGTAATCGATGAACTCAAGCGCCAGCTCCAACGTGAGAAGCTTGGGCGGCTCCAGCTTGATGTTCTCGTCGGACGACGTGGTGCGCATGTTGGTGAGCTTCTTTTCCTTGGTCACGTTCACGTCCATGTCGTCCGGACGAACGTTCTCACCCACGAGCATGCCGGTGTACACCGGATCGCCCGGCTTGACCATCATCGTGGCCCGCTCCTGCAGGTTGAAGAGCGCAAAGCCAACGGCCACACCATCGCGGTCGGCCACAAGAACACCCTTCTGGCGCCCACGCATTTGCCCCGCCCAGGGGCCGTATTCGATGAAGGTGTGGTGCAGCTGCCCCTCACCGCGGGTGTCGGTCATGAAGTCGGAGCGATACCCGAAAAGTCCACGCGCCGGAATCTTGAACTTCATGCGGGTCTGACCTGAGTCACCCATCGGCTTCAGTTCGATCATTTCGCCCTTACGCGGTCCCATCTTCTCGATCACCGTACCGATCATCTCGGTCGGGACTTCGATCATGGCTTCCTCGTACGGCTCTTCCTTCTGCCCCGCCTCGTTGATGCGGGTGATGACCTTTGGACGCGAAACCTGAAACTCGAAGCCCTCGCGGCGCATGGTCTCCATCAGAATGGTCAGGTGAAGCTCCCCGCGGCCCGACACCGTAAAGGTGTCCGGCGAGCCGGTGTCTTCGACCCGAAGCGCGACGTTCTTCTCAAGCTCCTTCATCAGGCGATCGCGCACCTGACGAGTGGTCACGAATTTTCCGGCCAGCCCCGCCATCGGCGAGTTGTTGACGGTAAAGTCGACCGAGAGCGTGGGGTCCTCGACCGCGATTCCCAGAATGCGCTCGCGCACGGTCAGGTCCGTAACGGTCTTCCCGATCTCGACGCCGTCCAGTCCAGCCAGGCAGATGATGTCGCCGGCTTGCGCAGACTGCACATCGATGCGGTCGAGACCGCTGAAGGTGTAGAGCTTGTTCACCCGGGCCTCGTTGCCGCCCTCCACCATTCCGGGCTCACCCAGCGGAAGCAGCGCCACTCGATCCCCCACGCTGACCGAGCCGCGCTCAATCTTTCCAATCGCGATTCGGCCCACATAGCTCGAATAGTCCAGGGTTGAGATCAGCATCTGGAACGGACCCTTCGGATCAACGTCAGGCGCCTTGATGGACATGATGACCGTCTCGAACAGAGAGTCGAGGTTGTCGGTCTTGATGTTCTTGTCGCGGGAGGCCCATCCGTCACGCCCGGAGGCATAAAGGAAGGGCGCGTCCAGTTGCGCATCGGTCGCCTCAAGGTCCATGAAGAGCTCAAGGACCTCGTCGTGCACCTCACCCAGACGGGCATCGGCACGGTCGACCTTGTTGATGACCACAATCGGCTGGAGTCCAAGATCGAGCGCCTTGCGAGTCACGAAGCGCGTCTGTGGCATCGGGCCTTCCGCAGCGTCGACCAACAGCACCACCCCGTCCACCATTCGCAGAATCCGCTCCACCTCACCACCAAAGTCGGCGTGCCCGGGGGTGTCCACGATGTTGATTTTCACATCGTTCCAGGTAACCGCGGTGTTCTTGGCAAGAATGGTGATCCCCCGCTCCTTCTCGAGCGGGTTGGAGTCCATGACCCGCTCTTCGACGGCCTGATGGGCGTGAAAGACACCGGCCTGCCGGAACATTTGGTCTACAAGGGTCGTCTTGCCATGATCAACGTGGGCAATGATGGCGATATTTCTGATGGGCATTGGAGTCCCGAAAGCTCTTGTGCTGGTGCGGTGTCTCGTGGTGGTTACCACGCTTCACGCGACTGCGTTGGGTATGTCTGCGTACCCGTCGTGGGTACAGCCTTTTAAGATAGTGAAATTCACCAGACTTGCGGATGGGGCCTCCTCCTAAAACTATAGGAGGCATTCAACGCCTACCCCGGCTCGGTGGGCTCCCCCACGATCGGGAGCCTCAATGCCACTGGCCATGCTAGCGATGCATCGGTCCACACATAGGTTGTGCATCCATCCGCCCACACCTGACCCGCAACGCCACATCATGCGACCTTCCGCTCCGACAGAAACCCTCGGCTCGCGTCCCGGGCATGCCGGGCGACCCATGTGGTCAGTCCGCAGCACCCTGCTCCTCGTGCCGGCTTTGGCCTTCGCCGCCTGCAGTGGTGGTCCGGACGCCCCCGCATTACCGGAGATCACCCGAACCGTAACCGAGGGCGGTTGGGAACGCCTGACGTATGCCGCTACCCCGGTCGGACCTGTGGACACGCTGCGCGTGGACCTCGAGATCGGATCGCTCGACGGGTCGGACGGCGGGTTTGTTCTGGGCGATGTTCGGGGTCTGGAGGTCACGGCCGAGGGCGAGATCCTGGTGCTCGACCACCAGGCGAGCGAAGTCCACGCCTTCGACGCCGAGGGGAACCACCTTGGAGTTCGAGTCAGCGGGGGGGAAGGCCCCTTCGAGATCACGACCGGAAACGGGCTTTTCCTGGACTCCGAGGACGCCCTTTGGATCAACGACCACGGCAAGAGGCGGCTCACGCGACTGCTCCCGTATGGCGAGGTGAAGACCTATCCGTTCCCCGGCAACAGCTTCGGCTACGTGTGGGAGGGCGTCGTCGCCGATGACGGGGTCCTCTGGGAGCCGGACGTCAACGCGCCCGGGGGCGTAAATCGTGAGCTTGGGGTCGTCCGGCTGCCTCTCAGCAACTGGATGCGGGGGTTTGAGCCCGAATCGAACCAGGTGGACTCGGTCTGGATCGGCACATCAGAAAGTGCCGGGATCCGGGTGCCGGGAGGGGTTGCGGGCGTGCCTTTTGCCCCGTCCCGACTGACCGTGATCGACCCTCGGGGTGCCTTCTGGACGGCCTCGTCCGACGAGTTCACCCTGACCCGGATCTCCAATTCCGGGGATACACTTCTGCAGGTGGAGCTCCCCGGAACGGGTCCGGCCATCACCAGCGAACAACGCGCCGCCGAGATCGCCCGCATCGATCAGTTCATGGAACGGGCGGGCCGGATCTCCATCGACTGGGACGAGCTGTTCCCAAGTCACAAACCCATCCTGACTCGACTGGTCGGCGACGATGAAGGGAATGTGTGGGCGATGCGCGAAACCGAGTCGGGATGGATGGCTGATGTCATCTCCGCCACCGGTGAGTACCTGGGCCGACATGTCCTGGACTTTGAACCCACGCGTTTCTATCCGCCCGTGGTGCGCGCCGGCTGGTTCCTGACCATACGGCAGGGCGAGTTTGAAGAGCAGTACGTGGTCGGAAGCCGCGTATCCGGGCGCTGATCGGGCGACTATAGTGTGTTCTCAGCCACTGCCAATCTGATCCACCGGAGCCGTGACCACACCCGTCTCGCGCCGGCCTCCCGGGGGAGGCTAGTTTCCGTGTGCTCCACATGCCTCACTTGATCCGGAACGACTCGATGATTCGTCGCACTATCGCCGCATTGACCTTCGCGCTCGCGCTCGTCTTCGCCCCCACCGTGTCCGCCCAGGACATCGCCCCTCAATACACCTCGGAAATCGGGCAGCTTGCTGCCGAACCGGCAGTCGCATCCGCAATGGCCCGGATCGAAGCACTCGACCAGTGGGCGCTGGATCTGCTGATCGAGCTGACCGAGATCCCCGCGCCGCCGTTCATGGAGCAGGCGCGGGCGATTCGCTTCGCCCAGTACCTCACCGAACTCGGCGCGGACTCGGTCTGGATCGACGAAGAAGGAAACGCGATCGGACTGCGGCGCGGCCTGCGGGGTGCACGAACCATCGCCGTGGGTGGTCACCTGGACACCGTATTCCCGGAAGGCACCGACGTGTCAGTCCGTGTCTCCGGTGACACGCTGTTTGCCCCCGGTGTCGGCGACGATACGCGCGGGCTGGTGATGGTGCTCTCGGTTCTGCGCGCTCTGGAAGAAGAGGGCATTGAGACCGAAGATGACGTGCTGTTTATCGGCACGGTCGGCGAGGAAGGGCTGGGGGATCTGCGCGGCATGAAGCACCTGTTCCGCGAAGGTGCCGGCCCCATCGACGTTTGGATCGAGATCGATGGCGGTGGTATTGAGCGCACCGTTTCTCAGGGACTTGGATCGGTGCGCTATCGGGCCACCTTCGAAGGTGAGGGCGGCCACTCCTGGGGCGCCTTTGGACTCGCCAATCCCGCACACGCGCTGGGGACGGCCATCCGCCTGTTCCAGGATGTCGCCGACACGCTGACCCGCTCGGGCCCGCGCACCAGTTACAACGTCGGCCGCATCGGCGGAGGGACCTCGGTGAATTCGATTCCATTCGAAGCCTGGATGGAAGTCGACATGCGCTCGATTTCTCCGGCCAGCCTGGTCCGGATTGAGCAGGCCTTTGTCGCCGCCATGGATCAGGCCGTCGAACACGAGAACTCGCTGAACCGCAGCGGCACTCCTGTTTCTGTCGTGAAAGACCGGATCGGCGACCGGCCCTCGGGTGAGATGGAGAACGACCATCCTCTGGTTCAGCGTGCCCTGGCCACCACGGCCTACTTCGGTGCTGAGCCCTCGATCGAGCGATCCTCCACCAACTCGAACACCCCCATTTCGATGGGCATCCCGGCGGTCACCATCGGTCGCGGCGGCGTGGGCGGGAACGGCCACGCGCTCGACGAGTTTTGGGTCAACCGCGATGGCCACGTCGCGATTCAGCGCGGACTTCTGCTCACGCTCGCCGTTGCGGGTGTCGGTCGGATTCTTCCCTGACGCAGGGTGGGCCGCGGGGTCCGACCAGGAGCGATTTCTGATGGGAAAGCGACGCCCCGCAAAACCGCTGACTTCCACACCTCGCACGCTGCACGGCAGTCGAGTCGCTGCGACGCTCGATCTGCATGGCATGAACGCACACCAGGCCCAGATCCGCCTGGAGGGTTTCGTTCGAGCCCAGGCGGCCCAGCATCCAGGCGAGGTAGTCGAAGTGATCACCGGCAAAGGGAATCGCTCAGCCGATGGGCCGGTCCTGCAGGGGCTGGTCCGAGATGTGCTCGACCACCAACTGGCCGAGTTCGTCGGGGACATCAGCCTGGCTCGCGGGGGCGGCGCCTGGCTGGTGCGATTGAAGAGTTAGTCCGGTCGCCCTGTTGCCGCCCCACCCTCATTCCTTATCCGGCACGTGCACGTCACCGTCCAGGTCGTCCAGCTTCAGCTGCATGACCCCGCGCATCCTGAACGGCCTGGTTGTAGATCTGGGGCCCGATGACCTCGAGCGTGAAGTCGAGAAGCTGATCCGCCCGGAAGTCCGACAGGTCTTCATCGAACTGGTCCAGGTAGAACGTCTTGAGATGGGCGATGGCTCGGGATCGGTGATCACCGTCGAGTTCGAGGGCCACGGGCTTTCCGGCGATTGGAGTTGAAAGGAGGCGGGCCCCGGCGGGGTCACGCCGGGAGAGTCACACTGATGGTGCCATCCGACCGAACACCGGTCCAGCCTGAGCGATCCTCCCGCCGCTCAGTTCGCCTCTGGCCGTCAGTGGCAATCGCTCCCGATGGCTTCGCACTCCTGGGATCCATGCAGCGTCGGGCTTGCCTGACCACGTCAGCGCCGCACACCCTGTACGCAGTTCTCGTACCCGGACACCCGGGTGCGGCCCTTCGATCCTGACACCTCCGGGAATCCCATGCGGCATTTGGTTACGCGACCCGCCTCTACACCACTCGCCAGATTCACGCGGCTCAATATCGCACTGGTTCTGCTCCTGATCGGGTCGAGCCTCACCGCCGCATCTCTTTCCGCCCGTCAGGCTCCCGTAGAAGGAGACTACCTGTACCGGGTCACCATGCTGCGAGCCGCCCCCGGTGAGTTCAACCAGCTGATCGAAGCGCTCGATGCGCAGACGATTCTGGCCGCCGAAGCGGGAGATGCGGCCCCGTTCCGCATCCGCCATTCCCAGGGTGACCAGTGGGACTTCATGCTGATTTATCCCATGGAAAGTCGCGCCGACTACCATTCCGCGGATCGCTCTGCCCGACGGGCCCGGGTCTGGAATTCAGCCGATGGTCGCCGACTGACCTCCCGCTTGGAAGAGACCACTGCCTGGCACGAGGACTGGTTCGCCACGTCGGCTCCCCTGGCCGAAATGACTCGCCGCTTCGACGGAATGGGACTGTTTCACATCGAGATGTTCGCGGGCATCCCCGGCAAGCGCGCAGAGCTCCTGGAACAGCGCCGTATGGAGAACCGCTACTACACTCACCTGAATCGGCAGCTGAACGTAATCTTCGCCCATGAAAGCGGACCCAACTGGGATTCGATGACGATCGGCTTCCATCTTGACCTGGCTGCGTTTGCCGCCGGTGGATCGGCGCACTCGGCCGCTCAGCAGGAAGAGGCGGCCCGGGCAGCAGGATTCGAGAGCACATCAACGATCGGGCCGTATCTCAGGTCGCTGTTGAGTTACCACCGGGACACGCTCGGCGTGCCGATTGGCTGAGGCTGAGGACATCGCCGTGTTCGAAGTCGTGAGGCCGAGGTAGCCATCACAGGCATGCTCCTTCTCGACACGACGCCAATCCCGGGTGAGGGCGGAGAACTCGGCCTCTATCGGCTGGGGGCTGACTACTTCATCAAGATCGTGGGCGGCCAGGACCTGATGAACTCGCGAGCCCACTCGTCAGAGGACGCATTGGGCGTGATCGGCTGCAAGGGACTGCGGCACCGGCCCGAGGCGCGTGTTCTGATCGGGGGACTCGGCATGGGGTTCACGGTCGCGGCCGCACTCAATACGCTTGGTCCTGACGCCGAAGTCGTCGTGGCCGAGATCGTGCCCGGTGTGGTGGAATGGAACCGGGGCGTGCTGGGAGCCTGCGCCGGACGGCCACTGGGCGACGCTCGAACACAGGTGCGAACCACCGATGTGGCGCTACTCCTGAAGGATGAGCCCTCGGGCTTTGACGCCATCATCCTGGATGTCGACAACGGGCCGGATGGGCTGACCCGGGCATCGAATGAGTGGCTCTATTCGAAGGCCGGATTGGGAGTCGCCTTGAGAGCGCTGAGGCCGGGCGGTGCGCTCGCCATCTGGTCAGCTGGGCCGGACAAGGCCTTCACCCAGCGGCTGAGTTCGGCCGGCTTTGAGGCGGAAGAGATGACAGTGCGGGCGCACGCCGGCAAAGGCGCGCGGCATGTGATCTGGATGGCTCGGCGGGGGTGAGGCGGGACTCCCGTTGTATTCGACACGGGACCTCCGCCACACCACACTAGTTCGCCGTTACCGAGCTGGCCCTTCCGGACAGCTGGTGCCCCTTCACAACCGCGTCGAACGCATCCTGATTCCGCCGCTGCATGATCAGGAAGTCCCACCCGTCTGCCATCAACGCTTCGACCTCGGCCGGGTTGTTGGCCGGGTAGCCGCAGGACTTGTGGAACTCCTTGCAGGCCGCCAGCACCGTCGCCACCGCAGCATCGAAGCCCTCCTGATCGCGAACCCGCTCACCGGCGTCGTTGGTACTGGTGAAGACCCCGCCCAGCGTGCCGGCACCCAAGGTGACAATGGCGACGCCGTCCATGGCCGCGATGGCCCGTGCATTGGCTACGCCGTCGTGGCTCTCGATGATGACCGTGATGAGAAGTTCGCCGTTGGGATTGAGGGGCCAGACATCGGCCTTCTCCAGGTACTCGGCTTCGGTCATGCCCCAGTAAGCCGCAGCGCGTTCGAAGCCTTCCTCAGGGCGGATTCCACCCTTTGAGGTAAAGCGCATGCCGGCGATGGTCTGTTCGACCTCTTCGACCGTCTCGACCTCCTGCATGGCGACAACGACCTGCCCGTCATTCAGTTGGCCGATCAGCCGGGCCGTGGTGCCCTCCACATCGGAGTGCATGATCGGGATCTTCGCCAGGAAGGGGTTGGTGCGCGCCGAGCCTCCCGCGGCCAGCGTGGCCTCCATGAAGGCCCGGTACTGCTCCACCGAGTTGGGGGAGTAGTTGTTCATCTCGTAGTCCCCCATCTGGTACCCGACCATCTCGCGGGCAGCCTCGGTCAGATCTGGCTGAGGTGGCACCTCGTCGGAGCCCCGGCGGGCAAAGGCCACGTACGGAGGGTGGGCGGTCCCGAAGACCGGAAGCCCCTGCTCAATCAGCGGGATCATCTGGTTCATCCGGTCCACGGTCTGAACCGCGGCATCGGTTTCAACCTCGGGCGCGGGTCCGCCGCATCCGACTGCTACAAAACCGATTACACCGAGTGCGACTCTCAACCGCATGGGGCCTCCACCACTGGGGACGGGACTTTGTCGGGCGAGTGCCGCCTCACCTGCGTGGCGGCGCTGGCCTGGAACGGTGGCAAGGTGGGGAGGTGGGGTTCGGACGGCAATCAGTGAGGGGCACGGCCCGCATAGCCTATGAGACGACAGGCCGACGCTGCGCTCGGCAGCGGCAGTGCCACCGGGCGTGGCTACCTGCGCGGGATTCTCCATGAGAGCCCAATCCCGACCCCCAGCTGAGTCCCTGCGGCTCCGTCTCGATCAAGTGGCACCGGCTCCAGAAAGGCGGGGCTGGGAAAGGAGATCCAACGCCAATTCACGGAAGCGGCGATCTCAAGAGTCGGGTCAGATCGCCACTCAGGTTGATGCCACCCCCTGCGATCAGCCCGACGTTGGGTTCTGCGTAAATGCCTCGGTCCAGCCCAGTGGGGCCCACGATGGGACCCACCCCGGTCCGGAACCCGGCAAGAGTCCGGGTCCATGAAAACTGGAAAAGGAGTTCCCAGGCCTGCGCACGCTCGTCCGCCAGCGCATCCCCATGCGACACCAGACCGACCGCCACTCCGGCGCGATAGCCTTCGTCGAATTCGAGGCCCAGGTCGATCCGACCGCCGGTCCCGGGCCCGAGGCCTTCAAACGCCTCGCCGTCCACCGCGCGGGCAAGGAACAGTCGCCCGCCGATCGACCAGCCTGTCAGCCGTTCAAGATCCGTGGTCGTCGTGGCTGGGGGGATCCTTAGCCGCTCCGGGACTTGGGCCAGGGCGCTGCGGGGAGATGCCATGAGGGCGAGGACAAGTACACATCCAAGCCGGATGCCGACGTGGGACCCAAAAGGTCGCGGTCCCGAGGAAGCCGCAACGACGGCGGTCGTCCGCAACGGCGGAGAGCACGAAACTGCAGGCACGGCGCAATTCACACGAAGCCCGTCACGGCATCAACCCGGCCCTCTCGAACTCCCACAGCTCCACGTAGCCCTCGTCGAATTTCCCACGCGTAAAGCCAATCGCGTAGTCTCGCCCTACCTCAACAAGCCACAGGTACGAGGGGAATTCCACTTCACCAAGCCACTCCCCGTCCTCAGCAAAGATCTGGTAGGCAGAGCGCAGCTGCGGCCCAAGGGGAGAGGGTGAGCGGAGCCAGACCTCTCCCGACTCGCTGACCAGGAGGTCCGAGTAGGCGGACACGGAGTCCGAATGAGGCCGGTTCAGGAGCCGCTCTCGGAGGGCTGGGGTGATCTCTCGGGTCGAGCCCCCACTCGACGCGACGATCATTTCCTCCGTCACTGGAATCCTCGGGTGGGCCGCGCGCACACGCCGCAGGAGTCGACCCGTTCCTGGCTCAAGCTCTTCAAATCCCAGGTAAGCACTCAGGGCCACGACGAGCCTCCCCCGCGAAGCCCCAAAGAAGAGTTCCTCACCGAAATTCTCGGACACCACAGGGTTGGTTCCGTTCGGCCACTCGCCGGCCCATCCTGCCTGGAACACGCCCATAGTGTCAGTCCCCTCTGGAGTGGAGCGGACGACGGTCGTGTGGGTCGGGCGGGATCCCGAACCACTCACGGGCCACACCACGGGATAGCGCCAGAGCGACTCGCTCGTGCCCAGGGGGAGTAGATCGATGCAGCAACTCTGCGAGAGCATGTAATTCGGTGGTAGCTGAAAGTCGAAGTCCGCCCGAAACGTCCGCACGAGGGATCCATCGGGTGCGAACACCGTCGTGCGATATGCACCCCGATCAAGCACTACAAGGGATTCTACGCGTATGATGTGCGTAGCGCGAAAAGCTGCCGGGTGCCTGCAACGAATGCCGCACAACCCTCCATCCCGCAACCTGATCGCACGCTGCGGATCTCCACGCTAATTGTTCTCGCTTCCCGGAGCGCTAGCCCCGCCAGGAACCGCACAATTCGACACGCCGGCGATGGTCTCCACCGCGTCGGGGAAGTACCGGGTCCGCCATCGCAGGGCGACCGCTACCAGCCCAATCAGGACGGGCACCTCGACCAGGGGGCCGATGACCGCGGCGAAGGCAGCCCCGTGTCCGATCCCGAAGGTCGCCACAGCCACGGCGATGGCCAGTTCGAAGTTGTTGGAGGCGGCCGTAAACGAGAGCGACACGGTCTTGGGATAGTCGGCGCCCACCCATCGGCTCATGAAGAACGACAGCGCAAACATCAAAACAAAATAGATGAGGAGCGGCAGCGCGATTCTGAGCACGCCAACCGGCTCCTGAATGATGGCCCGGCCCTGGATGGAGAACATCACCACAATGGTGAAGAGCAGCGCGATCAGCGTCAGTGGGGAGATGCGCGGAATAAAGCGCTCGTGATACCACGTCTTGTCCCGAACCCGGATGAGCACGAACCGCGTCACCATCCCGGCCAGGAACGGTATGCCCAGGTAGATGAACACGCTCTGGGCGATCTGGCCCATGGTGATGTCCACCACCATGCCCTCCATACCCAGCAGCTCGGGGAGCAGCGTAATGAAGAACCACGCATACACGCTGTAGAAGAGCACCTGGAAGATGGAGTTGAAGGCCACCAGGCCCGCGGCGTACTCCGGGTCACCTTCAGCCAGGTCGTTCCAGACGATGACCATGGCGATGCACCGGGCGAGGCCGATCAGGATCACCCCGATCATGTACTCCGGATAGTCCCTCAGGAACGCGAAGGCCAGGACGAACATGAGGACCGGTCCGATCACCCAGTTCTGCACCAGGGAAAGGAGCAGGACCCTGCCGTTCCGGAATACGTCCCCCAACTCCTCGTAACGCACCTTGGCCAGCGGCGGGTACATCATGAGGATCAGGCCGATCGCGATCGGCACCGAGGTGGAGCCGATCTGCGTGCTTTCGCTGAGAGCGACGATGGCGGCGGGCCAGAAGTACCCAATCCCCACCCCCACGGCCATCGCCATGAAGATCCACAAGGTGAGGTGGCGGTCGAGAAAGGAAAGCTTTCTGGATACTGTGCTCATGGAGCGATCCTGTTGGGCTTCATGGGGCGGCTACTGCAACGCAATCTGGGCGTCGATGTAGTCCCGGAAACTCTGGACGAAATTCCCCTTGACGTTTCCCCAGAACCGTCGGTGGATCGGCGCCTCAATATCCCCTAGAAACGGGCGCAAAGCTGAAGCGAGTCTCTCTTCGGGAAGAAGGCCCTTCTCGAATTGATAGAATTCCATGTCTGCGTGCCGAACGAGCAGGAAGAGGAGCCGATCAGACTGGTTCTGCTCGAGCGGGGTCAGTTTTGACCAGTCGCCGTCTCGATCGCTGGACTTCATGCAGACAGCAGCGATTTCGGGGTCGAGCCTCGTGGTATTGAAATCCGCAATCTGCGAAATGAGATCCTGATAGGCCGCGACCTGCGATGCCTCCGTGTTCAGCTGAGTCTGGCGGGCCGTCTCACGAACCTCAAGGCCGACAAAGACCAACGAAATCGCAACGGCCGCCGCGGACACGAGGGGGGTAAGTCGCTTCAATCTGGATTCATCCATTGAGATAGGCCTCAACCGCAGCGATCACGTCCTCCACCTCCGATCGGTATTCAGTCAGCAGGTCACGATACCAGGTGTTCCACGCTCGGTGTAGCCACTCAAGGCGAGCCGCCGCGTCCTCGACCGCAGCCCGATCGTCGGACAGTGGACTCGTCTCAAGCGTCTGCCACCTCACGCCCGTAATCGCAATGAACGTGTTGTTCAGGCTGTCGTCGTAGTCGGCGCTGTTGTAATTGATCCGGGCGGATAGACGAAGAACTCCTCGGTCCGAGAGCGCGTGGCCATGATCAGGTCCCTGAACGACTGGGAGTCGGTACGCAGCAACTGCATGTCGATCCGTTCGTGTGGCGATCGCCGCCCCCCGGGAGTGTCCGGCCAGAACCCACGATCCTGCCGGATCAACCTGTCGCACGGCGGCCTGGGCCGCCCGGAGGACCGAGCCCTCAGACTCCTCGGATGGGGCCACCCGGAATGGCAGAGACATCACCACCACGGGATGCCCCTCTTCGGCAAGTGCTCGAGCCAGGGGGAAGTACGCACGCGGATCGACCATGCCGCCCTGAAGCAGCACGAGCCCGCCAGACCGTCGAGGCTCGATTGGAACGAACCGCCACGAGCCGTCTCCCTCGGTGACTTCGACGGTGGTACTTGATACGAGTACGGTCGAGTCCACGCCATGCGCCTGGAAGCTCCAGACCATCCACGCGGTAAACGACAGTCCTCCTGCGATCCACACGCGCCGGGCATTCTTACGTATTCGGGGCCAGTTCATTGGCGCCATCAGACATGGGGAAGGCGAACTCGAGTGCGCTGGATACGCCTGCCGGCCCCTCCTCCTTCAGTACCACGCGGCGGACCAACTGTGCAACTTGCTACCGAAACACCCCGACGACCGAGATCGACGACGGGAGGAGATCCTCCTCCGCATGCCCCATCTGCAACAGTTGACGCCATTTCGCCGGGAAACTCCGTCTATACTCGAGTGCCTCGGGATCCACATGGACGCGAAACACCTTCAGACTCAAAAGGCTGGAGAAGGCAGCCAGGTAGTCCCGCCACGTCCGATGGCTGAACAGGTCGAGTTCAATGTACATGAGTCCCAACTTCGACTCCCCGGCGATCCGGTCCACGCCATCAATCGTCATGTGTTGCAGGAAATCGCTGTAGTCGGCCGGCGTGAGGAGAAGGTGATTCAGCCCATGCTCGAGTCCGCCACGCGGTCGACTGAAGTGGTCGCCTCCGACGGCCTTGTAGAGCGGGCCGAACGAGGCGACGAAGTAGGCGCCCGGTCAGGCGGTCCTGGCCGATTCCTGCAAAGCGATCTCCATGTCCGACACGTGTTCCGATGTGTTGATCGAAGCTAAGACGTCGAACGAGGAGTCTGCGAAGGGGGTGTGCCTCATGTCACCCGCAACGGCCGCCACAGAGGATCCGGCCTCATCTTCCGGCTCGGGCATGAGGTCCAGCCCCACGATTGCGTTGGGAGAGAAGGGCGTCCAGAACCGCGCCTCTTCGCCACTGCCGAATCCCTGCAGTAGAACTCGCCCACCACGAATCACACTGTCGGGAACCTCACTCACGAGCAGATCAAACTCGGAGCCGCGGGCGCCCATCACGAAAGGACTTTGCAGGCAACGGATCCCGGTTTGCCAGCGCCCCAGAGCGCGGGCGCCGCTCAGGTAGGCCGGATAGACCGTGCGTTTGAGGGCGTTCTGCCATCGCTCTCCGACCGGGCTGGTGGCGAGGAAGCTACGCCCCGTGCCGCCGTGGGGCTTGGGCCAGGTAGTCAATCTATAGTGGCTCCTACGGCTTCAGCAGGCGCCTCAGGGTTCATGCGGCTTCGACTCCGGGGATGGCCTGGTCTTGCGTTTCGTTCTTCCACCAGCGCCCCATCCTGGCTTCAGAGCGCGTGGGGCAACCTAGGCGTGCTGTGTGACCCGGGCGAGAAATCGGCCAAGACGCCACCGCGGACTCGGCCATCCACCACCGGTATCAGCCGACTAGGAGCCCGTCCGGGAAACGTCCCGGAGCGTGCGGACGTGGGCTGAGGGTTCGCGGATTGTCATGAGTTGATGTTCTGGTGAAGCGGGCAGGTCGTCAAAAAAGGACGATCTATGGTGGGAAGGGTCAGCGGTGGGGCCTTCAGCCCACTGGACAGGGGCTCAATCGGGCCCTGGTCGCACCCGATTCTCCCCGGGCGGCAGCCTCGCGTTTCATGGCACGAAACAACTTGAGCAGATTGTGGCCGGTACACGCGAG
>JBDNHE010000047.1:0-4898 GCA_041688945.1 Gemmatimonadota bacterium | reverse complement strand
GGCTCCGGCGGCTCCGGCGGCTGCAGCCTGAGCGCCCGCGCGGGGCGTTGCCCCGGTGTTCGTAGCGGCCCCACCTGCCCCGGCCACTGGAGTTCCACACGTGGTGCAGAAGCGTGAACCCGGGTCCGCGGGTGATCCACACTCGGTGCAGTGGCGCTTGGCCAGTGCGGCTCCGCACGAGGCGCAAAAATTACCGGCTGCTTTGGCGCCGCAGCGAGGGCAGTTGGACTGAGTCATCAAGCTATTCCTGTTGGTCGCTTAGCTATGTGGCGCGTGGCCACCCGGTCAGGCAGTCTCATCCGGAACACATTAAGGCTTCGACTTCTCCGATAAGTGTAACTGACTGATCTACACTAGTCCGTCGGGGTTTGTACTACAGGCCGCTGGGGAAATCCAGGAACTCCCAGGTGACATCGAAGTTCTCGGCCAGGTGTTCGCACAGCGCCTTTACCCCGAAAACCTCGGTTCTGTAGTGGCCGGCATAGAGAACGTTCATCCCCAGCTCGATAGCATCGACGTAGGTATGGTGCGAGCCCTCGCCGGTTACGAGCGTGGTGATTCCCTGGGCCACGGCCTCCTCCATGAACGAGGCGCCGCTGCCAGTGATCACACCAACGCGATCGATCGCAGTGGGCCCTCCGGGAATCACCTGGACCGGCCCCTCAACGGCGTCACTCAGGCGGGTGACCAGTTCGCTGCGGGTCCCTTCGAAACTGCCCGCCCACCCAAGAGGGAATCCCTTGTAGGAGCCGAAGCGCTCCTCCGGTTCGACATCGATTGCACTCGCCAGGAGGGCGCAGTTTCCGAACTCCGGGTGGGCGTCCAACGGAAGGTGGCAGGAGTACAGTCCCATGCGGGCCTCAATCAGCGCGCGGACTTTCCTGAATCGACGCCCAGTCAGTGGTTGGAGTCCTGACCAGAAGAGACCGTGGTGGACCACCAGGAGGTCGGCACCAGCGGCAGTGGCGCCCGCGATCACCTCCTCCGAAACGTCCACTGCGGCGCAGATCTTCTTGATCTCAGCCGGGCCCTGGACCTGAAGGCCATTCAGAGCTGTGGAGTAGTCCGGATGTTCGGAGACTTCCAGCAGATTTTCGAGATACTGGATTGTGGATTCTAGTTTCAGCGTGGGCCACCATTTGTTGTGGACAAGTTTCGGCAAAGGCGTTAGGCCGAATGCGGGTCATCCCACCGAGGGTCCCTAAATCCTCTTCATACAAGGGGTTTAACGTTTATCCACAATTGTGGATAACTTCCGTACAATTTACTTGACGGATCGACGATTTGTCGGTCAATCAAGCGCGGGGGCGTCCACCGGGACTTCGTTGA
The DNA here is from genome assembly GCA_041688945.1 of Gemmatimonadota bacterium. Taxonomy (GTDB): domain Bacteria; phylum Gemmatimonadota; class Gemmatimonadetes; order Longimicrobiales; family Gaopeijiaceae; genus Gaopeijia. The sequence goes on along the minus strand of JBDNHE010000047.1, from coordinate 3,569 downwards.
TCCGGCTCACAGCCGGCCGTGCTTCGCCCACGTTCTCGCCCATCGTAACCTTCCCGTTCAGGACGGCTCCCTCTTCCAGGTGCATGCGACGGGCTGCCACCTCTCCATCCAATCTGGCAGTTTCCTGCACCTCAAGTCGGGACTGGGCCGTAACCGTCCCGGTGACCGTTCCCGCGATTACGGCGTCCTGGGTGACGACGTGTCCATCAACCAGCCCGTCCTTGCCGATCACGACGGCCTTTCCAGCCCGAACGGTGCCCGTGACCGACCCTTCGATCCTGAGGGTTCCGTCGGTATCGCAGTCACCGACCACCTTCATTCCGGCCGCGATGATCGAAATCACCGCGTCGGGCGAGGTCGTGGGTTCGTTTCGGTTGCGCGCCATCGGATTCTCCATGGGTGAGTCAGCCCGGCTGACTTACGAATTGCAAGGGATCAACGGGTTCGCCGTCGAGTCGAATTTCAAAATGCAGATGCGGGGCAGTCGATCGACCAGTGTTGCCGCTCATGGCGATGACTTCGTTCCTGCGCACGCGCTGACCAGCGGTCACCATGGTGGTGGACGCGTGGCCGTAGAGCGTGGTGTAGCCTTCGCCATGATCAAGCGTCACGAACCGGCCATAGACCGGGTCTTCACCCACGTCGATCACGATGCCGGCTCCCGACGCTCTGATGTAGGAATTACTCGGTACGGCGATATCGAGGCCGGGATGCTCAGCCCCGGCGCCCGCCAGAAGTGCCTGTGTGATAAAACCGCGGTCACTCAAGGGCCACGAGGTCGGGCGTGAGGCCGTCGGATCGTTGGGGGCCGACCGGCTCGGCTGGGTGCTCGGTGGAAGCCAGAGGTCCGACGGATCACGAATACTGTCCACGCCGAACATCCGTCGGATCGAGCCGTAGCGCTCCTCCAGCGTCTGCAGTTGCAGGGCGAGCGCATCGACCTGCTGGCGCCCAACTCGGAGCGTCTCGAGTTCGGCACGCAGCCCGGGGAGGCGTGAGGCCTGGAAGACCAGAAACAGCCCCACAAGGACGGCGGCCACGCCGAGTCCCGCCAAGGCCAGGAGACCACCCTTCAAGAGCCCGATCTTTCGGGCGCTCAGTTCCCACGTCCGAGTCGAGCCCCCGTCCTTGGGGACCAGAATGACCTGGTAGTCCCGGGGAGTCTTCACGTCAGTTGATGAACTCAGCGGCTTCGACACCGGTGATCAGCGCGAAGAGTCGTTCGAACTCCTCGGTGCCATTGAAGGGGACCTCAATCGTGCCTTTTCCTTTTCGGGCACTGCGGATCTGCACTCGGGTGGCGAGTCGTTCCTGCAGAGCCTGTTCCAGCGCACGCACCACAGGGTCCCGGGGCGCCCCCCCGGCTTCCTTCTTGTTGCCGCCGGAGTTCGGAGTCTCTGACTTGGCTCGGCGCTCTGTTTCCCGCACCGACCAGCCTTCGTTTGCGGCTGCGCGGCCCAACTCTGCCATGCGCACCGGGTCCGAGAGCGAGAGGAGGGCGCGGGCGTGTCCGGCGGAGAGGGAGCCGTTTGACACCATTTTTCGGAGCGAGGGCGGCAGGCGCAGGAGCCGGACCATATTGGCCACCGTCGACCGGTCCTTCCCCACAGCCTTGGCGATCTCTTCCTGGGTGAGGTTGAAGCGGTCGGACAGCGTCTGGTACCCCTCGGCCTCTTCAAGAGGATTCAGGGCCTCCCGCTGCAGGTTCTCAACCATCGCCAGAACCAGCAACGTTTCATCGTCCACCTCCCGGATCATTACCGGGGCCTCATCCCACCCCAGCGTCTGGAGCGATCGGAAGCGTCGCTCACCGGCGATCAGTTCATATCGGTCGGGCTGCTTGGGTGACGTCCTGACAACCAACGGTTGCAGGAGTCCGTTCTCTTTGATCGATGCAACCAGTTCGGCCAGATCCTCTTCGGCAAATTCCTTTCGGGGCTGGTGCGGGTTGGGCACGATCACATTCAGCGCGAGGCGCTGAATGTCGCCATCCAGTTTCGGTTTACTTTCGGTGCCGCCTGCATACTCTCCGAGCAACGCCCCCAGGCCCTTACCGAGACGGTCCTTTCTCATGTCGTGCTCCTGGCCTTCTGGGCTGCAATGACTTCCTTGGCGAGCGACAGGTAACTCTGCGCTCCGGCGGAGAGGATGTCGTAGAGAACAATCGGTTTACCGAACGACGGGGCTTCGGCCAGTCGGACGTTTCGAGGGATGGAGGTCCGATAGACTTTGTCCCCAAAGTACTCCCGCGCCTCGTCAGCGACCTGCCGGGACAGGTTGAGGCGGCGATCGTACATGGTCAGCAGAACACCCTCAATATCCAGCCCGGGATTCAATCCCTTCTGGACCACCCGGACGGTGTTGAGCAACTGGCTCAACCCCTCGAGTGCGTAGAACTCGCACTGAATCGGGATCAATACGGCGTCTGCGGCCGAAAGCGTGTTCAGCGTCAGAAGCCCAAGAGAAGGAGGGCAGTCAACGAGGATGAAGTCGTATTCGTCCCGGACGTCGGCCAGCGCCTTCCGCAGGACCATCTCCCGGTCCTGGCGATCGATCAGCTCAATCTCCGCGCCCACCAGGTCTCGGGTCGAGGGGACCAGATCCAGTTGGTCGAAGTGCAGACCCGTTGCGATGCACGACCGGACCGGACGGCTCTCGACAAGGATGTCGTAGATGTTCGGGACGTTGTCCCGGTCCTCAAGACCAAGGCCGGAGCTCGCGTTGCCCTGGGGATCGATGTCGATGACCAGGGTCCGCTGCTCAGCTACGGCCAGCGAGGCGCCCAGGTTGATGGCGGTGGTTGTCTTCCCTACGCCACCTTTCTGGTTGGCGATGGCGATAACTCGGGACATCTGGTCTCGTCTCGGTGAAGAATTGTGAGCCCGGAATATACGAATTCAATGCAACGCGGGTAAAGCGATCCGGGGATGACTTGCCGTAGGCAAAGGGCCAAACGAGAATACTCTACTCCAAGCACAACCAATTGCCTTCGTCTGCTTCGCGACGACTGAGAGCTTTTCGATATGAAGATCCCTGCCCCACGCCTTTTCTCGCTTCGCATGCTCCTGCTTCCGGTTCTTGCCCTCACCACGATTACGGCTTGTGGAGGGGGCGAGGTTACGGGACCGGGTCAGGGGATCCAGGCTCTGGTGGGCGATTGGGTCGCGCAGAAGCTCGAGGTGACAATGGTAGCCGACCCGACGCGCACGGCCGACCTCCTGGAAAGCGGCGCCAGTTTCTCCATCAACGTGCAGCCTTCGGGTCAGTATACGGCTGTCCTGACGATTCTCGGCTTTCCTCAGACCGAGATTGGTTTCCTTGAGATTGACGGGAACGAGCTCGTGTTCGTTCGTCAGCACCCCAGCCCGGACACCTCACGAGCCCAGTACTCGCTGCTGGATGGCGGTTCCAGAGTACGATTGACCGGACCGACCGAGTTCGACTTTGACGGTGATCAGGTGGGCGAGCCGTCGACCCTGCTGACGGAACTGGTCCGGAGGTAGGTAACTGAGCGGCGAAGCTGCAGACCTGCCACTACCTTGAAGAGACGCCCAAGGATCCCTTCGGGC
>JBDNHE010000046.1:0-7563 GCA_041688945.1 Gemmatimonadota bacterium | reverse complement strand
GAGAGCGACTTGGCGATCATGACTCGGCACCCTTTGGGTTGAGGGCGGTGGTGACCGCCACTGGCCATAACTTGTTATCCACCAGTAACTTAACCCAGAGGGCGCCTCTTTTCTACCCCAAGAATCGCTCAGTTTAGGTTGAAGTAAGGTGCGGAAAGGACATTGTCGCGCCACACCTCGGCCGTCGGGTGACCATGGAGAATCATGTTCATGCGGGCGAGCGCCCAGGTCGCGACATCCATCTCCTGCCCATAGATCGTGATACCGCCCGGGGCCTCGTCCGCGGCCTTGAGCAGGAGGGACCCGGAGCCACAGGTGGGATCGTAGATGGTATGGTCCTGGCGAGTGTCCGGGCCAATCCCAACCACCTGAGCCATGATCCGCGAAACCTCGGCCGGCGTGTAGAACTGCCCCTTGCTCTTGCCGCTCTCCGTGGCGAAATGGCGCATCAGGTACTCATACGCGTCGCCCAGAAGGTCGTCGCCCTCGGCCCGGTTCGCGCGGAAGTCGAGCCCGTCGAAGATCGCCACCAGCTTCGAGAGCCGATCCTGCATCTCCTTCCCCGAGCCGAGCTTGCTCTCGTCGTTGAAGTCGGCCTGATCGATCACGTCGCGGAGATCGTTCGCCTCGGCCAGCCGGGCGATGATCTTGTTGATCTTGTCGCCGATCTCCTTATCGCCCTTGAGCGCGACCATGTCGGCAAAGCCGCCCCCCTCCGGCACCTCGATCAGGGCATCCTGGGACCGGGCATACTTGTCCGACACGTACTTCATGAACAGCAGCGTCAGGACGTAATCCTTGTACTGCGAAGCGTCCATGCCGCCCCGCAGTTCGTCGCAGGACTGCCAGAGTGTGGAGTAGAGCTGGGACTTCTTCAGGGCCATAGGTCTACCGCGTTGTGAACTACTGAGTAAGTAGGTGATTCCGGAGGATCAGGCCGAGGTCTGCCTGACCTGATACCAAGTCAAAGGTACGTGCCACCCGTGACGGTCGGCGAGTTCGATGGCGGAAACCGCATTAGAGTGTTCGCCGGCGTTGCTTTCGAAACCGCCTGTCAGCCCGCAGCCCCGAACCGCAATCGGCGGCCAACTTCACTTCAGGTCGTTGTCCACCCACGCCTGCAGGTCTTTGGTAAGCGAGGCCAACTCAGGAAAGAGAAGGAGAGCTGCATGGACGGTCTCATGGGTTACCGGAGCGATGCTCGCGGGATGCCCCGCGTCGTTTCGGGCGAGCCTTACTTGGTCCGTCATGGGCGTCCAGAAAGCGTAGAACCGCTCGCCGAGTTTTTGACCCAGCTGATTCTTGTTTTGAGCGAAATAGTCTCCCAACGCATCGCGGACCGCCTTCACCCTCCAATCATTGAGCTTCTTCGGGACACTGTGACCCAGCGTCCCGAGTCGCTTCACGAGCGCGTCGCGTAGGTCCAACACCAAAGATTCAGCAGCGGCCCCGACCATGACAGCCGTGGACTTGAGAAAACCGCCTGCGAACGTCCCAACAGCCTCCTGGAGGTAGGACTCCGCAACAGAACCGGGCGCGATGTGCGGCCGCACTGCGGCCATATATCCATCGGGGTTGTACGGGTCGCGGCTGAGGTTCTCCAGACTGTGCCGACCGACGTCGGTCATGTGTATGAAGGGAGGGTCCGAATTGGCCAGATTGAACCCCCATGCGAGGACTCCCATCCGGAACAAGTCGTACCAGACGGTAAGCAGTGCCTGCTCCTCGTTTTCGGTCCTCAGGCTCAAGCGCTGCGCTGCTTGCTTGAGGACAGGGCCACTCTGGAAGTAGCCCGGCCCTCGGGCCGAGTAATCTCTACAAACCTCCAAGACGACCTTCCGGATCGTGGTGCCATCAACCGCCATGTCCCCTCCGCTTTCTGTTGCACAAGCCCAGGTTCCCTCGCTCCTTCATCACCCTGCTGGGGCAATGCCGGCTCCCGGTTCCCTTTTCCCGCGAGCGCTCCACAAAAGCTCCAAGGCGCGTAGCGCGAACCTACGCGTACGGTGCGACTAGCGCGAAACGTTGCGAGAGGGCGTGGCTATATGCCTAGGGTTCCTTGCTCCACCGCCGGAGCGCAAATCTTCAGGCCCCTGACCTCGGGTCGATCCGACAACTTCAAGAGGCGCCCGTCGTACGTATGCAACTCATCGCAGCCGTGAATGATTGCCGTTGCCACATACTGTGCATCGGCGGTCTTGAGGCTCTCGCCAAGAGCCCTGAGTTCTGAACGGATCTCACCGGCGAGTCGGGCCACCTCAGTTGTGATCGCCTGGAGCACGAAGTTCGAGCGTTTAGTTATGTCCTCCATCAGTGCAGCTTTGGATTCATCCGTAAACTGCTCCAAGACCTCGGACTCCAAGATCGCGGGTGCGACCAGGATCAGATCTCCATCATCGAAGGCGGTGACCGCATCCTTCAGAGCCGCTAGCTCGTCTTGGGTCCGATCGGGATCACCACCGGCAACGATGGTGATGATGACACAGGCATCCCAACATGCCTTGACCCTAGCCATCTCGCAGGGCCTGCACGAATTCGGTCGCTGGGCGCCCTGAAGCAATCCTGGGATCTGTACCCCAGAGCGAGGCGAGTCGGGGGAGTTCGCTGTCGGGTGGATGTACCTCGACGCGCTCAACCTTCAACTCAGTGGGGAACGGGCTCCCACCTTGGAACTCCATTAGTCCATAGACCGTGGTGTTCCGTTTGATCGCTTCGCGCAGGTCATCCAGGAGTTCGACGGGGAAGCTGCATCGCACACGCTTGGGCCCAGATTTAGGATAGACGTAGAAAAGGGGTTGACTATGGACGTTCAGCGCATCCACAGCTCCCTTCACTGAGCCCTGACTCACGGCCGTGACCTTCACCTCTGGAAGGGCTCGGATCGGTGAGGCTCTGGTTATCCGCACAGGCTGACCGCCCTCAACACCGAACTCGATCGCCCTGGTCGCGTGTCGAAGTGGTTTGGTAAGATCTAGAAAGCGAGACTGGGTCTTGCGAGTGAAGCCGGATCGCAGCAAGCCGTCGTTCTGAAGAGCTGCGAAGCCCCGTGAGAAACTCTCCGAGACGGCCTCGGCAGACTTGTTCAAGTCACCTGTGGAGATCGGTTCGAGTTCGATCGCCGCACTCCCAATCTCAAGGCCGGTAATCCGGTACTCAACCGGTGCCTGGGCGGCCGTCTCCTCTTCCAGAGCCCCCAGGCAAGCAAGGAGCGCGCGCAGAAAACTCGAGAAGTCCGACGCGTCGACCAGATCGTCGTCCTTCCCTTCACCGCGGAGTATGAATCTCAGATTTGGCATGGACTCAATTTGCCCCCCAAGAGCGCCCTGCCGTCAAGGTCGGCGCTCGTCACTGGCAAAAGGCTCGACAACGGGGGCCCCACCATCCGGTCTTGGCGACATCAAGAGACCGGATGAGTGATAGAACCCGCGCTCAAGCAGTCGCCCACCCAGTATCTGGTCGCTCGGGGCGTACTAGGAATGTGTGGCATCTAAGGTCGCACGATGGTACTTATACAACGATGTTAGAGGGCTCGTAGCCCTAAAAGGGGAGGTGAAGGTGCCTCGCGCAGACAGAAGTCGGCTAGAAACCGTGTTACGATTATTCGGCCCGGTTGGACTCGTCGTGGTTGGGGCATGTGACCGTTCCACCGCGCCCACCGAGTCCCCCAATGGCAACGACTCGTTCGTGTCGGGCGCCGTCTACATTGATGTGGACAAGAATGATCGCGCCGGCCCGGGAGAAGGTTTGACAGGAGTGGCGGTTACGTTCGCCGGCCCTGACGGGGTGAGAAGTGCTACGACGGACGCATCCGGTCGATACACAATCGCCCTCGAGCCGGGTACCTACTCTGTCACACTTTCCGATCCACCGGATACGGTCTACTTCGCGGAGTCGCAAGGGATTGGCGTACCTGAGCAATCGTCGAAAACCTTGGACCTGCAGGCAAAGCGGGTACGACGAGAGGGGAACATCACGCTAGCAGGCGAGACGCATTTTATTGACTCAACGGTGGCGTCGCAGTTCCGGGTGCTCTCGGATAGCTTGACAGTGTTGGCACCCGCAGGCCAGATGGCGGAGCCGCTCGTCTCCGGAGACATTCTTATTACGCCGCCGACAGCTGCGAATCTTGGCGGCTTGATGAGGCGCGTCGATGCCGTACTGCCTGATGTCGGTGGGATGCACCGGTTTTCCACGGTCCCCGTTGCTATCGAAGATGCAATCGTTGAGGGTGCATTTGCGTTCGAAGGTGGCGTCGGCGATCCAGTGGCTCCGACCTTCCTTCCGTCATTGGCGCCGACTGCCGCTTCGAATCTGGTGCGGACCCCCGACGGCTGGTACGTCGAGTTGCAGGACATCCCCGTCTACGATGAAGATGGCGACCTTGGGACAACCTTCGATCAGATTCGGATTCGTGGCTCGCTTACGATCAATCCGCAATTTTTTGCCGCGAACACGATCCGAGATGGCGTATCACTCAGGTCCCGCTGGGGCGTCGCGGTTACGGGAACGCTAGTGGCAGAAATCGTTTGGGCTCCCGTAGAGCGCGCGGTCGCGCGCCGTGAGTTTTCTCTCGGCGAGATCAATTGGGGCAGGTTACCCCTTAAACTAAAATTTCCGTTGCCTATCGTGCCGGTAACCGAGCTCTTTTGGGGTATTGAGGGGCAGGCTCAAGGCGGGCTTACCGCCGGCGTCGAAACGACCCTGCAGATAAGCGGAGGCATTGAGTTCACCAACGGGGTGGCAACGCCATGGGGGGAGATCGACCAGCAGACCGACGCCCAAGAACCTCGGTTTACCGTTGCCGCGGGGATCGAAACCTTTTTCCGGATCCCGACTACGTTCCTCGTGGGAGGTGTGGCCGGACCGTATCTCTCCATCCAGGCTGGCCTGCGGGCGCAGGCCGATCTCCTCGCAGATCCATGGTGGGAGATCCTGTTAGCGGTCGAGACTGAGACTGGATTCCGACTTGGGGGATTCGCCGACAAGCTCAAGATTCCGCCGGTGTCGGTCGTTGCCTCTAGGGCGAGGTGGACGGTGGCCCAAGCGCAGGGTGCGTTCTCCAATGAGCCCCCGACGGCGACGATCACCTCGCCAGCGAGTGGGTCGAGCTACCGGGAAGGTGAGACCGTTGTTTTCCAAGGGCAGGGCGCCGATCTGGAGGATGGGGCCGTCCCGACATCTCGTCTGAGTTGGAACTCAAGTTTGGATGGGTCTTTGGGAGGTGGGGCGCAGCTAGCGACGAGCAGTCTGTCGGTGGGACTCCATACTGTGACTCTGACGGTGACGGATTCTCAAGGTGCAAGTGGTGCGGCCCAGGTCCAGGTATCTATTGCGCAGAAGCCGGCAAACCAGGCCCCAACCGCAGAGATCTTCTCGCCTTTAAACGGCTCGTCCTACACTGAAGGTCAATCTGTGACATTTAGCGGACGTGGCATTGATCCAGAGGATGGGGCCGTCGCGGCCTCTCGCCTGAGTTGGAACTCAAGTCTGGATGGATCGTTGGGAAATGGGGGGCAGTTGACCACGAGCAGTCTGTCGGTAGGCCTCCACGTCGTCACTCTGACCGTCACGGACTCTCAAGGTGCAAACGGTTCGGTCCAGGTCCAACTATCTATCGTCCGCCAGCCGGTGAATCAGGCACCAACTGCAGAGATATTCTCCCCCGCAAACGGCTCGGTCTATGCTGAAGGTCAATCTGTGACCTTCAGCGGACGTGGCATTGATCCAGAGGAAGGGACTCTTTCCCCGTCCCGGCTCAGTTGGTCATCGAATCGTGCGGGATCCCTTGGGACCGGGACGATTCTTGCCATAAGCAATTTGTCTGTCGGCGTACACGTCGTGACACTAACGGTCACGGACTCTCAGGGGGCTGTCGGCTCGGTTCAAGTTCAACTGTCCATCTCAGAGAAGCCAGCAAACCGGCCCCCGACCGCGACGATCACGTCGCCAGTGAGTGGATCGAGCTACCGAGAGGGTGAGGTTGTTGTTTTCCAGGGGCACGGTGTTGATCCAGAGGATGGGACAGTGGAGACGTCTCGATTGAGTTGGCACTCAAGTCTGGACGGATCTTTGGGAAATGGGGCGCAGCTAACCACGAGCAGCCTGTCGGCGGGACTTCACGTTGTGACTCTGACCGCGACGGACTCTCAAGGGGCAAGCGGTTCGACCCAGATCCAGCTATCTGTTACTCGTCCGCCTGCACCCCCTTCTGTAGTCTTGACCACGAGTTCGGACGTGGTCGTGGGAGGCGAGCAGGTCATACTCACATGGACTTCAGCCAACGCCACCCTTTGTGTCGCTTCTTGGGCCGGGGGGAATCGGGTTGATACCAGGGGCTCACGGTCGGTGAGTCCGCGGGAGACTACAGCCTACGCGATAGTTTGCGGGGGCGATGGAGACGCGACAGCTAGTTCGTCTGTGACGGTGACGGTTCGGCCGCCCGAGCTGTTAAGCGTTGAGCCCAATCCGGTAACCGGCTCGAACTCCCGCCAGGTCGTGCGTCTTTATGGTCGCAATTTTTTCGACAAGCCAACCGTAATTTTGACGTGGTCCGGACAGAGCGGGTATGTCGTCCCGACCGCTCAGGTGACCTTCGTCAACCGAACGCAGATTGACATTAGCATCACGACCGGAACGGACGCCGATACCTGGACAGCGCGCGTCGTCAATCCCGATGGTCAGCGTTCGGCGGCAGCCGTATTCAATGTGCGCCGGCCCTGAATCCGGCTGAGTGCTGAGTGCGATGCACGTGAAATCAAGGTACGTCGTGGTCCGATTCCATATCGGACTTTATCGCCTCTTCAATGGGGGTCGGGTTCCCGAGGTGCCCCGGTGGCGCGAAGCCAGCCGAGCCCCTTGCGACCGAGACGACTCACGTCGCCGGCGATAGGGTATCCCTCACCGTACTCGCTTTGGGAATGCCTCCGGGGACTGGGGCCGATATTCGGGGAGGGGCTCCAGTTGACCCCTGTCGTGCTCCTTCGGCGAATGCAGGGCACGACTAGGCGGTCGGGCGGCGCGTCCCTGCCCACTGCTTCGCTACTCGAAGCGCCTCAGGTGCTCGTAGGCGAGCTGGATCGCTCCCCTCACCGCATCCTTCCGCACTCGATTTCGACTGAGACCGGGCCGTTCAAGGAAAAGCGCATCGCGACCCATGTCGGATACGATCGCGAGCCAAGCACACGGCTCAGCGATACCGTTCCGCTTGTCCGGTTCGGCGTAGCCGGTTGTGGCGAACCCTATGTCGGTGCGGAACAGTTGCCGCACTCCCTGTGCCATTTTCGATCGGTAGTGTCCCGAAGATTGTGTAAAAGAGAAAAGAGATCGCAGGCGGGATAGCGGTCTGGACAAAAAAAGAGGAAGCTCCTTCAGCAGTCCATCATCACATGAACCCGGTGGAGTCCGGCCCGGAAACAATCCGGACCGGCACCGAAAAAGGAGCTTCCTCATGAACAAGATCGTAGAGGTTGAGAGTGCAACGCAAGAAGAGCTACAGGGTGACCTACGTGCGCTATTTCAGGGCGCGATCCGGCTCACGCTGGAAATGGTGTTGGAAGAGGAGTT
>JBDNHE010000045.1:0-40297 GCA_041688945.1 Gemmatimonadota bacterium | reverse complement strand
TTTCGAACGTTGCGGAGCTCAAGCATGTAGCGTTCAGCATCCGGGGCGGGCATCGAGTCAGCCATCAGCAGCAGTCGTGGTCTGAAGGATTTCGATGTCGAGATTCCCGATCAGTCGGACGATCTCGACCTGCTGGGCCAGGCCGCCGACTACGAAGCGGATGTGCGCCGCATCTGCCGGGGCCTGTCCAAATGTCGGGTCGGTCGCGACCCATTCGCCCAGCCAGACTTCGGGCCAGGCGTGATAAAAGAACGAGCCGTTCAGATAGACCAGCCCCACGGCCGTGCGCGCGGGGAGGCCCAGTGCGCGGGCCAGCGCCACAAACAGCACGGTGTGCTCGTTGCAGTCGCCCTGACGGCTCTCAAGCACCTGAAGCGCACTCGGTACCGAGAAGGTGATCGACTTCTCGAGCATGTTGTATACGGCATTGGTCAGATCGACGGCCACGGCTTCAGGGCGTTGCCGCCATGAAGCGCGGCGTACCGTCAGATCCTCGGCTGCAGCGATGATCCGGGGGTCGGCGCTCTGGATCAGCGGCTCGGGTTCAAGCCATTCCCGCAGGTCCATCCGCGGGTAGGGTAGCGTGTAGCCCGGGGTGATCGCGCCCAGCTGTTCGCGCCGAACAATCAGCGTGTCGCCCCGGAGTTCCTGCCGTCCACCATCCAGGTCGAAGCCGGCCAGATCAACGCCCGTCAACAGGAACCTCAGTTCGTCGTGCTCCTGAACGTCTCCGAGATCGAGGTTGCTCTGAATCGCCGTCGCCAGAATCACATCCGAATCGACTGAACCGCCGCCTGCCAGCCGCGAATCCTGCTGTGACTGCTGGGCCAGTTCGTACTCGGTCTTGTCCATGCTGAAGCCCAACGGAGAGGACGCTCGGATCACGCGACCGTCATCGTCAATCCAGCTCTCGATTGAGACTCCGCCAAAGATCTCGGCGATTTTCCAGGCCGGAATCGAGTCGTATCCCACCGTCTGCCAGCGACCCTCGGCGTCCAGTTCGACGCTGTCAGGCACGATGATCGTGTCGTGCTCAAGGATTCGGACTTCAACGTTCCGCGTGGAAAGCGTACTCGGATCGAATGTCCCCACATGAACCGAGTTGCCGACCTCGAGTTCGCCCGCCATCGCCACGCGGATTGGCACGATGGCCGAAAAAACCGGCGGCGTAGCGAACCGGTAGGACACCTCGTCCGTCGAGCCGCCCGACTCGATCCGGACCGTCAGGAGCGTGTCACCGGCTACGTCACCCGAGACCTGAAAACGCCCCACCTCGGAGTCGAGCGAGAAAGTGAAGCTCTTCATGAGGAGAGACGGGCCGAGCAGCACGCTGGTGCGGGCAACGGCCGTGCCGGACTGGCCCAGTGCTGGAAGCTCCAGCGACATGAAGTCCTCAAGCCGGAAGCCCTCGGGAATGGTGTCCAGTGCGGATGTCGCTATCCCGACAGCCCGCCCGCCCATCGACAACGTGTAGAAGCTGGTCCCGGGGTTCAGGGCACGAGCCGCCTCAGCCAACTGCGCCAGTTCGGGCTGGAAATACTCCCGACGGACGTGCGCTCCCAGCATCCCCACCCAGGAGATGACGATCAGAACTGCGAATGCGGTGCGTGACTTCATGAGCCCCCTCGGGTCCCGGTGTGTCAGGCCGACTCGGCGCCTTGAAGGCGAGCGAGTGCCTGGCCGAACACTTCTTCCTCGTAGTCGGTCTCCACCACGATCTCGAATTCCTGCGGAGCCGCGCCGGTTTCCAGGTGTTCACCAAGCGCAGCGATCAGGATGTCTGCCGAAGTCTCGGCATCCAGGCTCCCTGCCCCCAGCCCGAGTGGCGGAAAAGCTACACTCACAATTCCGAAATCGGCCACTCGGGCCAGTGCATTCCGGAGACCCTTCTCGACACCCCGGGCGCTGATCGGTTCCTCTCGGGATGTCAGAAAGATATGGAGGGCAAAGCTGGCGGGCAGTTCGCCCCCCTTGGTCAGCATCGCGGTGCCTACCGGCATCTCGCCCATGGCCTCAATCCGATCGAGAAGCTCCGGTCCCATCGCCAGGTCGGTCCGGCGTCCCACCGAGCTCCGGGAGACTCCCGTGTCGGTGGCTTCCCGGGCAATCGCTTCCATCGTCGAGACCCAGAGGTCGCCCCGGCGCAGCGAAATCATGTCTGGCTCAGTTCCCGGGCCCGCCGGTACATGGCCGCAGCCTCGTCGGGCAAATGCATGGTGTCGTAGATGATGCCCAGCGTGTGGAAGGCCTTCCCGTTGGTTGGCTGCAGCTCGACGGCCCGCTGCAGGATCTCCAGCGCCTCTTCGATCCTGCCTAACCGGCTGAGAGCCTCGCCGCGGTAGTAGTGTGCCGGCCCGTGCTCGGGGTCATGCTCGCAGACCCAACGCAGCTGCTCCTCGGCCCCGGCATACACGCCCCGCCGGTAGAGCAGGATCCCCATGGCGGCACGGACCTCGGTATGATCCGGATCGATCCTGGCCGCAGCCTTGAGCGCCTCATCCGCCTCATCAAACCGAGCCGCGGCAGCATGTACCGACGCAAACCTGAGGTTGGCCAGAAGTGGATCGGCACCGAGTTCCACGGCCCGGTCCAGTTGAGCGATGGCCCGATCGAACTGCCCGGTAAGTTCCAGAGTGTAGGCCAGCTCCAAACGAATCCGGGCGTCTTCTGGAGAGCGATCGACGATACGCTCAAGCAGACCAAGAGCGGAGGCCGAATCACCCGCATCCCGCAGATCCCAGGCGCGGGTCAGCAGTGCCTCGTCGGTCTCGTTGGCGTAGCTCTTCGCAGCCGACTGAGGCGGCGCAGCCTCGACCAGCCCACGTTTGGCGAAGACAGCTTCGGCCGGCTGGACCGGGGCGGGTTCCTGGATAGCGGGCTGAAGCGCAGGAACGACCTTGGGCTCGGTTGCCTCGGCCTTCTTCTTCGTCGACTTCTTGCGGGGGCGTGAACTGCGCTTCGGCTTCGCCTTGGCGGCGGGCGCCGTCTCGTCCACGGGCGAGTTCACTTCGCCGACCGGCTCGGCAGAGCCCGTCTCCTCGGTGACATCTCCCTCGTCACCAACGCCCGTGTCGCGGAGCAGGTCCCCCTGATCGCCGAAGCCGTCCCCGTGCGGCCCCCCCTCAGGCGCCTTCGGATCGTTTTTCTTTCGCTGGTGTTTGCGTGGCATCACCGACTCCCCGTGGACGTCGTGACCCAGTCCAGATAGTCGGCATTACCATCTTCGATCGACAGCGAAACGACTTCGGGGACCTCGTATGGGTGAAGATCGACCATGCGCTCGCGCAATGCAGCGAAGTTCGACTCGGTCGTCTTGAAGATTACGAGCACTTCCGAGTCCTCGGTGAGTTCGCCTTTCCATTGGAAAATCGATGTGATCCCCGGAACGATATTGGCGCAGGCAGCAAGTCCTTCCTCAATCGCGATGGCCGCCATGTCGCGGGCCTGAGCCTGAGTCGGGGCCGTCATCAGGACGACACGGAGTTCGGTGGTCATCGGATCAGGTGTTGAACACGGTGATGTCTTCGTTCTGATCTTCGTAGAACTCATCGATCAACGCGGAGAACTTTTCCTGGATCACGCGACGTTTGACCTTCTGGGTCGGTGTCAGCGTGCCATCCTCAACCGAAAACTCGTCCTCGAGCAGTGCGATCTTCTTGGGACGCTCAAAGCTCGCCACCGACCCCAACTGCCCCATCAGCTCACGCTCCATCAGGGCATGAACGCGGGGGTCGCGAAGCAGCGCGCGGCGATCCGAAGGATCAATTCCCTGCTCGCGCGCCCAGCGATCAAGGTTCTCGTACGAGGGGACCACCAGGAGGGCACAGAACTTCCTGCGATCGCCGACCATGACCAACTGCTCGACAAACGGGTTGGTCTTCAGGCGGGTTTCGATCGGCTGAGGCGCGACGTTCTTGCCGCCCGCCGTCACGATGATGTCCTTCTTTCTGTCGGTAATCCGCAGGCAGTTGTTCTCTGTGATCTCACCGATGTCACCGGTAGCGAACCAGCCGTCCGCGTCGATCGCCTCGGCAGTCTTCTCGGGGTCGTTGTAGTACCCCTTCATGACTTGGGGACCCCGGACCAGGATCTCGCCATCATCGGCAATCCTGATCTCGGTACCCGGAACCGGCGGCCCGACCGTCCCGATCTGAACATCTCCAGCGCGATTCACGTTGGTGACCGGACTGGTCTCCGTGAGGCCGTAGCCCTCAAGAATCGGGAGGCCCGCCGCAAAGAAGAAGCGTGCGATGTCGACCGAAAGCGGCGCGCCGCCACTGACGAAATATTTGAGCCTGCCTCCAACGCCCGCCCTGACCTTCGAGTACACGATTCGGTCCGCGAGCCCGTGCTGCAATGACAGCGGGAGGGACGGTGATTTCCCGGCCAGAGTCACATCGGTCCAGTCTCCTCCGACCCGGATGGCCCAGTCGACAAGCTTTTTCTTTAGGCCCGTGGACTCCGTGACCTTGTTGTAGACCTTCTCGTAGAGTCGCGGTACCGAGACCTCAATGGTCGGTCGGACGATCTTGAAGTCATCAGCCACCGTCTTGATCGAGTGTGCCCGCGCCAGCAGACAGCCGCGGGTCAGCAGCAGGTAATCGACCATCCGCTGCAGGACGTGCGAGAGCGGAAGGAAGGACAGCGAGACGTCGCCCGACTCGATCGGGAGCGCGATCGCACAGGCCTCGATGTTGGAGTGCAGGTTGTTGTGGGTCAGCATTACGCCCTTCGGCGCGCCCGTCGTCCCCGAGGTGTACAGGATGGTGCACAGGTCATCAGGGGTGGTGGATTCCGCCTGGGTCCGGATCGCCGCCAGATCCACCTCGGCCTCGGCGAGGATCGCATCCCAGCCATGGACTCCAAGGGCCGCGTCGGAGGGACCATCGAAGAGAATGACCTGAATCGCCAGCTTCCTCGCAGCGGCGGCCTCACGGACCTTCTCCAACTGCTCGGCAGTCGAAACGAAGACCAGGCGGGCGCCCGAATTCTCCAGGATGTAGCCGACCTGCTCCGACACCAGCGTGTCGTAGATCGGGACACTGATCACCCGGGCGAGGAGACAGCCGTAGTCTGCCAACGCCCACTCGGTGCGATTCTCCGAAAGCATCGCCGCGCGATCGCCCGGTTCCAGTCCCAGGCGGCGTAGTCCGGCGGCTATGCGGCTGGAGTGGTCCAGGAGTTGGCGATAGGAGATCTCGGCCTGTTCATCGGTGTCGCCGACAAAATTCCGCAGGGCGGTTTCATCGCCGAAGCGGTCCACGGCCTGAAGCAGAAGCTGCGTGACCGTCCCACGGGGAGGCGCAGGCTCCGTCGCGATACTCGTGCGTATCACCATGGCTCAGTAAGAGCCGGTCAGACGCTTTCGATCCGGATCTCCAGTTCGAGATCCGGACGAAGTGTGTGGAGCACCGAGCAGTACTTGTCGCGCGACAGGTCGACGGCGCGCTGGACCTTGTCCTGATGCTCCGCCCCCGGACCCTTTACGCGATAGGTCAGCAACATCGACTCGAACTTACGTGGCTGAGTCTCTGCACGCTCTCCTGAAACGTCCACCGTCAGGGCTTCGACCGGCACGCGAGACTTCTGCAGGATCATGACCACGTCGATACCCATGCAGGCCGCCATCGAACCCAGGAGCGCGTTGGTCGGGGAGGGTCCGAGCTTTCCGTCGCTGTCGAAGACCATCTCGGCTCCGCCATCGACCGCGCCCTTGAACTGCAGACCCTCACCGGTCCAGGAAATGGAGACGGACATTACATCCCTCCTGACATGTCGAGGTCACCGGTCAACTGGGCCAGTGTCGTGCGGGCGTGATCCACATGCTCTTCGGCGTCTCCGCCTTTCGGTGCGTTGGCCAGAAATGCCTTCAGATGACGGATCGCTTCGGTCGGCTGCTCACTGCGCAGATAAAGGAAGGCCAGGCCATAGTGAGCCCCCGCGGCGTCAGGCTTCGACTTCAGCACATGCCGGTAGGTCTTGGCCGCCTCCTCCGTCATTCCGATGCGCGTATAGGCGATCGCGATCTGCTGAAGTACCACCGGATCTCCCGGGGCTTCCTTCAGAGCTAGACGAAAGGAGGTCAGGGCCTCGTGGAACTTCCCGTCGGAGAGGAGTTCGAGCCCCTCATCGTAGTAGTCTACCCGACGGGGTTCACGACTCCCCAGGAGCTTGTTCAGCCAGGACATTCGTACCGTTGAAGTCGGGAAGGTGAAAAAAACGCGGAAACCGTTACGGACGCTGACAACCTAGGGGGGAAAAATAGGCAGGGCAACGGGATGGCAGGCGGATCAGCGCCCCGCGACAAGCACGCCCGCGGCGGGTTCGTGGACCTTCAGACCGCGTGAGAGAAGCAGGTCTCTCGTCCCGGCCGGTGGATCGAAAAGCACCAGACGATGTGCCGGTGCCAGCACGCGGATCGCCTCGGCGATCCCAACGCCCCCCGAATCCCCCTCGATCATGACGCCGCGGAGCGTCCGATCTCGAAACGGAAGCGCTTCATCAACAAGGATGCGGTCGACGCCTTCCTGTTCCTTCCACTGGGTGGCGAAAGGTGAGATCGCGATCCAGTCCAGGTCGGTGATTCGTCCCGCCAGAGCCGGCGCGAATCGAGCTGCCTTGCCGATCAGGGCGACTCTCCCGCTTCCCCCGACTACCCCGAGCAGTGCACCGGCGCGGACGATCTCATCCTCGGTCGGGTCGGGCTCAGACACGGCGGGCTGGATTGGAGCCCGCGGCTCCTGCCGCAGGTCGCCGAAACCACCGACCACGGGGTAGCGATCTCGACAGTTGGAGCAACCGAGCGCTCCATCAAGAACGCGCCGTTCATCCATCCGTGTCGCCAACAGGATCAATCCGAATTCGGGTCCACAGCGCGGGCAGGTCAGTCCGTCCGTCAACAGAAGGTGCAACTAGCTGCCTTCCTGCAGAGTCGGAACTCGATGCGCCGGCGCCCACATGGGGCCCGGACCGTACAGCGCCCACTGGGTCGGCGTCTCCCAGATCCGAACGTACTGAAGGCCAGCGGCCATTTCGCCGGGGAGCCGATCGGTCAGCGCGTCAAAGAAGTACTTCGCCTGCACCTCGGCGCTGGTGGACACGCCCTCGAACTGCGGCAGATCGTTCAGACAGGCGTGATCGAGTTCGTCCGCCAGAGCCCGAAGTTCCTTCTTCAGATCCTTGAAGTCGAATGCGATCCCGGACTTGTCGAGCGTGTCCGACGCCAGCGCAGCCTCGACCACGTAGCGGTGGCCGTGCAGGTGCTTGCACTTGCCTTCGTAGTTCTCCAGCCAGTGCGCACTGTCGTAGTGGGCCTGAGCGCTAATCACGTACATGCACACTAACCTCGTTCAATCTGTAGTACTGGGATTCTGACGTGAGCCGGGCGCGTGACGGCAAATGCGACGGCGTCGGCCACGTCTTCGGGACGGAGCATTTCGTCGCGTCCCGGAAGATCGGGATTCTGATCTGGATTCAGGCGATCCCACAGCGGTGTGTCGGTAGCCGCCGGCTCGACCAATGTGGTGCGAACCCCGCTACCACGGAGTTCCTCAAGCAGCACTTCGTGCATGCCCCGCAGTCCGAACTTGGACGCCGAATAGGCGCCGTTCGCCGGGAAGGCCTTTCGTCCGGCCACGGATCCGATGTTCACAATGTCCCCCGAACCGCGCTCGAGCATCGCAGGGAGCAGGGCGCGGATCATAATGAAACTCCCACGCAGATTGACGTTGAGCATCTGGTCAAACTGAACCAGTGTGGTCTCTGCCAGGGGGGCCACGTCGAAGGCCCCTGCCGAGTTCACGAGAATGTCGGGCAGGCCAGCCGTCTCGATCAGATCGTCCATCGCCGCCCAGACCAGCTGGTCATCGCCAAGGTCACAGGCCCATGTCCGGCCACCTGTCGACCGTGCCAGGGCGTCGACCGCCGACGGATCTCGCGACATGCAGTGCACCTGGGCACCGGCCTCGGCCAGCGCCTCGGCCACGGCCCGTCCGATGCCCCGACTGGCTCCGGTCACCAGTGCGCGTCGTCCTGTCAGTTCCATCCGATTCCCCCGTGTTGCTCGGGCTAACCAACCGCCCGAGGGTCGTCAAACCAGGCGGCCGATCTCAAACGTCGCCAGCGCTATCCCGATAGGGTCGCCCCGTGGTCGCCCCAGCGGAAGCCCGCGGCGCGCCCGCGGATGAGATCAACGCCCACCCAGAGCCAGGCGGAGGAATTCGTCTCGCGTGGAGGGATCCTCCAGGAAGACGCCGCGCATGGATGAGGTGATGGCCAAAGAGTTCTGCTTCTCGACCCCGCGCATCATCATGCACAGGTGACTGGCCTCGATGATCACGCCCACGCCCTGCGGCTGCACCACATCCCACAGCCCCTGAGCGATATCCTCGGTCAGGCGCTCCTGTACCTGGAATCGGCGCGCGAACATTTCCACCAGTCGGGCGGTCTTGGACAGACCCATGATCCGACCGTCAGGGATATAGGCGATGTGAACCTTTCCGAAGAACGGAAGCAGGTGGTGTTCACAGAGCGAGTACATCTCAATGTCCTTCACCACCACCATGTTCCGATGGTGCTCCTCGAAGAGCGCACCTCCAATTACCTCTTCCACGGTCTTGGAATAGCCGGAGGTCAGAAAGCTCATCGAGCGCTCAACCCGTTCGGGGGTCTTCTTCATCCCCTCGCGTTCCGGGTCGTCGCCCATTCGTCGGATCATTTCGGCGACCAGATCCTGATAGGGCACGTCCGACAGGGACACGCGACTCGACTCAGACATTCGCTGCTCCATCGGGGTTCGGCCCCGTGTATTCGACGTAGTTGCGGGGTGTTTCAAAGAGCACGATGCGGTGCAGGGCCACGCCCGCCGGCAGGTGCTCCACCAGTCGACCCCAAATTGCCACGACAAGGTTCTCGGTGCTCGGGTTGATCCCGCTCAGCCAAGGGACCTCGATGTTGAGGTGCCGGTGGTCCAACTCGGACGCGACACGATCCTTGAGCAGCTCCTTGAGCAGCTTCAGGTCCATGACGAACCCCGTTTCCGGATCGATCGACCCCGACACGGTCACATCCATCTCGTAGTTGTGGCCGTGGCCGTGCGGATTCGCGCACGCGCCAAACACGTCCTGGTTCCGTTCGTCGGACCAGTCCGGCCGAAAGAGGCGGTGCGCCGAATTCCAGTGGATCCGGCGAGTGACGCGAACCGTCGGCATTGCAACTCCGGTGGATGGCGGGGACGAGTATCAGTTGCACAGCGTCGGAACCCAGTCAGCGGGTCCTTGTGAAATCGGCGGTACCCGGCGTGCCCGCGGAGGGTCCGGCTGTGGAAGGTGGGCCCAATCCGACCTCCCAACGCCCGCAGACCTGCCCTATTCTGGGTGGCGGGCGGGGGTGGCGGGCCGCAGACAACGGGGGGCGAGCCATCCAAGCACAAGGATTGAGTCCCCGCCTCACGACCGTTGTGCTCCAGACCAGCGGATGCATACATTCCTTATGCGTGCTAAGGGGCCTCTTTATTGAGCCAACACTTCGAAGCCGGGACTGACTTCTTTCGCCGACGCAACGCCTCGTGAGAGGACTGCGGGAGTGACAAGGGAAGTCACCTCAAATTCCAATCCGGGCTTCAATAATCCCCCCTTGGTACGTTTGGGCCGGGTGTCGCCAAGACATCCGGCCCTCTTTTTTTTGCCATGTGCGGAAGCGGGGAACGCGATCGCACGGCGCCTAGCATGGCGCTCAGAGGCGCTGTCCCTCAGCCCTGCTGCGGTATCCCCTGAGCCGGGCCAGGTTCGTCAGATCGCCCGAGATTCCATCGTCGCCCTTGGGCGTCTCGAGCACCTTGGGCACGTGATGGAATCGCGGGTCGGTCATCAACGCCTGAAACGGGCGCTCTCCAAGGTGCCCTTCCCCGATGTCAGCATGCCGGTCCTTTCGGGAGCCGAGCGGGTGCTGTGAGTCGTTCAGGTGGAAGAACCTCAGCCGGTCGAGTCCGACGACATCGTCGAAATGCGACCAGACGCCGTTCCAGTCCTCAATCAGATCGTAGCCGGCCGCAAAGGCGTGGCAGGTATCGAAGCAGATTCCGACCCGATCGCGATGGGGCTCGGCGACCCCGGCGATGATGGCCGCGAGGTTCTCAAAGCTGGCTCCAACGCTGGTGCCGCTGCCCGCAGTAATCTCGAGCAGGACCATCGTCTCTCCCGGTACCGCCTCGAGCGCGGCGGTCACCCCCTCGGCGTTGGCCGCGAGCCCCCGCGGAAAGTCATTGTCCGTTGCATTCCCGGGATGGGTGACCACAAACTCGATCCCAAGGGCGACACAGCGCTGGATCTCGCCGGTGAAGCAGGCGACCGATCGTTTCCACTGGCCCAGGTCTGGCGTGGAAAGGTTGATCAGATAGGAGTCGTGGCTCGCAACCGCCTTGATTTCGTGTGCCGCCCGCGCAGCCCGAAAGGCGGCCGCGGTCTTCTCCGAAATCTTCGGTTCAGCCCATCGGTTCGGCTGCTTGGTAAAGAGCTGCAGAACGTGACTGTTGATGTCTCGCGCGCGTCCGGGTGTGTTCTCCGGGCCACCCTGGGCGGAAACGTGTGCTCCGATCTCGTCCATCATTACCCCAAATTAAGGAAATCCTTAACCTTCGCGGAAAGATACTTCCGGTTCACGTCCATCCCACTCCGGTTCCGGCGGGACACTCCCGCATGCATAAAACACTGTACTGCTAGCACTTGTGCCGTCCAGCCGCCAAAATCCGACGACCTTTTTCACTCAGGCACGAAAGTTGTTCTATATGCGGATCGGGGACGCCCCCAAAAGTATCGGACCAACTGATGTGGAGACGACCATGCGACTCAGGACTGACGGATACCTGGATCTGCGCGACCCCCGTCGCGTAAAGACGCCCGGCGAATACGAGCGAGATATCGAGCCGACGCCCGAAGGCGAAGCCGTGCGATTCCTTCTTTCGCATTCCTTCCCCGGACATCGCAAGATCGTTCGCCCGCTGACCGAAGCGCATCGCAGCCGTATTCGCATGGCAATCTGGGCAGATTCGGTGGCCGAGAGAATGAGCCTGGTCGACCGCGTCTGGCGTGCCATCACTGAACCCGTGATGCCTCCGTCGGATCCCGACACCCCGCAGCTTCTGCAGGTTGTCGCCTGGGGTGACCGCGCCTTCCCGATCTACCTGGATGACGGAACCACCCGGGTCATTCCCGATGGAGGCATGCCGGTTGGGACGATGGAGGCTCCAGAACCCCCGGTGAATCTGAAAACCGCCTGACCAGATGCGCCGGCGGCGCTGGCAATGACAAGAGGGTGGGCGGACCGGTCCGGGTCCCCCCACCCTCTTCCCGTTATTCCCTTCCTGGCCGAGTTCGGCGGACTCCAGACGCGGACCCCGAGACTCGGTCTCGCGCGATGTTACTCGGGCAGCCCCGGCTCGGTCATCGCCCGGACGTCCAGGGCCACGTCGAGGTCCTTCTCGGACATCAGCCCCATCTCGGACGCGACGTCCCTGACGGACCGCCCCTCCTTCACCGACTTCTTGGCGATCTCCGAGGCCCGATCGTAACCGATGAACGGATTCAGGGCCGTGGCAATCGACGGGTTCTTTTCGAGCAGTTCCTGACAACGAGCCTCGTTGGCCGTGATCCCCTTCACGCAGCGCTCGGTGAAAGCGGCAGAGGCCCCGGCCAGTGTAGTGATCGACTCGAGCAGCGCGTGGGCCATCACCGGCATCATCACGTTCAACTCGAAGTTTCCGCGCTGGCCGCCGATGGTGATGGTCGTGTGATTCCCGGCGACCCGGGCACAGACCATCATCAACGCCTCACTCATGACCGGATTGACCTTGCCCGGCATGATTGAACTGCCGGGCTGAACCGCCGGAAGCGAGATCTCGTGCAGACCTGACGTCGGGCCGCTCGCGAGCCAGCGAACGTCGTCGGCAATCTTCATCAGGGACGCCGCAACAGTGTTCAGTGCGCCGGACACCGAAACCACGGCGTCCTTCCCGCCCTGGGCTTCGAAGTGGTTCTCGGCCTCCCGGAAGGAGACACCCGTCATCTTCGCAATCCGGGCGATGGCCCCGGCGGGGATGTCCGGGTCGGTGTTGATTCCCGTCCCGACGGCGGTGCCACCCAATGCCAACTCATCGAGCTCGGTCGCGGCATGGCGAACCCGCTCGATACCGCGGCGGACCTGATGGGCGTAGCCACCGAACTCCTGGCCCAGCCTTACCGGGGTCGCGTCCATCAGGTGGGTGCGTCCCGACTTGATGATCCCGTCGAAGGCGACCGCCTTCTCTTCCAGAGCCACTGCAAGTCCCTCAAGCGCAGGAATCAGCTCCTTCTCGATCGCGACCCGCGCCGAGACATGCATGGCCGTCGGGATCACGTCATTCGAAGACTGCCCGAAGTTCACGTGATCGTTGGGATGGACCTTCCCTTCTCCAGCCAGCCGCTCGGTAGCCAAGTGGGCGATGACTTCGTTGGTGTTCATGTTGGTCGACGTGCCGGATCCCGTCTGGTAGATGTCCAGAACGAACTGGGCATCCCACTTCCCGTCCGCGACTTCCAGAGCGGCAGCCGAAATGGCCTCGGCCATCCCCGGCTCCAGGTGGCCGAGCTCGGCATTGGCCTGCGCGGCCGCCGCCTTGATCAGGCCGAGCGCCTCAATGAAACGCCGGCCGAAGCGCTGCCCGCTGATCGGGAAATTCTCAAAGGCCCGCTGGGTCTGGGCACCATAGAGGGCGTCGGCGGGGACCTTCACCTCGCCAAGGGAATCCTTTTCGATCCGGAAATCGGTCATGTCTCGCGGGCCATCAAGGCCTGTATGAGGTGGTCATTCGGAACGTGTCTGTCCCGGTGCAATATCGAATCGCCCGAAAATTCGGGGTACCGTTCGGGGTGGAGGGCGGGGGCGGCGGGCCCACGCTCTTCAGCCGTCAGGCCCACTCCGATAACGAGTCGGCCTCCTTCAACGTGCCCTGCACATGGTGATTCGTCGAATCATTGGCGTTCCGACTGGTCGTGGAGTGGTGGCCGCAACTTCCTTGGCACTCAACTATTCCTCGAAACTTACGAAAATTCCCGCCGGCGCCCACCACTTTCCGGCCTACCCCGAGGGAGTCAGACCGGGAGATTCAGCAGGAGCCAAAGGACTCCGCCGGTAGTGACCGGGATCGTCAGGTTGTCATCCCCACCGGGCACGACTTCGACGATGGTTGCGGCAAGTGCAGCTGCGACCGCAATGGGCCAGTCGACGGCGAAGAGAAGAACCAGCGTAGCTGTCACCAGGAAGGCCGCGCTGCCCTCGAAGCTTGCGGTTCCGAACTTGTGCCGTCCGTAAAGGCGCCCGACCGTCCCAGCCGCGGGGTCCGCCAGTGCCAACACGAGGATCGCGGGCGACGCGACCCCCATTGGGAAGAGGCCGTAGGCGATGATCGCTCCCACCGTATACCACGTGGAGGAGGCGGCGCCTTCGGCTTCACGGGGAGAGGCCAGGCGGCTCAGTAATCGGAAGAACAGCTTCTGAACGGCTTCGACTCTGAACCGCACCACGTCCAGAACGATCTGAAGCACCAGAACCGCGACCAGGACCATCAGCGTCGTGGTTCGATCCCACAACAGCAGAGTCGGAACGAGCCCCAGCGCCAGACCATTGAGCGCATGGAAGACTCGCCTCCAGGGCTGCAGTCCCTCGGTCGCGGCGACCAACTGTTCGAGCTCAGCCTGCGAGGCTTCGTCGTCGTGACCAGTCGTCATACGGAGAGTGTATCGGGAGAAGGGCAGCCGTGGGAGTCTGATTACTTCTTCGGCGGGGCGCTCGGCCGGACCTCAATGCGCGAGACGTGGGTCCGCGCCGGTTGGGCCAGAAGCGACATCACGCCCTGCGCGATGTCCTCGGGCTGAATGGCCCAGGGACGATTGTTCCCCAATCCGAAATCGGTATTCACACTTCCCGGCATGACAATGGAGACCCGAATTCCCTCATGCCGCAGGTCCAGCATCATCGCCTCGGTCATTCCCAGAAGCCCGAACTTGCTGGCGTTGTAGGCAGTGCCGGCCGCAAAGGTATTCCGGCTGGCCAGGGATCCGATGTTGATGATCCAGGCGTCGCCGGCAGCGATCAGATGAGGAACCGCCGCCTTCGCCGTGTAGAACACGCCGTCAAGATTGGTGCGGATCTGAACGTCATACTCCTCCACGGACATCTCCTGGATCGACTTGAAGATCCCCAGACCCGCGTTGTTGATCAGAATGTGAAGTCCGTCCAACTCGGAGGCGACCGCTTCGACCATCGACGCACAGGCCCCGGCGTTCTGGACATCGCACGCCAGTCCGATCACCCTCCCGGGCACTGTCGCGTCTATCTCCGCAGCCACGCGTTCCGCCTTTTCGGCCGACCGCGAGGTAAGAGCGACATTCGCACCGGCACCGGCCAGCGCTTCAACAATGGCGCGGCCGATACCCTCCGAGCCTCCGGTGACGATCGCGTTCCTGCCCGAAAGATCCATCATGAGTTGGCTTTCTCCGCCCTGAATGTGATGATGTCCCTGTACCCCGCTGGCCCGGGGAAGGTAGAGGACCCCGAACACTACCGGTGGGTCCGCCAATCAACGACCCCTGGAGTTTCCGTGAGAAAAGTCGCCCTTATCACCGGTGGTGCCATCCGAGTAGGACGGGCGATCACCCTGGGTCTGGCTGAAGCGGGCTTTGATGTCGCGATCCACTACAACCGCTCCGAGGGACCCGCGCGCGAAACCGTCCTTCAGGTGGAGGCTCTGGGCCGCCAGGCGATCACAATCGGGGGTGATCTTACCGACCCCGCTACCGCCCAGATCGTCGCCGACGCCGTCCGCGAGTCATACGGGCGGCTGGACATCCTGGTGAACAGCGCCTCTTCGTTTCAATCCGCTGCCCTTTTTGACCTCGACGCCACGGAATGGGATCAGGTCATGGCGGTGAACCTGCGGGCCCCGTACCTGCTGGTGCGCGCAACCGAGGCCATGCTCAGGGAAGCCGGCGGCAACGTGGTGAACATGGTCGACCTTTCTGCCTTCGACCCATTCGAGAACTTACCGCACCACTCGGTGTCGAAGGCCGGCCTGATGCATCTGACCCGTGTGATGGCGAGGTCGATGGCGCCGCGAGTGAGGGTCAACGCTATTGCACCGGGATTCGTCCTGGCGCCTCCGGGCATGTCCGAAGAAAGGGTTCGGTCCTTGGTCGATCAGATCCCGGTCGGCCACTCTGGCACGCCTGAGGACGTGGTGCGGACGGTCCTCTTTCTTGTCGCGTCGCCCTTCATCACCGGAGAGGTGATTGTGGTCGATGGCGGACAGAGAATCGGCGGCCAGCGAGGATCCTGAGGGTCGGTAGCCCCTCGCCGCCCCGGCGCGGTGGACCCCCGGCAACAGCTCCCGCCCGGCTTGGTCCTACTTCGCGGCCGCCCCGCCATGCGCCAGCCAGCGCTCGGCATCGAGCGCGGCCATGCAGCCCATTCCGGCGGCCGTGACGGCCTGGCGGTAGTAGTCGTCCGACACGTCTCCGGCAGAGAATACGCCGGGGATCGTGGTGGCCATCCGGCCCGGGTTCGGCAGCTGCAGGTAGCCGGCCTCATTCAGTGGAAGTACACCGGCAAGGAAATCAGTGTTCGGCTTGTGACCGATGGCCACGAAAAACCCGCCGACCTCGAGCTCGGACGTTTCGCCGGTCACCGTGTCTTCGAGCTTCAGTTTCTCGATCACCTCGTCGCCCACCACCTCGGTGACGGCAGTATTCCAGCGGACCTCGACCTTCTCGTTCTCCAGGACGCGGTCGATCATGACCTTCGACGCGCGGAACTCGTCACGCCGGTGAATGAGCACGACCTTGCTGGCAAAGTTGGTCAGGTACGAGGCCTCTTCCATGGCGGAATCGCCCCCGCCGACCACAGCCAGAACCTTGTTGCGGAAGTGCGGTAGTGCTCCATCGCAGACGGCGCAGGCCGAAACCCCGCCACCGTTCCGCGCGAGGTGTTCTTCACCCGGGACCCCCAGCCACTTGGCGTTCGCGCCGGTGGCGATGATGACGGCATCGGCATGAATCTCTTTGCCATTGCTGGACTTCAGGACCTTGGGATTCAACTCCAGATCCACTTCGGTGATGTCTTCAGTGAAGATACGGGTCTCGAATCGCTCAGCCTGCTTGCGGAAGTCGATCATCATCTGCTGCCCGTCCACGCCCTCGGGAAAGCCCGGATAGTTCTCTACTTCCGTGGTGAACATGAGCTGTCCGCCCGGGATCATGGTGCGGCTTCCGGCGCCCTCGAAGACGACGGGATCGAGGTTGGCACGAGCCGCATAGATGGCGGCGGTCCAGCCCGCAGGACCTGAACCGATGATGACGACTTTCTCCCGCATGACCTCAGACATTCTGACTCCTTCGGCCGGATGGACCGGCACTCACTTTTCAGGCGGCCTTCGTGGCCGATCTGTTTTGATTCGGCGCATTCCCGACGGGAATCCGTCGGCTATCCGGTACCTATTTGAACGCGGCGTTGCTGGTCGAGTGTCCGGGGTTGGTCCGGGCATCGGGGTTCACGTAGCGGGTGGCCGCATTGGCGGCGATGGCCGCTTCGGCGAATCCGGTGGCGATCAGATCCAGCTTGCCCTCGTAGCCCACGATGTCACCGGCGGCATAGATGCCCTCGATGTTCGTCTGCATCAGGGGGTCAACCTTGATGCGGTTCTTGTCCAGTTCGATCCCCCACTTCCGGATCGGACCGAGGTCGGGCTTGAAGCCCAGGAAGGTCATGACGGCGTCCGCCGCGATCGTCCGGTGCGAGCCTTCGGCACGATTGTCGAAGACGGTCACGGCCTGGACGGTTCCCTCACCGTGGATCTCACTGACCTCATGGAACGACAGAAACTCCATCGAACCGTCGGCGCAGGCCTGCTCCATGAGCGTGACCGAATGTTCGTGAGCTCGGAACGAGTCCCGCCGATGCAACAGCTTCACGCTCCCGCACAGGTCCTTCAGGATCAGCGCCCAGTCCAACGCGGAATCGCCGCCGCCCACGATCACCACATTTTTGCCCCGCCAGTCCTCGGGATTCTTTACCGAGTAGTGCACACCGTTGTGCAGAAACTCGGTGTAGCCCGGCACGTCCAGGGTCATCGGCTCAAACGCGCCCTTTCCACCGGCAATCAGAACCGACTTCGTCAGGTGGGTCTGCGTGCGTCCCTGAAGCACAAAGTGGTCGCCGTCGCGCGTGATGGTCCGAATCTCCTCATCCAGAACCACCTCGGGCTTGAACTGCATGGCCTGGTCGACCAGCCCACGGACCAGATCCTTGGTGAGCACCTTGGGGAATCCGCCGACGTCGTAGACGTACTTCTCGGGGTAGAGCGCCTGAAGCTGACCGCCCAGTTCCGGGAGAGAATCGACGATCCGGACGCTGTTCCCTCGCATCGCAGAATAGAAAGCGGCGAAAAGCCCGGTCGGGCCGCCACCGATGATGGTGAAGTCTTTGATGTCTTTCATGAAATCGTCAGCAGGTGGAGCTCGCAGTACAGCCGTCCCCCGGCGTTGGGGGGTTCGCGGCACGTTGGAAGTCTAACGCCTCAGTGGGAGGGGGCAACGGCTGAAATCACCCTCCACGATACACCTCGCTCTGGCGGTACCGGGCGACTCCGCGCTGGACGAGCAGCTTGATGCCAACGGCGATCGGCACCCCAAGGAGCAGGCCCGCGAATCCCAGGTAGAAGCCACCGGCGGTCAGAGCCAGAACCACCCAGACGGGGTGCAGCCCTACGGAGTCGCCGACAATACGGGGGCTGACCACAGTGCCCTCCAGTCCCTGGACCACACCGAACACGATCAGGACTTTGAGCAGGGACACTCCGGCCGCACCGGTCGTCAGCGCAACGACGACAGCGGGAATCAGCGAGAGCACCAGACCCAGATAGGGCACCACCGAGAATACGGCTACGATCGCCCCAATCAGGAACGCATACGGGAAGCCGGTCAGGAAGAGACCGACGCCGGTCAGCGCGCCCATGATCAACGCGACCGTAATCTGGCCACGCAGATACCGGCCGAGCAGATGGTCATACTCCCCGGCGAACTCCGCGATGTCGTCTCGGCGGTCGCGTGGAATCAGGTCGTCCACACGGGTAACAATGCCATCCCAGTCACGGAGCAGGTAGAAGGTCAGGACGGGGGTGAGGACCACATAGCCCAGGACGGTCAGGGCAGACCCGATCCCGCGTCCAAACCCCGTGACCGCGGCCCATCCCCTCGCGGCAAAGTCGGCCTGACGCTCCTGCAGCATTCCCACCAGCGCCTCGGCATCGAGCGCCTCGACACGATCCGAAAGGGCCTCGCCGAGGAGCGGCAGCGTGTTCAGTCGATCCCCCCATCGTTCGGCCAGCTGCTGAATCCGCTCGACGAGTGTCGGGAGGGCGGAAAGGAAATCACCGAACTGACGCCCCAGCGCGGGAATCCCCAGAACCAGGCCCACCGTTCCCAGAACGATTACCGGCCCGACCAGGATCACGATCGCCGGGACCCGCTTCATCCCACGCGCCTGAAGCCGATCGACCAGCGGATCCAGCATGTAGGCCAGCGCGGCGGCAAGAATGAACGGCGCCAGAAGCGACCCTGCCGTCGCGACCACCCAGAAACCGGTCAGAACCGCGGCCAGAATCAATAGCAGCGAGTGTCCGCTCATGCTTCGGAACGGAATCAGGACGGCGATCAAGAGGCCGAAGAGCAGCAGAGGAGACAGAACTCCCTGCATGGAAATCAGAAAGAATGTCAGAATCAGAAGAACGGCCGCGGCCTGCGTCACGCCCCAGATTGTGGCGGGATCGACCGATCGCTCGGACTTGCCTGTTGAACCTTCGCTACCTGACATCAAATGACTCCGGGAGGGATTGGACCGGAATGCTGGCCTGTTGAACTGACGGCCGCCAGTCAGATTTCGAAGTGCAGCCCCGATTCGGCTCGAATTACCTGAACGGCCTCGACCAGAATGGTACGAGCGTTGTCATAAGCAATCCTCTCGACCGCCTCATCCATGAGCACCCAGAGGCATTCAGTGATCCCCTCACTCTTTTCGGGGCTGGCGTCCCCCTCCGGGCACGACATGAGGTAGAAGGTGCAGTACTTGTGGATCAGCCGGCCTTTGAGCCGAAAGTACCAGTCGATTGTCGAAAGCTCGGGACCGAGTTCCAGCACCGTCAGACCTGTCTCCTCGGTAACCTCGCGGAGGGCCGCGTCGGGAGACGCCTCGCCTTTTTCCAGATGCCCCTTGGGCAGCCCCAGATTCCCATAAGGGTCCCGGATCAGGAGGATGTGGATCTCCCCGCCAATGCGCCGGACCACGACGCCGCCGGCGCTGCGTTCAAGTCGGGCGCGGCCAGACCGGCTGGGGCGCTCCTTCCGCGGCTTCACCAAGAATCAGAAGATGCTCAGACGGACGTAGCGCTTCGGATTCTCCCGAAGATCGCGGAGCAGGTTTTCGAGCTGGGTAAGCACGCCCGACGTCTGCCCGGCCAGTGAACTGCTGTCCGACAGCAGCGCTCCCATCAGTCCCTGCCCCGATTCGACCCGGGCGGTCAACCGATCGACCCGGGCGAAGGTCGAGTCCGCCTGTCGCAGGATGGACTGCAGATCACCCGACGATGCGCTGAAGTCGCCGGACAACTGGGAAAGGTCTTCCGAGATGGTGGCGATATTGGTCAGGATGGTTCCGACCTCTCCACCGGCCAGCAACGAGTCCACGTGCTCCAGCGTGCTGCGGCTGGAGCGCG
This sequence comes from Gemmatimonadota bacterium, assembly GCA_041688945.1. Taxonomy (GTDB): domain Bacteria; phylum Gemmatimonadota; class Gemmatimonadetes; order Longimicrobiales; family Gaopeijiaceae; genus Gaopeijia. The sequence goes on along the minus strand of JBDNHE010000045.1, from coordinate 20,502 downwards.
CGGCGGCCCCGATCTCGCTGGCCGCCATGGCCACGTCGCGCGTCACCTGATCAATCGTCTGGGCCTGTTGTTCAACCAGATCGCGAAGGTTGCTCGATATGCTCTCGACGTTGACAACCGCGCTGTTGAAGGCGGCAGCGGTCTCGTCGGTAAAGGCCCGATCGACGCGGTTGCTCAGGACAGCCAGGTTCTCGGAAATCTCGTTGGCGGTTGCCGTCAGTCGCGAAATGTCCGGGAGGGTGAATCCGCCGACGACCGGAGCTTCTGGATCGGTCTGCATGGAGCCATCGACTTCGAAGTAGTCGAATCCCGGGAACCGCGTGCGGCCGATCAGCTCCACCTGCCACTCACCGAACAGCGATTGGGGTGCGATGATGGCAACAAGGTCAGAGGGCAGGTCGCCCGTCTGGGCGAGAAGAATCCGAATCCGGACTCCCTCGCCGCCGGGCTCGACCGTGAACTGATCGACCCTGCCGATCCCGACTCCGCGGAACTTCACCGCACTCCCGGTTCGGAGCTGGCCCACATCCGTGACCAGGATCTCCATGGGATACGTCGGACGGCCGAAGCCCGAGCCTGTAAGCCAGAGCGACCCGAATACGGCTACGGCCACCCCGATCAGGATGACGGCGCCAACGAGCACTTCACGTCCTCTGTTCACGAAGCCGCCTCCCAGAGTTCGGGGCGCCCTTCGGTAAAGCCCTTGACCAGCGGATCCTCCGAGTTTCGAATGTCGTCGACCGAGCCCACAGCGTGAACTCGACCCTTGTGGAGCATCGCGATTTGGTCCGAAATACGGTAGGCGCTCTCCATATCGTGGGTAATCACCAGGCTGGTGACCCCCAGGTCATCGCGCATTTTCAGAATCAGCCGATCGACCATGCCAAGGGTGACTGGATCCAGGCCGGTCGTCGGTTCGTCATACAGTAGGTAGCGAGGGCGCAACGCGATTGCCCGCGCCAGGCCGGCGCGCTTGCGCATCCCACCCGAAAGTTCGGCGGGGTACCGATCTTCGGTTCCGCCGAGATCGACCCGTTCCAGCGCTTCCTTCACGCGATCGGCCATCTCCCCACTCGTCATTCCGTCGATCCGCCGAAGACCCATTTCGACGTTCTGTCGAATCGTCATCGAATCAAACAGGGCGGCGAACTGGAAGACGTAGCCAACGTCACGCCGAAGATCGTAGAGGGCGTCCGCTTCGAGGTCACCAATGTTCCGGCCGTCCACAAAGATTTCGCCCGAATCAGGATCCAGAAGGCGAATGACGTGCTTGAGCGTCGTCGATTTGCCCGATCCCGAGGCTCCGATCACCGAAACGATTTCACCCTCCGGGACGGTCAGAGTAAAGCCCTTGAGGACTTCCTTGTCGCCGAACGCCTTGTACACGTTCTTGAGTTCAATCGACATGAACGGATCCGCTAGTGAACTAGAGCAGCGTCGCCGCCCAGAAGGCGTCGAGCGCGAGGATGGCCATGCTGGCGACGACCACGGCACGCGTGGTTGCGAGCCCAACACCCTGAGCACCTCCGGAGGTCGTGAAACCGAAGAAGGCCCCCAGCCCGGTGACCGTAATTCCGAAGGTAGCCGACTTGAACAGCGCGAACTTGACGTCGTAGTCGTCAAAGAACATCCGCAGACCGCGAAGGAACTGCGCGGTCGTCAGATCCAGCATGCCCAGCGAGGTGAGCCAACCCGAGGCGATCCCCACGGCGATCGCCAGCGATACCACCACGGGAAACATGATCAGTCCCGCCAGCGCTCTGGGAACCACCAGGTAGGCGGCCGGATCGTAGCCCAGCGACTCCAGCGCATCGATCTGCTCGGTCACCCTCATGGTGCCGATCTCGGCTGCGATGTTTGCGCCGACGCGACCGGCAAGGGCGAGACCGGTCAGAACGGGGCCCAGCTCAAGAATGATGGTCTTCCCTACCAGGGCGCCCACAAAGTACAGCGGGACCGCACCCGTGAAGGTGTAGGAAGCCTGAATGGCGAGGACCATTCCCGTGAACATCGCGATGAAGAGTGCGATGGGGAGCGAAGCCACTCCGACGGACGCCATCTGCGGAATCAGCAAACCACCCCAGATTTCCCTCTTCTTCAGCGCGCGAAACGCACCCGCAGCCAGATATCCGGCACGGCCGATCGCTCCAAACGAGCGAATGCCCTGCCGACCAATGAAGGCGATGGGGTTGAGGAGAGTCATTTCGCGGCAGGCAGTGGAGCCAGTGTGGTGTATATGCACCACACGTGGGGGAACCCGTCGGCTACCCCATGAAACAGACATGCGGTCCGTCCCGGGCTGAAATCAGCGCGCTCTGGACTCACCGTCAACGATGAATTCGATCTCTTCGGGATCGCCGTCGGCGTTGTCGACCATGCAGGCGACCCGAATGCGGCAGACTCTGCCCTCCGGATCGTTGACGGAAATCTCGACGTCGAGGCCCTGCTCCGCGGAGACGATGCGCGTGCGAACGCGATCCCCCGGCTCGGGTCCCCCCCGGCGGTCCGCGGGGTTCCTGAAGAGGGTTTTGGTCGACTGACGGCCGGATTCAAGGTCACGAGTGACCTTCACCAGCCGCAGCCAGTCGGGCTGGTAGCTGACCACATACTCGTGGCCACGCTGATCCACACCCTCCCCATCTCGATTGTGTCGAGCCATCCCCCCCTCCGAAACGGATGTGCGTCGCGTTTGTCTTCTGAAGTAAACGAATGTTTTTCAACACCGGCTCCAAGTCAAGAAATTGCTTCTCCATTGGCTCAGAGCGCCATCGGCACGGGCACGAAAGTTAGAAAAAACAGAATGATCGAGATCAGCCCCAGCCATCGCCGCGCAGGGGACAGTGGAACCCATTCCTGCAGGAGCGGCGGATGGGCGACACGGCCTTGTGACAGCACCAGAATCGCCAGCCCCCAGATCCACCAGCCCCACCAGAACACGCCCAGAACCAACAGCGCGACCAGGGTGACCCTGCCGGTCCGCCGTTGCCAGGCGGGGCTCAGGGAGTACAGCACGTGCCCCCCATCCAACTGCCCGATGGGGAGAAGGTTCAGTGCAGTAAGGAAAAGTCCGAGCCACCCGGCCAGCGCAAATGGGTGCAGGACGATGGGCCCGTCTACGAGGCCGGGGCCCACCGTGTTGGCCAGCAGCCACGTGATTCCGCTGGCCCCCAACCAGATCGGCTGAGCTGCAAATCGGATCACGAAAGGCGTGGACGGGTCGACGGGGCCGAATCCCGCCGTTGAAAGGGCGAAACCGGCCGTCGCAAAACCGGTCGCAACCACAAACCCGGCCCACGGCCCCCAGACCCCCACGTCGAACAACGTGTTTCGCCGAACCATCGGCCCCCTCAACCTGATGAATGCTCCCAGAGTGCCGATGATCGACAGATAGGGCGGCATGGGAATGAAGTAGGGAAAGCTGGCGGGAACGTGATGTCGCCGGGCTGCGACCAGATGCCCCCCTTCATGGACACCCAGGATCATCAGGAGCGGCAGCGCAAATCTCCACCCCATGGCCAACTGGCCAAAATCAACCTCGGTCGGCACGGGGACGCTGAACCCCAACACCTCGATCAGGATGGTTTGAAGCGGGTCGACGCCTGATAGCAGAGCGCCCGCTGCGAAGACCGTGAAGGCGGTGAGAATCAGCAGAATCAGATGGAGCCACAGACGAGCCGGACGGGGCTCGATTCGCACCATCACGCAGGATATCCGATCCCCCTTTGACGCCAGCTGAACCGTGCGCCCGCCGGCTGTCAGCGCAGCCCTCAGCCGAGAGTCCGCAGGGTCAACCCCGGGAAGGAGCCAGGCCTCAACGATTTCCACGCCGGGCCTCAGAAGAATCCGGTAGCTTGCCACCCAGGGGAGAAAGGCGCCAAGATCATTCTTGACCCCCGATTTGGGCGGCATTACCGTTTCGTCGATCCCCCCAAAAAAATCCTCATCAGGGTCACGCCTAGTGGTCTCCCGCTTTTGCGTCCGAGATTCACCCGGCGAGTGCTCTTCCCTCTCCAAGGTTCGACCTCTCCGCCTGTCTGGCTGGGGTAGTTGCTGCCCTCCGGAGTCTGCCGCTTGGACATCTCCGAACTCAGGACCAAGACCCATGGCCAACTGCAAGCCATGGCCGACGGTCTCAAGATCCCCAACTCATCCGGACTCCGCAAACAGGATCTGACCTTCCGGATCATGCGCATGTTGATCCAGAACGATGTGACTCTGGAGGCGGTGGCGGTGCTTGAGGTCCTGGGCGAGGGCTACGGTTTTCTGCGATCGCAGGAATGGAGCTATCTGTACGGGCCGGACGACATCTACGTGAGTCCTTCACAGATCAAGCGTTTCGGCCTTCGCACGGGGGATACGGTTGCGGGCCAGGTCCGCCCTCCCAAGAAGGGGGAAAAGTATCTGGCCATGATCCGGATTGATCGGGTCAACGGAAAGGACTGCGCAGAAGGCCGGGCGCGTACCGACTTTGATGACCTGCGGCCCCGGTACCCCGACGCGCGGCTGCACCTGGAAACGCCTGACGGCCCCATGTCCATGCGCATTGTCGACCTGATCGCGCCGATCGGACAGGGCCAGCGCGGTCTGATCGTGTCTCCCCCCAAAGCAGGAAAGACCACTCTGCTTCAGGAGATGGCGAACGCGATCGCGACCAATCACCCCGAGACCAAGCTTCTGATCCTGCTCATCGACGAGCGGCCCGAAGAAGTCTCGGACATGCAGGCCCACGTGAAGGCCGAAGTCATCGCCTCGACCTTCGACGAGTCTGCACACCGGCACGTTCAGGTGGCCGAGATGGTGATCGCGAAGGCGAAGCGGCTGGTGGAAGAGGGTGATGACGTGGTCATTCTACTGGACTCGATCACGCGCCTGGCTCGTGCCTACAACACCACGATGCCTCACTCGGGAAAGATCCTCTCGGGTGGCGTCGACGCCAACGCGCTGCACAAGCCCAAGAAGTTCTTCGGAACGGCGCGGAAGATCGACGAAGGCGGTTCGCTCACGATCATCGCCACTGCTCTGGTCGACACCGGGAGCAGGATGGATGAAGTGATCTTCGAAGAGTTCAAAGGCACCGGAAACATGGAGTTGGTGCTGGACCGGGCGATCTCGGATCGGCGGATCTTCCCGGCGATCGACATCAACAAGTCGGGCACGCGCAAGGAAGAACTCCTCCTCAGCGAGACCGAACTCAACCGGGTCTATCTGCTACGACAGTTCCTGGCGGACATGCCCTCGGTCGAGGCCATTGAGTTCCTGGTGGGCCGAATGCGTCCCTATCTGACCAACGACGAGTTCCTGACGGCGATGGCAGCCGGCGGCTGAGGCTAGTCGTCGATGACACCTTCGTAGCGTGGATTGATCATCATTTCGCCGTCACGCAACACCTTGCGGTCCCACGGGAAGATCAGCGTCTGGTCGGTCTCCAGCGCCATGTAGTCCGGGCGGTATCCCCCCGGACGGGAAAAGCTGGTCGCGGTTCGGACCTCGGCTGCTCCCGATTCGCGAACTGCCGCGAGCGCCAGTCGGAGGGTATCCCCGCTTGAAGTGATTTCGTCCACGATCAGGACGCGCCGGCCATGGGCCGCCCGCGGTGCCTGCGAGAACAGCTCGGGAGTATCTCGCACTTCGCCGTCCGCTTCCCGACGCGAGATGGTCAGCGTGAACAGGTCAGTCTCCAGCACCGAGGCGACAATCCCGGCGGGGATGACTCCGGCCCGGGCAATTCCTACCACCACCTCTGCCTGATAGTCGCGCGCCACCCGCATGGCCAGAGCCCGACAGAGCTCCCCAAACATCTCCCAGGTGAGATCGAGATACTGCTCGGGTCCGGGCGGCGGTTCACCAGGCATTCTGAAGGTGTTCATTTCGACTCGGTGGTTCAGCGGATGGTGGTTGAACTTTATCGGGACCCATCGTCTTGGGACAGTTCACACGGCCGTTGACCCTGGGGCGGTCCGGGGCGATTCTGCTCCATCACTCACAATGGAACGGCATGACCGAGACGCCCCAGAAGCAGGCCGATACACTCCTGGAAGCAGCCATCCAGGCGACCGGTGCGCGTGATCCCAGGGAGTTCTATCGCGAGCAACTCAAGGAGCTGCGCGCCGAGAGCGCGACCGGGTACGACAAGGCCGTGGCGCACTACACGTCCCAGTTGATCCCGACGATTCTGGACGGCGTGGATCCGATGGCGGCGTGGACCGAGTATGGGCGGACCTTGGCCCAGCTACGAGCAGCGGGACGGACGGTCTGCATTGATGCTTCCGGTCGCGCGTCGGATTGGGCGTTCCCACCTGAAGCGGGGCTGCTGGTCCTGCACATGCCGGACGAGAAGCGCCGCAAAGCCCTGATCGTTGGTCTTCCCACTGAGCTGAGCGACGCGCAGAAAGCGACGTGGCAATGGCTGGTGGCCGGCAAACTGAGATTGCCGGACGCCGACTAGTGTGGCTGTAACGGGTGAACGCTGAGCACCGAGAGTGCCGAGGCGTCCCACTAGCCGCGGGAAGGCTGTTTCAGGAGTTCACGGACACGGGACACCAGTTCCCGGGGGCTGAACGGCTTTCGAATTACCGAGGCACCCGCAGGCAGGCCCCCGTGGGCCGGCAGGGCGTCATGGAATCCGGTCATAAGCATGATCTTCGCTTCGGGCCGCCTTGGAGCTAGTTCCGCGACCACCTCGCTCCCACTCGCACCCGGCATGACCAGGTCAGAGAGGATCAGGTCGAGGGGTCCTTCCCACGCCGCCGCCGTCTGGATCCCGTCGGCGCCGTCGACCGCGGTCAGGACGGTGAAGCCCGCGCGCTCCAGCGCTAATTTTACCAGTTCACGCACCGCTCGGTCATCCTCAATCACCAGGATCGTTTCGGTCCCGGACTCCGAGAAGAGTGCAGCTGGACGGGCTTCAATCGGATGGTGTTCATCGGCCGAAGCGGGCAGGTAAATCCTGAAGCTCGAGCCTTCTCCCAACCGGCTCTCGACCGCTACATGTCCACCGGTCTGCTGGGCGATCCCGTACACGGTGGAAAGGCCAAGTCCGGTTCCTTTTCCGACCTCCTTGGTCGTAAAGAAGGGATCGAAGATCGTGGCGATGACTTCGGGACCCATCCCGCCGCCGTCGTCTGTAACCTCCATCACGGCCCAGCTGCCCGCCGGAACCGGAGTGCCCGAATCCTCGATGGGGACATCGAGATCGACTCGCTTCACAGACAGTCGGATGGTGCCGTTGTCGCCGATCACGTCCCTCGCGTTGACGACCAGATTCATGATGACCTGTTCGATCTGACTCTTGTCGGCCGTCACCTTCACGTCGCATTCCACATCCATCGTCAGCTTCAATCGGGCATCAAGCAGTCGGGCGAGGAGCGATTCCATTCCCGTAACGATCAGACGCAGCTCCAGCTGTTCGACGGCGCGCGGCTGCTGACGGGCGAAAGCGAGCAGTTGTGCCGTCAGGTCGCTGCCCCGTTCCTGAGCCTGCAGAATCTCACGTGCGCTGTTAACAATTTCCTCACTCTCGGTGGAGAGGCTGAGCAGGCTTGCTTCACCGCCGATCACGGTCAGCAAGTTGTTGAAGTCGTGGGCGATTCCTCCGGCCAACCTCCCGACTGCCTCAAGACGCTGCGCCTGTCTGAGCTGTTCTTCCAGGTTGAGCAGACCCGTGCGATCCCGGGCGATGGAGAGAACGCAAACTTCGCCGGCGATGTCGACCAAACGCCCGGAAAGAAGAACGGGCCGGACCGATCCATCGCGAGCCAGCAGGTCCACAGCCAACTCGTTCACGGTACCATCCGATGCCACATGCGTCAGATAGTCCTCTCGCGCTTCTCGATTTGGCCACAGACGGACCGCCTCCAGCGACTGCCCGACCACATCGTCCCGATCCCACCCAAAGAGTTGCTCGAAGCCGCGATTGACTTCCACGAGCACGGCGTCCGAAAGCCGCGCGACACCGACTACGTCAGGGAGCGCCCGAAACGCTGCGAAGATCCGATCGCCCCGAAGGCCTTCCTCGCGGGCAGCTCGCAGGCGCGTCAGCAAAGCTGAAAAGACTTCGGCCACCAGTTTAAAGCGGACGTCTGATTCGTGATCCGCCACCAGGCCGTCTACATCGAACCCCACGAGTCCTGCGAGATCCCCACCCACCACACAGGGCACCAGAATCCTGGGCTGACCGTGAAGCAGTGACTCCACGTTCGCGCTCTCGCCGGCAGGGAGCTGCCAGGAATCGGGATCTCGCCGAAGCCGGACGGGACGCCCCTGCCTCAATCTCTCGACTCCGGTCGGGAAATCTGCCGGATCGATCCGTTCAGGCGGATCTGTCACAACCGATGACCAAAGGGCCGTCCGCTCCAGAACGCCGGCCCGCATGTCCAGATACCAGGCGGCCCTTGCGTCCAGGTGGGGAGCCAGACGTTCCAGCGCCATCTGGATACTCCCTGCCGCGTTAGCCTGAGGCGCGTTGATGAATTCGATGGAGACGTCGGCCAACGATTCTTCAAAGTCCAGCTGCGCCTGGATCGCCTCTCGGGCACTGGCAAGGTCGGACTGCGAAACGCTCAAACGCGCCCGCTCCTCTTCCAGAAGCCAGACGACCGAAGCGACCGAAACGACAAACAGCGCGAAGAGGTCTGCGAAGACAACTAACAGGGACGTTGCAGTGTCTCCGCCGAACAGCAGCACGGTCTTCGTCCCCATCCAGACCAAGAGTGCGGCTACCAGGAATCCTCGACCAAACCCGGCGCCTCGTGTCCCATGCCGACTCACGACCCAACAGGCCGTTGCGAGGGCGAGAATTACCAACGCTCCCGGGGCGTGGACACGCACCACAATCCGAAGGAAAGGCGTGCCTCCCGCCGAGGCCAGCGTTCCGACCGCACCCAGGATCAGCCCGACCGCGATGATCCCCAAGCCCGTTCGGGCCGTCGAACGATCGACGTGCGAGTCGGCAGTTTCGTGGGTCAGTGCATGAGCGCCCGCGACGAGCAGGCCGGCGCCGGAAATCCTGCCTCCCACGTTCAGGAAGGCAGCGAGCAACCTGCTGGGCTCACCAGCCGGTGCACCCTGCATCAGCAGCAACCAGACACCCAACCCGGACCCGGCGAGTCCGACCGCCAGCAGCAGCCACGCGCCCCCCCACAGCAAAACAACAGGCCGCCGGTTGATCCGCGCGTACCCCAGCATGCAAGCTGCCAGCAGGAGGGCCGTGAGCGCCTGCAGACTGTAGGCGATCACGGCAACTGCTGGCCCGGAGTAAGTCGGCATTAGAGCCCAGGGGTTCGAGTCACTCCCCGACCAATCTTCTCCTTTCGAGCATGCTGACCACGATGGCGGCGAGCAGGCTGAGCGTGAAAGCGGGGATCAACTCATAGAGTCGGCTCTTCAACGCAGGAGTAAAATACCACACAACGGTGACCAGAGCGCCCGTGAAGACGCCCGCGAACACGCCACCTCTCGTCATCCCCTTCCAATACATCGACAGAAGCGTCACCGGACCGAGTGCCGCGCCAAGGCCGGCCCATGCAAACAGGACTAGCCAGAAGACCACGTCCTGGGCCACCCATCCCATCGCCAATGCCGCTACGACAAGCCCTGCCACAGACCAGCGGCTGAGCGCAACCAGCCGGGCGGGCGAAACTTCTTCACCCTTCTTCAGGACCTGCTGATAAATGTCCCGTACGATCGCGGAGGCCCCTACCAGCAACTGGCTGTCGGCCGTGGACATGATCGCAGCGAAAATTGACGCCACCACAATTCCAAACAGAACCGGTGGCAGGTACTGCTGGGCCAGGAACGGATAGAGCGATTCGGTGTCGGCAGCCGGCAGACCGGACACATCAGGCACCAGGACTCGCCCGACCAGGCCGATCGCCACCGCACCGGCTCCCATGACCACATTCCAGAAGGTCGCTACGGCCCCGGCAAACGGGAGCGACTTCGCGTCTTCGATCGACATGTATCGAACGATGATGTGAGGATTGCCTGGAGAGCCCAGTCCGATCCCCACGAGCCCTAGGAAGGCGCCGAATGTCAGAGCCCCCGGGTCAACCAGAGTCGGATCGATCGCGCCGAGTTCGGTCATGACCTGACCCCAGCCACCGACGGCTGTGGCCGCGGCCAGCGGAACCGCCACCAGGCCGAAAATCATGAAGACGGCCTGTATTGAGTCCGTCAGGCTCACGGCCAGGAATCCGCCCAGGGCCGTGTAGCCCAGAACGATTGCGGCGGTCAGAAGGACGCCCATCTGAGCATCGAGCCCGAACGACGCCTCCATCGCCTTTCCACCCGCAGTAAACTGGGCGGCAACGTAGCCGACCATGAAGAGCAGGATGGCGCCGGAAATCACTACCCGAAGGCGTCCGTCCTCGTCGCCAAAGCGCGCAGCGAATACATCGGGAAGCGTCACGCAGTCGTGAGTCTCCGCAAACCCGCGCAGTCGGGGGGCGAGCGTCAGAAACAGTACGAGTTCCACGACCGTGTAGCCGACGACCGCCCATAGCGCCGACGCTCCCTGGCTCCATGCCATCCCGGTCACACCGAGCAACAGCCAGGCCGACCGCCCTGACACCACAGCCGACAGGGCGACTACAAACCGGTTCACCTTACGGCCGCCCACAAAGAACTCACCTACGCCCTGAGACGAGAATCGACTCGTGAGCAGGCCGATCACGATCATCACGGCCAGATATCCCACAAAGGCCCAGAGGGCGACGGGGCCGTTCATGGTGACGGTGGCGGCCTCCTGCACGTCAGTCCTCCGCCATCCAGGCGAGTCCCCATGCCCCGATCCCGACATGAGTCGAGATCACCGGGGTAGCGGCTGCCGACAGGATCTCCACCTGGCCGTAGCGCTCACGCAGGAGTGCCGAGACTCGTGCAACCACCTCCGGACATCCGACGTGAACCACACCAAAACGCAGCTTGGTGGTACTCGCAGGAATCCGGGCATGGACGGCGTCCATCAGGACCGGCACAACCCGATTGCGACCGATCGCCTTTCCGGCCGGCTCCAAGTGCCCATCGCGGCTCAGGGCCAGCACCGGCTTCACATTGAGCATGGATCCGAGAAGCGCCCGGCCCCGGCCCACCCGCCCCGACTTGAGCAGCCTGTCGAACTTGTCGACCGTAGTGACGATGCCGGAACGATCCCGAATGCGACCCAGTTCCTCGACGATCTGCGGTGCTGTCCAGCCCGACTCCGCCAGCTCCGAGGCCTTCAGCGCTAACAGGCCCTGTAGCAGGGATACGCCTTGGGTGTCGAACAGGTGCACGGGCGCCCCATGGAAGCGCCGTGAGGCCGCCTCGGCTGAGCCCATCGCCCCCGAAAGAGAGGATCCGAGTACGACTCCGACGATCTCCTCCCCTTCCTCGGCAGCCTCAGTGAACGCCGCCATGAAGTCTGCCGGCGTGGGTTGTGACGTCGATGGAACCGCGTCGGGCTCCTCCAGCAATCGGCGCTGAAACTCCTCCGCACTGATATCGAAACGGTCCCTGAGGGTCTTATCGCCATCGATCAACGCCATGGGCACAATCTTGACCCCGTGCGCGCGCACAATTTCTTCGGGCAGGTCGGAAGCCGAGTCCGTGACGATGGTGATGGGGCGCCGGGCCAAGCTGACGTGACCCCGGGCAGAGCGCTCAACCGCCTCATGTTGCACCTTCATGTCCTCGGCCTTGTGGGTCACCAGGTCGCCCACACCTCTCAACAGGTCGAATATCTTTTCGGGGTCATCGGTATGGATGTGGACTTTGAGGATGTCCTCCGATCGGATGACGATCAGCGAGTCGCCATGGGCGCGCAGCAGAGCCTTGGCATCGGCCTGATCGGGAAGAGATGCGCCCCTCACCAGTGCCTCGGTACAGAACCGGTAGACCTCGTCCTGTTCCGGATACTCAACCGCGGCGGCCCCGCCTTGCTGATCTTCTGGCTCGACGGAGACGATCGGGTCACCGTTCATGAACAGGAGGACTCCTTCCAACAGGGAGACGAACCCCATGGCTCCAGCGTCCACCACACCGGCCTTTTTCAGGACGGGCAGAAGGTCTGGCGTGCGCGCGAGTGAATCCTGGGCGTGGATCACCAGAGACTGAATCAGGGGCACGAAGTCCGGAAGCGGGTTCCGCTCGGCCTCCTCTGCGGTCTCGCGCATGACGGTGAGAATCGTGCCCTCAACCGGGCGCTCCAGCGCGGAATAGAGATTCTCGACCCCGGCGCCCAACGCGTCGCTGAATTGAGGTCCAGTCAGCCGATCGTACCCCTTCACATGGTCGCTGAAGCCCAGAAGAAAGTGGGAGAGGATCATCCCGCAGTTTCCCCGAGCTCCCATGATCGCGGACTGAGCGGCCACGGCGGCCACCTCTGACACGGCGCGATCCCGATTGGGCTTCAGTCCGTCGGAAATGGCTCGCACCGTCAGTGCCAGATTCGTCCCGGTGTCACCGTCCGGAACCGGAAACACATTGATCCGGTTCAGTTCGCCGCGCTGACGTTGGGCGTGGTCGCACGCCGCGATCAGGGAGCGCCGCAGGCGCGGCCCGTCGATATATCGAATCTGCATGGCCGAAGAGTATCTCGTCCTTGAGTACGCGCGGCAACGTGCGCGCGCGATCAGACCGGTCGCGACCTGGATGCGCGGAAGGATCGAACAGCCTAGGTTTCACCGAGATTTCCTGACATTCCGGCCACTAGGACAGCACGTGATTGAACTGCCCCCGCTCCAGCACTGGCTCGTGACGGTGGTCAGAAACGCCGGACTCCCGGGGTCTGACACACTCAGCATCTCCTCGGACACCGACACCGCCGAGGCCTGGTCGCTCGCGGCCATGGCCACCTCCATCAAGGCCGGCACGCTCGCCGAACTTGTGGCCGTCCACTATCGCCTGGGCCGGGTCGATTTCGCGCAGACCAATCTGTCAGCGATTCCTCTGCTCCCCCCCGACGTCGCCCATCGCCTCGGTGTGCTGTGTGTGGCCTGCACCGACCGGGTCGTCACGGTTGCCACCTTTGATCCAGTCTCGCTGGAGGCCGAGCGTGAGATTGGCCGGATGACTTCGCGGACCGCTCACTTCGTGATCGCGACGCCAGAACAGATTGAGGACGCCACCAAGGCCGCCTACCCCGATCGGGGCACCGGTGACATTCACGTCCTCCCGGCGCTCCTGGCTGGCGAGGAATCACCCCACGTGCTGGTCGTGGACGACGACGCAGACACCCGCGTGCTGCTACGGACCGTGCTCCAAGGGAAGGGTTTCCGGGTCTCTGAGGCGGCGGACGGTCCGGAAGCGCTCAAGCTCCTTGAAGGACCCGATGCAGTCCACCTGGTCACGCTCGACCTGAACATGGGCGAGATGCACGGGCTCGACGTTCTCAAGCGCATTCGTCAGCGGATTCGGACGCAGGCGCTCCCCGTGGTCGTCGCGACCGGAACGGACGATCCCGATGTCGAAATGGAGTTGTTCGCCGCAGGCGCGGACGACTTCATCGTCAAGCCGATCGACCCGCCTCGCTTCCTTCTGCGAGTCCAGGCCGTACTTCGGCGGCACGACCGATCGGGCCACCCGCTCCTGGGCTGAGTCAATCCCCCGGTCCCGCCCCGGGATTGCACATAGCCGAGGCTGGGTCATCTTCCCGGGGTATTCGGGCCCGTCTGGTCCGTTGTGTCGGGGCAAGCAGCCCCCTCGGTAATCCCGTGTGGGGTGGTTGATGATGAAGTCCGACTGGTTTCCAATTGGTGCGCTGGTCCTTTTCCTCGGTGTCGGCGCATCACATCTGCAGGGACAGGCGGCTCCCACCGAGCAGGCGCGCGCAACGCGGGTTTCGCAGGTGCCCGACATTGATGGAAACTTGGACGAGGCCTTCTGGGCCACGCTCCCGGTGATCTCCGGATTCCGCCAGCGTGAGCCGGTCGACGGAGCCGAGGCGAGTGAGCGTACGGAGGTCCGCATCGCCTTTGACGAGAACAACCTCTACTTCGCCCTGAGGATGTTTGACAGCGAGCCGGAACTGATCCGTCGCAGCATCCTCCAGCGCGAGGGCCGGATCGACCAGGACGACAACGTCAGAATCGCGCTCGACACGTACCACGACCGCCGCAACGCCTACATCTTCGAGTTGAACCCGTTCGGGACGCAGGGCGACGCGTTGATCAGCGACGAGAGCATGACCCTCTCGGACTGGAACTGGGAGGGCGTCTACCGTTCGGAAGGCCGCATCACGGAAGACGGCTGGCAGCTGGAAGTCGCCATCCCCTTCACCACTATCCGTTTTTCGGACGACGAGATGCCGGAGATGGGGATCGCCATCTCCCGAGCGATCCGCCGAAAGAACGAGGAAGTGTTCTGGCCACACATCGGACAGCTCTATCGGTCCGGCATCAGCCAAGTGTCCCGGTACGCCACGCTCACAGGCCTGGAGGGTCTGCACCGTGGCCGGTACGCGGAGGTAAAGCCCTTCGCTATTGCCGGAGCGCAGAAGAACGGAGACGAAGACACCGACTTCCTGGACGATGTGGGCGTGGACGTGAAGTACGCGCTGACGTCGAATCTGATCGCCGACCTCACCTGGAACACCGACTTCGCCCAGGTCGAGGCTGACAACACGCAAATCAACCTGACACGCTTTTCCCTCTTCTTTCCTGAGAAGCGTGAGTTCTTTCTGGAACGGGCCGGCCTCTTCACCTTCGGCAACTCGCGCGAAACCGAGGTCTTCTTTTCGCGCCGCGTGGGCCTGGCGTCCGACATCATCGGCGGCGGCAGGGTAACCGGGCAGGTCGGAAAGCTCTCCGTGGGTGCGCTCTCACTCTGGACCGACGACGCTCCCGGCGTGAACGGTGCTCCAGGCATCCCAAAGGCGAACAACTCGGTGATTCGAGTGCGAGCCGATGTCATGCCGCGGGTGACCGCCGGAGGCATCTTCGCGAGCCGTGCGGGCGGAGGAGAAAGCGATCAGGTCGTCGGAGTCGATCTGGACGCTCGTTTCTGGGGGAGCAGTTCCTTTAGCGCGTGGATCGCGTCACAGGACAATTCACAGCAGACCGATCGTTCCATGGCAGGGTCGCTCAAGGTGGATCTGCGGGACGACCGAAAGGGAATCGGCGCTGGCTTTGCGCGGGTGGAGGACAACTTCAGCCCCGCCCTCGGGTTCGTGCGAAGGACCAACTACGACCGGTATTCGGGCGGGATCTCCTTCTTCCCCCGATTCGAACAATCAGAGCGCGTTCGCCGGCTGACCATGGTGATCAACGGGAACATCTACAACTTGATCGACAGCGGTGAGCGGCAGAGCAGTGACATGCTCAGCCACAACATGCTCAGCTTTCAGTCGGGCGACTGGGTCATGCTCAATCTGCGGCGCAGCTTTGAGCGACTCGAAGGGCCCGCATCGATCGCCGGACGCATCCTGGATGCTGGCGATTACTCTTTTGTCGCCGCAGACGTCGCCATGAGTACGAACGAGAGCCGAGAGTTCGCCGGGGCGTTGAATGCCCGAGCTGGGGACTTCTGGAATGGTACGCGCAACGGGTTCGGCGGCCGTCTCACCTGGAAGACCGGCCCCAACCTCACCCTGACCGGCTCGGTAGATCGCAACAACATCTCCCTTCCTGTCGCGGACGGTGATTTCTCCACGACTGTGACGGGCTTGAACATGCTCGCCGCCATCTCGCGGGATCTCTTTGCCAACGCTCTGGTTCAGTGGGATGACGTCTCGAAGACGCTGAGCGCGAACATCCGGATCAACTGGATCCACACTCCCGGGTCGGACCTCTTCCTGGTGTTGGACACCGGCTACTTCACCGGCGACCAGCTCGACCCGCGCGACACGCGCTGGAGCAATCGCACCGGCGTCGTGAAGCTGACCTGGCTCAAGGCCTTCTGACGTCCGGCCTCGCCGGTGCCGCGTCCGCAACGCAGCAGGTAGCCCGGCGGTGAAGGACCCGGGCCCGGTTAACGTATGGCCCCCGGAGTGCGTGATCTGAGCGTGCTCGGACACCGACGACCGAGGTTTTGGACGATGGACTTGAAAAATACAACCCGGCTGCTGGCTCTGACCGCTCTTGTATCGGCTTGTGGCGGAGCAGCGACAGACAGCGAAGAGGCGACCTGGGCCGGCACGATGACCGACTCAGCCGGCGTCACCCTGGTTCAGAACCCGAGCACCGGGACCTGGGCCGATGGTGAGACCTGGACCCTGACCGAGGAGATGCGGGTCGGCGGCATGTCCGAAGACTCCAACTACCAGTTTGGTCTGGTCGCCGGGATCGACATTGATCCGCTGGGCAATGTCTACGTCGCCGACCAGCAGGCTCAGCTGATCCGGGTCTACGATTCCACCGGCACCTGGCTCCGCAACGTCGGCTCCTCCGGGAGTGGGCCGGGCGAGCTCGGGCAGGCCGTGGCGGGAGTGTTCGTTCAGGGCGATCAGGTCCACGTGCCCGACATGGGCAACCTGCGCCTGCAGCACTACTCCCTGACCGGCGAGGATATGGGGGCATACGCTCTGGACCTGACCCGCGGTATTCCGATCCGCTGGGACCAGCTCCCGGACGGGCGGATCGTTGCGCAGCGCCGCAGCGCCGGCCAAGGCGTCGGTACCGACATGGAGTCCGACCCTGTCAGCACGCTCGAGGAGGATCCGTCGACCATCCTTTCGCTGCCCCGCGGAAAGAGCTTTGAACTCCAGGGCGGTGCTCCCCAGTTCCGTATCTTCGAGCCGGAGCCCATCTGGGACGTTGGTGAAGACGGACGCATCGCATTCGGCATGAACGGTGACTACCGGATCAACCTGCACGACTCCGAAGGGAATCTCCTGCGGGTCGTTTCGCTGCCGTTCGAGCGAAAGGAAGTCACGGAGAACGACGCGAACCGGCTCAAGGCAGCAATCGCCGACCTGATGGCCGATCAGGGAGTCCCACCTGCTGCTCTGGACCAGATTCTTGCAGGCTTCCAGTTCGCCGACTTCTACCCGGCCTTCGCACAGATCATCGTATCGGCCGACGGCGGGATGTGGGTGCAGCAGATCAAGACCGCCGGTGACATCGGCGATGACACCGAGTTCAATCCGCAGGACCTGGGCGCGGACAGCTGGGACGTTTTCGACGCCGACGGTCGGTTTTTCGGCGAGTTCACGCTCCCGGAGCGCTTTCAGCCGCTGTCGTTCCAGGGGGATGTTCTATATGGCGTCCAAAGAGACGAATTCGACGTCCAGAGTGTCGTGCGATACCGCATCGAGCGTTAATGGCGGCGGGCGGGTGGTTACGACGAGGACCGCCGGCTTCGGCTGGCGGTCCTCGTTTTGGTTTGTGGTTGGCCGGGTGGGCTCGACCGCCGCTTCGCGTTGCTCAGGGCGGCGATGCGATGTGAATGGCGATCCGGGACCAGCTGGGGCGGCCGGCTGAGGGACATGCCGCCGCCTGGGGATTCGTGGACCTTTGGTGGAGGCGGGGCGGCGGGCCCGGGCGTGTTCGCAGGGTGGCTTGACCGTCCGGCGCTACGCTCGGACGGCGATCACGTCAGCCCCGGTCGATCACCGGCACGGCTTTGGCCATTTCTTCGGCGACGATTTCGGGCTCGCGCATTTTGGACAGGTCCAGCTCGAAGTCTGGCGTTGGGGGCGCTACCAGTTTTTCGGCGAGTTCTCGGGCTTCTCGCTTGGAGAGGCCGAACGACTCCATTTCGGCGGGGTCGACGGAGGCGCCGTCCCGGGCGCGGAGGGTGCCGTCGGCTTCGCTCAGGATCAGCCGGGCCAAGGTTTCGCGCTCACCGCGGGAGAGCGGCTGACCGGTCAGGTCATAGTCGACCCATGCTTCGTAGCTCAGTGGGGCCACCCGCTTGACGATCCCGGCCATGACTTCGCCGTAGGCCCGGATTTCCCACTGGGCGTGTGGGTCAACCCGCAGGGTCAGGAAGTGGAGCAGGTTGTGCAGATCCACCTTCCAGTACCACTGCGTGTAGGTGGACATGGGCAGGTCGATGCGCGCGAGCTCGCGGGCAAGGTCCTCCTCGACCATCCAGGTATAGGTGTCAGCGGCCCGGGCCCTGATGTCGTCCCAACGGCGCTTGGCCTCGGCGAAGAGATCATCTGATGCCAACTCGCCCCGGCCCTGGTTGTTGGTCGGGCTCTGGTGCGAAAACTGGTCGGCCGGCGGCGAATAGAAGAGCAGCGGCATGAGTGAGTAGCGACCCGAATACTCGTTGACCGACGCCGTCCTGTGACGGATCCACTGCCGGGCGACGAACATGGGCATGGCGCAGTGGAACTTCAGCTCCACCATTTCGCTCGGCGTCGTGTGCTTGTGGCGCCTCAGGTACCGGATCAATCCCCGCGTGGCTGACGTCTGCCGGGTGCCATACCCGTAAGAGACGCGTGCCGCCCGTTCCACGCTGTCGTCCGAGCCCATGTAGTCGACCAGCGCAACGAAACCATGATCAAGGACTGGAAAATATCCGCCGAGAATTTCTTCGGCCGCGGGATTGGTAGGACGCTTGGTTTGCATCGGGATGTGTCAGGGAAAGAGTCGGTCGTTCGGTGGTGTCGGTCAGGCCTCGCCCGAACCGCGCAGGCCACCCATGAACTGGCCACGACGGTCTACACCTGGCGTCGGCCGGATGTCCAGCGCCGGCTCCTCGTCTGCACGCCACCCGCCGGACGGATCAATGCCGAGAGCGGATTCCAGGTCGCAATCCAGAAACCGTGTTCCAAGCAGGGTCGCATTCGTGAAAACGGTCGCGGTAAGATCAGAGCCAACGAAAGAGGTAACCGTCAGATCGGCACCGACAAGGCAGGCGCCCCGCAGGTTGGACTGTTCGATAAGCGCGCCTCGCATTCGGACCCCATACAGATTCGCCACACTCAGGTCGGCCCGGGACAGGTCCACGCGATCCAGAATGGCTCCGGAAAGGAGCGTTCCTTCAAGGCGGGCCCCCTGGAGGTTGGCATACCAGAGATCGGCTCCCCGCAGATCCAAACCCGACAAGTCGGCGCCCCTGAGGTCCAACTCGGTCAGAGGGCGCTCCATCCGCCAGGCGTTCCATGCCGCAATGTCGGCGGCCAGCCGTTCGATCAATGAGGAGTGGGGCATGCCGGAAACTGTGCCCCCGTGTGCCATCTAACAAGAACTGGCGGGACTTCAGTCCTTGTCAACGGATTTTACCTGTTGTCGCCCCCGACGTTGACCGATACTGATGGCATCCACTTTCCACAGTCGCGATCCATGAATCTTGGGAGAAAACGAACGTGGCACGAAGCCGTACACTGAGGGAACAGACCCGGTTGTTTGTAGTGTCGACAGGTGCTTTGGCACTCATCGGCGCCCTGATCATCCTGGCGTCTGAATATTCAGCCGCTCGTGACGATGCACAGCAGATTCTCAGGAATACTGCTGATCTGAGTGAAACCCGCATTGCTCAGTCGCTGACAGTCACGCGGAGCCGCCTTGAGGCGCTTGCGGCAGTCGAGGCGCTGACGAGCCTGGATCGCGATCGCTGCGCTGCCTACCTGCGGGGTGCCCGGCCCGCCCTCCCCGAGTTGGCAAACATCTTCGTCACCGGCGTTGACGGACAGCTCGTCTGCCGAAGTGCGATCACCGACGGGAGTACACTGGACGGGGAACTCGGCGACCTTTCCGTCCGGCCCTGGTGGCCGGGCGCAACTCACCCCGATACGACCTTCTTCTCGAGTCAACCGGTTATGGGACGAATCAGCCGGGACTGGCTGATCGTCCACACCATCCCACTGACGTCTCCCGATGGTGACAGGATCGGGTATCTCGGAGTTTCCCAGCCGGTCGTGGCGCTCGTCGTCCTGTTCGAAACGGAGTTCCTGCCCCCACTGCATGTGATTACGGTCGCCGCCAGGGATGGCCGCGTCATCGCGCGTAGCGAGGACCTTGAGGGCTTCCTGCAGCGAAATGTCACGCTGCCCCGGCTAAAAGCAGACGCAGACATCTACTCTTCCGTGACGGGCTTCAGCGAAGCCTCTGTGGCGGACGGCACACCGACCCTGTGGGCGTATCGTCACATGGACGAGGCACCGTGGACCGTCTACGCCGGTGTCCCGCAGGCATGGATCTCGCACCGCGCACTCGCCGCCGCCTGGCCAAAGCTCATTCTGATCGGGCTCCTCTTCGCGGCTCCCGTCGTGCTGGGGAGCCAGGTCCTTAAGTCGATCGGTCGGTCGATCAAGACCGTTGTCAGTTGGTCCGAAGACCCTGAGCGGGCCGGATCCGAAGCGCCCCCGCACGTAGAGACGGAAGAGGTGCGCCAATTGGCGTCGACCTTCGAGCGGACCCTGAATGAACGCAACGCCGCGAGTGCGGCTAAGCATGCAGCCCTCCGTCGAGTTCGGTCCATTCTGAACAACGCGGCCTTCGGGATCTACATCTCGGATGCGAACGGCCGGTTCCTCGACTCGAATCCGGCAATGGCAAAAATGCTCGGCTTCGAGTCCGAGGCCGAGCTTGTCTCCGTCGAGATCGGGTCGCTATACAGCGATCCTGCCCAGCGGGC
>JBDNHE010000044.1:0-2641 GCA_041688945.1 Gemmatimonadota bacterium | reverse complement strand
GAGAGCGACTTGGCGATCATGACTCGGCACCCTTTGGGTTGAGGGCGGTGGTGACCGCCACTGGCCATAACTTGTTATCCACCAGTAACTTAACCCAGAGGGCGCCTCTTTTCTACCCCAAGAATCGCTCAGTTTAGGTTGTAGTTAGACAGCGCCAAACAAAGGAATCCATGCCCTGGTTGGTCGCCGCCGCACTCCTTGAGCTTTCCGGTTGCTACGCCGTCTGGCTGTGGGCGCGCGACCACCGGTCACCCGCCTGGATCGGTGTCGCCGCCGTGCTGCTGATGCTCTTCGCGTGGAGCCTAAGCCGCACCCCTGCGGCCTTCGCAGGCCGAGCGTTCGCCGCCTATGCGGGCGTTTATCTCGTGGGCGCGTTGGCGTGGCTCATTATCGTGGATCGTCACCGTCCGGATCCGTGGGACCTCCTCGGCGCGACCCTCGGATTGCTAGGCGCGCTGATCATCGTCTATGGGCCCCACCGGCAGGGGTGAACTCTATCGGCTGGACACACGCGATCCACTCACGCGGCCGGTGAGCGGCGCGCTCCGCCAGACCGTCCGATGGTGACGAGCGCCCCGCCGCCGTCCGGCACCAGGAACCGCCAGAGCTCCTCCAGGCGTCGCCGGTTGATGCGACAGAAAATCTGGCGACCGCTGCGCTGGCGTTCGATCAACCCCGCCCGGTCCAGTTCCTTGAGGTGATGCGAGAGCGTGGCGCCGTTGATCGCGAGTGACTCGGCAAGATCGCCCACGTTGCAACTCGCCGAGTCGAGCGAGCAGTCCGTCGCGCGGTCGCCGGTGCAACAGGCGAGGTCCCGCTCGATCAATGCGCGCACCACCGCGAGTCGATGCGGGCTCCCGAGCGCCTTGAAGACCGGACTCAGATCTGATCGCTTCCCCCTGGATGCCATCTCCGCCTCCCATCACAATATAGTTCGATATCTTGACAACTATAGTAACTATATACTAACATGCATTCTGCAGCAAGATCTCCACCAACAGTGCGGGAGGGTGATATGGCGATGGGCCGATTCTGGAAGGGTGCGACCTGGGGCGCGGTCGCCACGGTGGTCATGTCGGTGCTGATGATCATCGGGATGGTCAGCGGTATGAGCCCGATGCCCAAACCGATCCCCGCAGCGATCATCGGCAAGCTACTAGGCCCCGGCACCGCCACACCCCTGATCATGGGACTCGCAATCCTCAGCCACGTCGGCTACGGCGCCGTGTTCGGTGGTGCGTTCGCATTGGCGACGCCCCGAGTGACGGCCTTGAAGGGCCTTGGCCTTGGGGTGGCGCTATGGCTGCTCATGCAGGTCGTGGTGCTCCCGTTCCTCGGATGGGGTGTGTTCGGTAGCGCTATCACCCCGAAGATCGCGGTCGCCACCCTTGTGCTGCACTTGGTGTACGGCGTCAGCTACGGCGCCCTGATGGACCGTGACCAGCCACTGCCCAGTGCGGCGCCGCCCTCCGTGCGGAGTACGGCGTGAAATCCATCGAGTCGGACGCGCTTGAACAGATGCTCGGCGACGGCGGCGTCAGGCTGGTGGATGTGCTCCCCGAAGAGCATTTCGCGAAGGTGCACATCCCCGGGGCGGAGAACGTGCCCCTCGCCACGCTTCGGTCGGGAGAACAAACCGGCCTTGGTCGCGCCGACCGAATCGTCGTCTATTGTTCGAGCCGCACCTGCGATCTGAGTCCTCAGGCCGCCACCCTTCTTGAGGCGCAGGGGTACCGGTACGTCTTCGACTTCGAGGGAGGACTCTTGGAGTGGATCCGGTCGGGGCGTGAAGTGGTGCGGCCCACGAATCCCACGAGCGCAACATGAAACCATTCCTGGTGGTCGTCCCCATTCTTGCGGTCGCGCTGGCGGGAGTTCACCACGCCGTCGATCCGACGCCCGCAGGCCCGCGCGCACAGTCGCAAGATGCGTGCTGGATCCGCGGGGAACCGACGGACCTCGAACTCCGTGCCAGCGCTCACGATTCCGTGTCGCTCGCCCTGGACGGCGGAACGGTCAAAGTTTGCTACGGGCGGCCACGCCGCTTGGACCGACCGATCATGGGGCGGCTGGTGCCCTATGGTGCGCCGTGGCGTATGGGTGCCGACGAGGCGACAACGATCCACGTCTCGTTCGCGGCGCGCATCGCAGGCGTGGATGTCGGGCCGGGATGGTACTCGCTCTACGCCATCCCCGAAGAAGCGCAATGGCGGGTCGTCGTGAACGGCGACGCCCGGCGCTGGGGCATTCCGTTCAGCGATTCCGTGCGCGCGAAAGACATCGGATCGGGCATCGTGCCTGCCGAGCGCCTGCCCGACTCCGTCGAGATTCTGACGATCACGCTGCACCCGACCTCAACGTCGTCGGCGACCCTGGACGTGGAATGGGCCGACACCAGGGTGCGCATTCCCGTGGAACGGAGATGAGATCGCTTGAACGCTCGCTCGGCTATCCCCCTGGTGGCCGTGCTCGTGTTTTTGCGTGGTCATATGGCATGCGTGGAGGGAGTCCCATTCTTAGTTGAAATTGAAGTGACCTCCGACCTCGGGTAGCGTGGGGGTGCGAAAACACCACGCATACCGAAAAGAGGAAGGAGGCCACTATGGGAAGCATGCCACAGCTGGTGAAGGGGGGCAAGAAG
>JBDNHE010000043.1:0-6819 GCA_041688945.1 Gemmatimonadota bacterium | reverse complement strand
GTAGCGACTGCTACCTCTCGTTTCGGCCTCCTCCCCCGCCTTGATGTTAGAGCGCCCCACCACCCTCGGCGATTTCGGTTGGGTAGGGGGCGTTTCTGGGTCGGTGCCTTGGGCGTCCGAGGGTCGCGTTGAGGTCGCTTTGTTCCCTCTCGCTGTCGGCCATCTACCAAGTACTCAACAGGCTGCCCGGGTACTTATTTCGTGGGCTGGGCACATGAGATTCGTCGTGCCTCGACGCTGATTCGACCCGGGAACCTCAGGGCGTCGGTCCATAGGATGAATTCGCCGGTGAGGGCCTGCTGGGATTCTCTGGCGGTCAGCATGAACCTCCCGAAGCCGTGCGCAAAACCGACTCGGACGGAATCCGCTGTAGCTGGGAACCACATCATCTCTCGCACTTCTTCGGGATAGCGAAAGTAGGCGACGAAGGAGGAGTCCCTGGGGAGGAGGCCTTCACCGACAATGATACCCACCTCGGGGGAGAGTGGCGGGACGGGGTGCTCGGTCAGTTCAATGACGTCGGGAAGGGGTTGGTGGTCTGGGCCGAGCGTTCGGGCTGTGGGGGTGTCCCACTGGAGGCCGTCCAGCCAGAAGCAGCGACTTGCCGGAGTGACTGGGACCACCTGATGTGCGCACCCTGCGGCGACGATGCCAACAGCTGATACCAGTCGTGTCCGCCACCGCGTCAGCCTCTTCAGCGATCGAGCCCGGAACCGTCGGGCTGGTCGGAACAGATCTGGGCCAATCGGATCTGATCGCGGGCTGCCAGAGCTGCGAGTGCGTCGGGGTTGGAGCAGCTTTGGCCTGACCCGAAGCGGATGGTTGGGAGGCGGCCACCCCAGAGATCCTGAAGGGTTCTCAGCTCGTAGCCTTCCTGGAACGATCGAGAGCGAGCGCCGCTGCGCTCCAAGGAGTGGAGCGCGTGGACGTAGTTGCCACTGTGTTCGCTCCGACTTCCGCCGATCCAACTCCGGGCACGAATGCGGACCGTCACCTCTCTGTCTTTCAAGAGGGGCAGAATGGAGAACGTCGCTTCCCGTCCGGAGATGCTGAAGCGCAACGGGGTTGTGAACTCCTTTCGCGATTCGAAGCCGAGTTCCGAGTCAACGAGCAGGGCCACGGGAAGGCCGGGCTCGGTCGAGATCACTTCGACCTCAACCTTCGGCCGACCATTGAAGAGCCAGGCCGACGCCACGACTCCGAGAACGATGAGCTGTGCGTTCCTTGTTGTTCGATCCATCCGGTCGACCTCAGCGGCATTCGGTGCGGGACTCGCCCTGAGAAGGGGCCATCCGTGCGACAGGCATTACGAATCTACGCGTATGGTGCGCCTGGCGCGACGATCAGCCAGGGCCCGGCGATCAAATTGGGCCTACGTGGACGATCGGCTACCGAATCCGGATCCCCACCCCAACTACCCAACCCCTCAAACCGGTCGATTCCACCCTCGCCAGCTCACTCACTCCAAAAGTCAGGCGATATCCGGCCGAGGCTTCAGCCTGAAGCCAGCTGGTAAGTGGAAAGTGGGTGGCTACTTCGGGTTCCAGGAACATGAAGGACTCGGAGTCCACTCGGGCGCCGGTGGCCTGGTCGATGATTGTGGCGCTGCCGGCGCCGAAGTGGGTTCGGGCGGCGAGGCGGTTTTGCCAGAAGCCGGACCATTCGATGCCGATGCCACCGTAGCCGAAGTCCATTTCGAGGCCGCTATCCTTGAGCGTACCGTCGCGAGCGGCCTGTGGCATTGCCCAGACTCCGCCGCCGAATCGGAAGTTGTCCGAAATGGAGAACCAGAGCCGAGCCCCGGGTAGGAGATGTGTAGCCCCTGCAACGGGGCTGGCCTTCACACCGACGTCGATCGCGGCTCGCGCGATCACCTGTCCGTTGGCTGGCTGAGCAGCGCCCAGGACCAGCGCGACGAAGCAGATTGGCAGAATCCACCCGGTTCGGGGTCCAGCGCCTGAACCTTCGCGGTCGAAGGTCCTGCGGCCGATCTTCAGGTGGGTAAATGGGGCCATCCGAGTCACTGCCGAATCAGATTGAATGATTTTGCGTTCGCCGAGCGGTATAATAGGGAACTGTGAACAGACATACCATTCGACGTCGGCGTGAGGGCTTCACCCTCATTGAGATCTCGGTCGTGCTTACGATCGCGGCGATTCTGCTGAGCATGACCCTGATCAGTTTCAGCTCCTTTTCCGCCCGGACGGCGGCGAAGAGTGCGGCGATGACGTTCGGGCGGGATCTAGCGCAGGCGCGGGCGTTTTCGATTCGATCGCGCGAGGGCGTTACCATCCGGTTCGAGGGGGACTCAATTCTCTACAGGATCGAGTCCGACAATGGCTCTCTGATCGCCTCCGGGATTTTCGGATCGGGTGGGGAGATTAGTCTGGAGTCACTGGCGCTTGATGTAAAAGGGGACACGATTCGGTTCAGCAAGGATGGCGTGATCGACATGGATAAGTTGAACCTCACCCTCGCGTCGGCTCTCTTTTCGGCCGGGGGGATTACCTATGAGGTCAAGTTCAACGCGACGGGGTCCTCGTCCTATGCCGAGTTTGTGAACTGATTGCTGATGTGATCAGGGATCGAGTGTAGATGAAACGCCGCGACGGGTTTACGCTGATTGAGGTGATGGGCGCCATGGTGCTGTTTACCGGAGGCGTCCTGATGGTGCTGAATCTGGCGACGAGCCTGAGTACCCAACTCAAGCGTTCCGGGATGATTACCGAGTTGTCGTCCCTCGTCCGCGAACAGGTCGACAGTCTTGAGGCGGAAGGGTACGCAGGACTGACCGTCGAGAGCACCAACGCGACGCTCTCCATTCGTAACATCAGCTACACGCTGACACGCACGGTAACCAGCTACAGTCCGCTGGTCCGACAGATCACGGTCACCCTCGAACCGGTTTCAGGGTCAGGCCCGAACCGCGGCTACACGACCTATGTGGCGGCCCCGTGGTAGCCAAACGCCCAATCCGCCGGGGCGAATCAGGATTCTCCCTGATCGAAGCCACGATCGCCATGACCATCTCGACCATTCTGGTGATGGCGGTCGGGTCGGTCTTTCTGGTCCAATCGGACTTCTACGGCCGCCTGACCGGCGGGGCCGAGACCCAGGACCATGCCCGCGTTTTCGTTCAGGCGATTCAGGCCGGCACCGCAGGAATGGTCACGGGCGGGCTGGTTATAGCGGATTCCCTGCGCTTGGTGGTGCGGGTTCCGCAGACCCTGGCCATGGCCTGTGCGATCCAGGGCTCCGATGCGCACTCTCACTTCTCTGCGGGCCTTGCTGAAGTCGACGATGCCACCGCGGCGGGGGTCGCAAAGTTGGAATCCGACGGCACCTGGACCTTCAGCCCCGGCGATACGGCCCCGGTCACGGGCCCCGACGCAAGTTCGGCGCCGCGCTGCTTCGCTGAGGGCACGGATACCGTAGGGGCGCGAAACGACTTCATGCGCCTGAACAGGCCCGACAATCGCTTCGGTGTCCCGGCGGCGATCGGCGACATCTACATGTTCTACGACGAAATCGAGTTCAGCATCGCGACCTCGGCCCTGGATAGTCGAGTGAAGGGTCTGTACCGTGGCATTTATGGAGAGTCGCTGACCGAGTACGCGACAGGCATCGACTCAACGGCGTACTTCGCCTACAGAATTGCCGGGACGTGGTCCACGACGGTCTCGTCTGGATCCCTTTCGTTGGTTGACGCCATCCGAG
The DNA here is from genome assembly GCA_041688945.1 of Gemmatimonadota bacterium. GTDB lineage: Bacteria > Gemmatimonadota > Gemmatimonadetes > Longimicrobiales > Gaopeijiaceae > Gaopeijia. Next base: position 3,102 of record JBDNHE010000043.1, on the reverse strand, counting down.
TTTACGCCCGGACGTATTCCCCGGCCGTCGGCGGCAGCGGGAACGACGCCAGTTTTGACATGCCGATCGTGATTCCGCTCAGGAACACCAACTGATGACGAAGGCTCTGGTCCCGACTCGCGAGCGCGGCTTCGCGATGGCGTTCGTTGTCTTCGTCCTGTTCATGATCGGAATCCTGGGTTCTGCCGGGTATTCCGTCATCGCGCTCGAGGCCGACATGGCGCTCCAGTCGGGGGACGCGCTCGAAGCGGGTGCGGTGGCCCGGGCGGGTCTCGCCCGATACCTGGGAGAGCATCTCGGCATCCCCGACGATACGACGACCTACGCGGTGGGGGCCGGGACGGCGATCGTGACGGCCCGGTTGATCGCCCATGCGGATACCGCCGAGGCAATCGACCTCTATCTGATCAAATCCGAGGGGCAGGTCGCTGACCCGAAGTTTCCAAATTCCCCTGCCAGTCGGGTGGTGACTCAGTACGCCTATCTGCATACCGAGCCCATCTCGCGGGTCGCGCCGATGATGATGTCGTATTCCAGCGTGACCCTGAATTTCTGGGGAACCGTCTGGGGATATGACACTTCCCTGGTGGGTGCGTGCGAGCACACCGGAGAAGACCACTACGCGGTGGCTCATCGCGGTACTCTCTCGGTCACCGAGTATCTCGGATTGACACCGACGATAGAGGGAACGCCCACCAAAGGCGTCAATCTCGTCAGCCATGCCGCGGTGTACGACAGCGCCGGGGTGCGCTGGGATGTGCTTTCCGATCCGAATTTTCCGGTCAAGTACGAGGGCACCTTTCCGGATTTCTTGACGTTGCCCGCGGACGAATTCCCTGTCATTCGCACGTCCGAAAACAAGACTCTGACTTCATCCCACACCGGACGGGGGGTGCTGATTGTTCCGGGCGTTGCGACTTTTTCCAGCGGCTTCAGGTGGGACGGGATCGTTCTGGCGGGCTCGGTAGCCGACGTGACCTACCAGTCGTTTGAGATCTACGGAATGCTGATCGCCGGACTCGATGGCACCGACTCCAGCATGTACTGGCGCGGCTTCCCATTTATCTACTACAACGCCTGTAACGCGGTCGATGCGTCCAACTCTCTGGCCTATTTTGAGGCGGTCGACGGGAGTTGGTGGGAAGAGGGCTAGAAGGCAGGGCTGAAAGGGCCTCTCAGCCCCGTACCAAGCGGTTTTCAACCCACCTACATGTCCCCCGCAGGCCCCCCCCGTCCGGGCCCCGGATTTTGGAAGCCTTTACAGGGGCGGTATCTTAACGATTCTCCGGTGGGCTTTTTCGGTATCCCGGTGGCCCCCTGAGTGTCGCAAGTACGGCGACTGTCCCCTAAAGAGCGGACCCACATCGCGTGATTAACGAGATTCAGCTTGAGATTCCCCAGGGCAACTTTCCTCTGGATCGATACCCGCATTCCGACGACCCCAACCTTCGAGCGTGGGATGCCGCGGACGAATACATCCTGGGGCATATCGAGGAGATACCGGTAAAGGGACCCACCCTGATCCTGAACGACCACTTCGGAGCGATCGCCATCGTACTGGCCACGGTCTCCAGGGATAGCAAAGACGCTGCGGGCCCCATCACGAGCGTCTCCGATTCGTGCCTTTCGACCGAGGCGGCCAAGCGCAATCTCAAGGCGTGCGACCTTCCTGCTTCGGCTGTGAAGCTCATTCCGGGGCCCAGCCTTGGACGGGTCAAAGCTGGCACGATCAATACGCTGATCCTCAAGGTCCCGCGGACGCTCGCGCTGCTTGAAGATCAGCTGCACGTGGTTCGGCCACTTCTGGCTCCCAAGGCCCGGATTGTCGCGGGAGGGATGACCAAGAACATCCACGATTCGACACTTGGACTGTTCGAGCAGATCCTCGGGCCGACCAAGACCTCGCTGGCCGTCAAGAAGTCCCGGCTGATCCATACGCGCCTGGATGGCAAGCTGAAGCCCGGCAAATCGCCCTTCCCGGACAAATGGGAAGAGCTGGGCATCAAGACGGTCAATCACGCGAATGTCTTTTCCGGCCGCAGTCTCGACGTCGGTACGCGTTTCATGCTGGATACCCTTGGGTTGTCCGGACATCTGGCCGACGAGGACGACATGACCGGTGGACGCGTCATGCCGGGCGGCCAGACCTTCAACGAGACGACGTTCCGCGATCGTGATGCCATCGATCTTGGGTGTGGAAACGGCATCCTGGGGACGGCTCTGGCGCTGGCCAATCCGGATCTTCAGGTCCGTTTTGTCGACGAGTCCTATCAGGCGATCGAGTCGGCGAAGGCCACCTTCAAGGCCAACCTGGGAGCCAAGCGCAAGGCGGTCTTCAAGGTGGGCAACATGCTCGAAGGGATCGACGATAATTCCATCGATCTGATCATGTGCAATCCGCCCTTTCATGTGCAGGGCGCCCGCGGCGACGACACGGCCATGCAGATGTTCATGGAAGCTGCCCGTGTGTTGAAGCCGGGTGGATCCCTCTATGTGGTCGGTAACCGCCACCTGGGGTACCACAACAAGCTTCGCCGCGACTTCACCAGTGCGGCGATCGTCGGCAGCAACTCGAAGTTCGTGGTGGTTCGCGCCGAGGTCTGACGTTCGAGCGATCCCTGAGCTTCGAAGTCAGGGATCGCCGGACACCTCGTTGCGAACAGGGCTACCGCGCGAACAGGGCTACCGTCCGAACGGATTCTCGATCCAGGCGGCCAGTCGCCGTTCGAACTCGGCCTGCAGTGCGGCTTTGGGACTGGTCCCAAGGAAGGCCAGGCATGGATTGCTCCCCAACCCACCTTCCGCATCGTCACACGGCTTGGCGCGGGTCCAGCGCTGCGGCCCTTCGGCACCGGAGGGTATGCCGACCCAAAGGCTCTCCCCTTCGATGAAGGCGTACTCCAGTGAGTTGCGCGCCATCAGGATGAGTTCCCCTACGCCCAGATTCTGATCCTGGACAGCCCGAACGTACTCGAGCGTCATCTCGGACCGGGAGACCCCCTCGTCGTCGGTCGACAGGGCCACGGGGACCGACATGTCGATCCATGTGCGAAGAGGGTGCGCCCCGCCTGATACGCCCAGGATCACGTCGTTGCTGGTCAG
>JBDNHE010000042.1:0-28318 GCA_041688945.1 Gemmatimonadota bacterium | reverse complement strand
GCGCCCAATGCCCAGTCCACTGTGCGTCGCTCAGCATGGTCCCAGTGCCCGCCCAGGAGCAGCCGACCTCGAAGGCTCTTTGGCAGAAGGAGGTGAAGATAGAGCGACTCGAACCAGTCGACCCACAGGCCGGGAAAGCGGAAACAGGAGTGCTGAAGGGAGCCATCGGGGTTCAGCAGTCGAGCCGCGACCGTGAATCCCTTCCGGGCCAGCTCGACGGTTCGGTCCAGCGTACCCTCTCGAACCTCGGCATCGGGATTCAACAGGATGATCACGTCGGCCGAGGTCTCCCCAATCGCCAGGTTGTTGCCCTTTGAGAATCCAAGGTTCTCCCCGGGCTCGTGAAGGATGGCGTCCGGAAAGTCGCGACGAACCATCTCCACACTGGCGTCCGTGGACCCGTTGTCGACGACCCTGACCTCGATCGGTTCCGAAGCCGGAAACTTGTGCAGACTCGCCAGACAGGCGTGAAGCAGTTCTCGGGTATTCCAGTTGACCACGACAACGCATATCGCCGGCCGGCTCTTCCCGGGCTCGGGCGTGCTCGGGCTCATGTCATGGATTGGGGCTGGAGATGAAGGGTGATGCTTGCGGCAAAGGGAGTGATCCCCATTAGTGCCCGGAGCTAGTGTGGTGTATCGCGAAGGGCCGAGATACTCATGCCACACCACACCAGGCACCTGACCCGGAAAGGAAGAGACATGTCTGAGGGCGAGCCCCGCAAGGAGTGGAAAAGAGAAGTCGCCGTTGTAGAGCGATCTTTCTGCTCGCCTGGGTGCTCAGGGTATGGGGGCTGAGCTTCGGACTGCCCTTCCCCGAAGCACGCCCGGATGAACTGCCGATGGCTCATCGGGCGCTGAGGATGTTCAGTAGCGATCTGAACCCGCACCACTTCGCCTATGGGACGCTTGTCCCGTACCTGCTGGCCGTCTGCTACGGCGTCTGGTTCGCCATTCGCATGGCGCTGGGCACAGGTCTGGACGCCATCGTCACCGAACTGGCCCTCGACACATCGCCGCTCCTCCTGATCAGCCGGCACGTCTCGGCCCTGATGGGTGCCGCCACGGTGGTACCGGTCTATCTGATCGGGCGCCGCACTGGCGGACGCAGGGTGGGGGCGATCGCTGCGCTCTTCTGTGCAGTCGCGCTCCTCCACGTGCGAGATTCCCACTTCGGGGTGACCGACGTGCCGATGACCTTCTTCATCACCATGGGGCTCTGGCTGATCCTGCGGCTGCGTGACCACGACCGAACAAGGGACTACCTGATGGCGGGAGTCGCTGCGGGCCTGGCGGTCTCGGTGAAGTATGCGGGCGTCTTCCTGTTCGTGCCGCTGATCGTCGCCCAGTTCATCTGGCGTCGTCGACAAGGCGGATCGTGGCGCGAAGTGTTTCTCTATCCGGGGCCAACCTGGTTTCTGCTCGGCCTGACCGGCGCCTTTCTGGCCACAACGCCCTACGCCGTCCTCGACTACAGCGCATTTCTCGATCACTTCCTGTTCGAAACCGTGGACCATCTGGCGACGGGACATGGGATCGATCTGGGGCGTGGGTGGAGTTACCATCTGACAAATACGCTGCCCAGCGGACTCGGGCTGCTCCTTTTTGGAGCGGCTATCGCAGGAATCGCCACCGGCATCCGATCGCGGTCTCCGGGCATCCCCACACTGATCGCCTCGGCCCGCTATGACATGGGTTTAGCGGTCACCGACTCGTGTGTTCTCGCGGCTGAATGGATTGAGGCGAACATCGCCCCGGGAAGCGAAATCGGTCAGGTCGGATTCCTATCCCTGAGGCTGGATCTGCCGGAGACCCTCGCTGAACTCGAATCGCGAGCCGCCCGAACGGAGGCCGAGGGAGGCAGCGGCCGCCTGTTGCGGGCCGAACTTGATTGGCGCCGCGCCGACTCCGATGACTCAGGCTTTGTGGTCCTGGACGTCGAAGCCCCTGCCACCGCCCTTCCGGAGTACATCGTCGTTCCGCGTGTCCCCCTGACGCTCTACTCGAGCCTTCCCGAGGAGTTGGAGGCTCGGTTGAATGAGGAGTACGAGCTCATTCATGCCGAGATCGGGGTGGGACCGGCCGATGCGGCAATCCAGTTCGATCCGCTCGACGCCTTTCTCTACCCGATCCGAGGAGGACACCGGATTGTCCGTCCCGGGCCTGACGTGGAGATCTACCGCAGAAGGTCCGCCGGGGATGAACTGCCCCGAGACTCGGGCGACCCATCGCCCGACTCCCCTATCACGAACAGTCGATAGGGCCGTCCGGTCGGATCAGCCACACTGGCCACGGGGTCATTGAGGGCGGCAGCATCGAGGCCCGGCCCTGGTCGATCGCAGAAGTGGCAGCCGTAGATCACACGCCCCGTCGAGCAGCCACCACCAAAATCGCGATCGTAGGTGAAGCGGGCGTCCTCGTCGTAGTAGCGGATCACATCCCCGACCGACCATTCAAGAACCAGGCAGTCGGACGGTCCCACTTCACCGGCCACCATCCCGGAGAAGGCTCGCAGACCGGCCACATCGGCCCGTGAAATCCCTGGGGCCCGGATGCCGGCCCCCACCATCACCAGGATCGCCGTCGCGACGCCCACGCGCCGGGCCCCGGCCGCGCCCATCGCGACCGCCACCGTCAGCATGGCCGCCAGCGGCACGAAAAACCGAACGCCCTGGTCGGTGCCAGCGAACAGGAGGAAACCGATCGCGAGGGGCCCTCCGATCACGACCAGAACTTCGGGCCGGCGCGTCCACGCCGTCCGCGTGGCGAGGCCTGCCGTGGCCAAGCCAACCACCAGGACCATTCCTATCCAGGCGACGGTGCCACCCGTCGCACTGCCGGTCAGCCAGAAGGTGTCGGACAGAGACCGAGACACGGTGGACTCGGCCAGGACTGTGAAGGCGATGATCTCAACGAGCAGACGGTGCGCCACCGGCAGATAGCCGATCCCACCGATCAGGACCGCCAGGGTCCCCAACGCCCAGACCTGGATGGATCGTCGGGGGTCACGTCGGCTCAGGTCTCGCACCACCGCGCCGACCACCTGGCCCAGGATCACGACGCCCATGAACAGGTGGGTCCACAGGCCAAGCACGGAGACGACCACCCAGCCGACCGACGCACTCCGAAATGGTCGGGCTCCCTTCGCGTCGCGCATCCCCGCAAAGAACCAGGCGCTGGAGAGTGAAAGCAGGAACAGGAGTGAATATCCGCGCGCCTGGACGCTGTACTCAGCCAGAATCGGCGAGGTCGCAACCAGGAAGGCAGCCAGTAACCCGGCGCGCCAGCCGAGGAGTCGCCTGCCGACCATGAATGACATGGGGATCGCGGCGGCTGCAGCGGCCAATGCCGGCTGGCGGAGCACCCACTCTCCCTGACCGAGCAGAGCCGTCGCCACCGCCGCCAGCAGCGAGTACAGCGGGTGATTGTTGAGCGTTTCAAACCGGAGGAAGGCCGCCCAGGGCGCCGAGGGGTCAACGAATCGAAGCGCTGAGTAGGCCTCGTCGTACGACAATCCGTTCCCCAGTCCAGGGGCCCAGACTGCCACGGCAACTCCAACCAGTCCGATCAGCAGACCGACAATCCACCGGGGAGCCGGATCCGCTTCGACTGGCGATGTATCCGGCGCCGGTGCGAGTCCGTCCTCACCCTCGGCACCGCCGGATCGACGGACGGCCACCCGTAGGCCCGACGTGACGGCAAGGCCGGCCAACCCCGCCCCAAGTGCGGCCACCCACGCCAGTTGGACCGCCAGGAGCATCTGGTCGATTCCGGCCTGGCTGACGATCCCGTCGACCGACCGGGCCGCCGCAAACGCCGTCATGCGGGGCACGAGCCACGTCTCGGGGATCAGTGCCAGGCCCATCCCCGCCAGCGCCATCAGTCCGTAGAGCGCGAGCAGGCCAACAGTGACCAGACGGGGCGAGTCATACGTCGTCTGCCGTGGCGATTCCATCAGATCTCACCTGCCAGCAGCTTTCGATACGCATCGTCGATGGCCTTGATGACCGCTTCCTGACTGTGTACCGAGGACGCGAAAGCCCGTGAGGCCGCCCCAAAACGGGCTCGCAACGGAGCGTCTTCGAGAACCCGCAGGCCTGCCGCGGCCATCGCTTTCCAGTCGCGATACGGAACCAGTAGACCGCGTTCTTCGTGCTCGATCATTTCCCCATGCCATTCGAAGTCGTACGCCACGGTCACCGCACCGCAGAGCATTCCTTCCAACAGGGTGTACCCTGCGTGTGGGGCCAGAACAACTCCTGCAACGTTCATCAGGGCGCCGACCTCAGCCGGGCCATCCGCGAACACCACATGGACCGCATCGGATAGACCCATCCGCTTCGCCTCCTCCAGGAACCACTCCCTCATCGGCCCCGAACCACCTACCACCACCAGCTCCTTGTGTGGTTGAGCCTCCCGTATCCGCGCGAAGGCGTACAACAGATCATCGCTGTACTTCTCCGGGCTCAGTCGACCGACATAGACCACTGGGGTGCGGTCGGCAATGCCATGTCGCGCCAGCACGCCGGGGTCGGGAGTGAAGTCATGAAACGCCGTCTCGGCCCACATCGGTGTGGTCACGACCCGCCGGGCGGGTGCGCCGGAAGCGACCGCGTAGTCGGCGTAAAACTTCCGGTCGGTCAGGACCATGTCGCAGTTGCGAAGGACCCAGTCCTGCAAGGCGAAGGCCAGCGACGTAGGAAGTGCACCCGAGGGCCTGACCCGGGCGATGTTCCACGATTGGCGATAGTGGGAGACAAGGCCAAGGGCAAAGGGCACACCGAGCTGCCGAGCCAGAGTGATGCCCGCCCCACCCATCAGAAAAGGATCCGGCGAGGCCACGCAGTCCACGTCCATTTCTCGACACCGGGCTGAGATCTCTGCAAGACCGGCAAGAAAACTGCGCAGCTTGAAGGGGAGATCTCCGGACCCGTCAACTCCCGAAATTTCGCGGACGTTGAGCCATGGCTCAGGGTGCAGCTCCCGCGCAACGGTGGTTCTGAAAAAGATGTACTCAACCCGATCGAAGACCGCGGCGGCAGCCGAGGAGCGGAGGCGCCCATGGGCATTGCGGCCTTCAATCGCCGACGCCCAGTCGCCTGGCGAGAGGATGAGGAGGGTTCGAGACATGTGGCAATGGTTCGGGACGTGAGTGGCCTGGTCGAATGAGTCAGGCTAGTCTCCCGAATCCCACGTGTGAAGTGTAGAGATCGAGGAACATGACGCGAAACCTGACATTCGTGCTCGGCGAACCCGCCACCTACGGGGGCGACCGGGTCATCGCCCGCTACGCCAGGGAAATGGCCGACCGGGGAATGAACGTCCGTTTTCTGGTTCTGGGCCAGGTGCGTGACTGGCGGTTCTATGAAGGCTTTTCGCCCACTGTGTTGGGGATCGAGGCCTTCCCCAAGTCCCGCATCGACTATCTGCGGGCAGCAGCGCGGGCCCTTCCCCATCTTCGCGGCAGCGACGTAGTGATCGCAACCTGGACGCCCACGCTTCCGGTCGCCGCCCTTGCGGCAAACTTCTGGGGGGCCGAGCTGGTCTGGATGCAGCAGGACTATCCCCTGATGTTCGAAGGTCTGGCAGTCGAGACCGAACTGCTTGGTTCGGGGGCACGGTGGACCGACGCCACCATCGCCGTATCGGACTTCTGTGCGGACATCGCCCGGAGTGGGTCGCCGGGCGCGAACATAGCCGTGGTCCACTCCGGTATCCACGAAGTCATGACCGACCCGATTGACCCTCCTCCGGAACGGGAGGGCATCCTCTTTGTCGGGGGACCGATCCATCGGAAAGGCTGGGATACCTTTATGGATGCGGTCGTCCGACTCCGACAGCGCGACCCGTCACTGAAGGTCCGCCACCTGGGCCCGCCAGCCGACCCAATCCCTCCGGGTCAGGCCGAACCGGGACAGATCGAGAATCTCGGCGGCCTGAATGACCGCGAGGTTGCTCACCTTTACGCGTCGACCCGGGTCTACGTCTGCGCCAGTCGAGCCGAGGGATGGGGACTGCCCGCCCTGGAGGCCATGGCCCAGGGATGTGCCGTGGTCTCCACACTCCACGATGGCTGCCGCGCCTATGCCCGCGACGGTGAGAATCTCCTGCTTGTGCCTCCCGGCGATGCGCCCGCCTTGGCCAATGCAATTGATCGGCTGCTTGTGGACCTGGATCTTGTGGACCAACTCCGTCGGGGTGGCCTGGAGACCGTGCAAAGCTTCAACTGGCCAGCGGCCGCCGACCGGTTCCATGAGATCCTGAACCCCAGTGGGGGGGGACGGTGAGACCGAAGGATCTCTTGCGGCGGCTGGGCCGCCCGATTGTCCGACAGTACCTGCTTCACTCACCGCTTCATGCGGGAAAGCGGGCCTTCTGGTCCCGAATAGGGCACCATTTCGCGTGGCCGGCAGACGATTTTCTGTCGCGTACTCCCGCGGGCTTCGAGTTCGGCGGGAATACCGGAGACCTGATCGATCGAGCACTCTACTTCTCCGGCAGGTGGGAGCCCGAGCTCACGGGCTACGTCGAACGGACCTTGCAGGTGGGAGACACCTTTGTCGATGTGGGCGCCAACATCGGCTACTTCTCGTGGCTGGCCTCGGGACTGGTGGGCGACCAGGGCCGGGTTGTAGCGATCGAAGCCTCTCCCCGGATATTTCAGATTCTGGAGCGTCACCTCGACCAGAACGGGTGCTCCAACGTTCGACGGGTGAATGTGGGAGCGTCCGACCAGGCGGGGGAGCTTCGCCTGATCGACGGGCCGCTCGGGAACCGAGGACATACTCACCTGGTCGCCGCTCAGGCGGGGGATCCGGGAAGTTCGGTTTCGGTACGAGTCGATCGGATGGATCAACTCCTGAGTTCCGCGGAAATTGAAAACACGCGCCTGATCAAGATCGACGTTGAGGGACTCGAGGCCGAGGTGGTTCGAGGCCTCGACGGAGTCCTGAGTCGCGGGCGGCGTGAACTGGAACTCGTGGTGGAGATCACCCCGGACTGGTCCGACTCGGCGTCAGCTGTCGAAGAGATCTTCGCCAGGCTGGCCGGGTTCGGTTTCGTGCCGTACATCCTTGCCTCCGGATCAGAAGTGGAGGCTTGCATCGGCGTACCCCGATTCGGACCCCCCAGACGACTCCGGGGCAGGTTGGAGGCCCGCGCCGACGTGCTGTTCTCCCGAACCGACCGCGAAACGCTCTAGTGTGGTGGATCAAGAGTGTCTCGGCTAGCCCGCCTCCACCTGCTCAAGCCACACCTGCAACGTCAGCAGTGCCCACAACTGATGTCCAAAGTCAGCTCGTCCAGCCATGTGCTCCTTCACCATCCTGACCACCGGCTCACGTCGAACCCACCGCCAGAGGGCGGCCTGCGGATCCAGAACCCGCTCCTGAAGCAGCGGAGCCCACTCGCCTCTGAACCACTGTGGAAGCGGAATTCCAAAGCCCATTTTGGGCCGATACAGCAATTCCCGTGGCAGTTCGGCACTGAGCGCGCGCTTCAGGATCGCCTTCTTCTCGCCGCCGTGAATCTTCAGGCCATCGGGAAGACTGCAGGCATACTCGACCAGGGCCGTGTCCAGAAAGGGCGAACGCAGTTCAAGCCCGTGTGCCATGCTGCAGCGATCCGACTTTACCAGAAGATCCTCCGGCAGGTAGGTCTCATAGTTCAGCTTCAAAGCGGCTGAGAGTGCAGTGTGGCCAGCGGTCGGGCCTCTGAGGGGGGCGCGGAAACTCTCGACCAGGCGCTCGGGATCGAGCTGCGCCAGAACATCGGGCTGAAGCACCTCCTCCAGGCGATCGGCAAAGAACCCGATCCAGCGAAGCGTCCGCTCCGGAGCCGGCATGGCTGCCGCCCGAAAGAACCGGGCAAAGCGCCGGGTCGGGTGCCGGAAGTTTGCGTGGACCGGGAGCCGCTGACCGATCGCATCCCCCAGGGCCACAATGGCCGTCGGAAGCCCCTCAGCCACCTGGGCGCCAATGAAGCGATCGTAGCCGGCAAAGAGTTCGTCCCCACCGTCGCCTGTGAGCGCCACGGTCACGGATTCCCGCGCCAGTCCACTGACGGTATAGGTGGGAATCGCCGAGGAGTCCCCGAAGGGCTCGTCATACGCGGCAACCAGCTTGTCCACCAGATCAACCGACTGGGCTCCGACTCGAAACTCCGTGTGATCGGTGCCGATCAGATCTGCGGCCTTTCGGGCCCAGGCCGTCTCATCGTAGATCGGCGCACCTTCGAACCCGATCGAGAACGTTCGGACGCGCTCGTCCGAGAACCTGGCCATGCGGGCAACGATCGCCGAGGAGTCGACCCCACCCGACAAAAATGCCCCGAGCGGCACATCAGAGATCAGGCGGCGTTTCACCGCAGCGTCAAGCAACTCCCGCACCGTCCGCTCGGCGGCCGTTGTCGAGACTGCCCGAGGCCTCAGGTCCGCTTCCCAATATCGGCGCTTCGTCACCCAGCCTTCGACGTTAACGGTCAGGACGGTCGCCGGCGGGACCTTGGTCACCCCGATGAAGGGAGCCCCCGGCGCAGGGACGTACCCGTACGCCAGATAAAGGGGAATCGCTTCGGGGTCGACCTGAAGTCTGACTCCGGGGAGAGTCCGGAACGCTTTGATCTCGGACGCGAAGGCAAAAAGGCCCGCATTCCGATAGAGAAAGAGGGGCTTCTTGCCGGCCTGATCGCGGGCGAGAACAAGTTGCTGCCGGTCCTCATCCCAGAGTGCGAAGGCGAACATTCCTTCCAGACGCCCCAGCATGCCCTCACCCCACTCCCGCCAGGCGAAGAGCAGAACCTCGGTATCGCTGCGGGTGCGGAAGGCATGGCCGAGCCCGACCAGTTCCGCCCGGAGTTCCGCGAAATTGTAGATCTCGCCATTGAAAATGACGGTCAACTTGCCATCCGGCGTCGCCATGGGTTGATCGCCTGTGGCCAGATCGATGACGCTCAGCCGGGCGTGCCCCAGCGCTACCGGAGCAGAGTCCGAAGCCCAGGCAGACTGCTCATCGGGCCCGCGATGCCTCAGCGCCTTTGCCATGGCCAGAGCGGAGTCGAATCGCTCAGCCGGCGAACAAGTCCCTCGAAGATCCAGGAGTCCGGCGATCCCGCACATCCCTAGCGCCGGGCTGTGGGACGGAGCAGCCGGGCACGGGCGTCCAGAATCCTCTGCTGTCGAACCCGAGACCGCTCACGTCGACGCCGAACCCAGACCACCAGGCCGTGAGCCGAGAATACAAAGAAGAGCGGCATCACCTGGGCTCGATGTCGGTAAGCGGACCCGAAGTTGCCCTCGACCAGGGCGTAGCTGGTTACCGCGATCAGCAGAACACCAACCAGGAGGAACGAGGCCCGGTGGGCCCGTTGCCCGGCCTTGGCGAAGCCGACAACGGTAAACGGCACCAACGCATACCACAGCAGTACTTCGGGCAGGGTAATCAGCTGCAGCGTCCCCCTGACCGCCCACGGGAAGGGAGCGAAAAGGAAGTAGGTCAGGCCCAGGGGCAGATAGCGAAAGACTCCTCCGATGGTTGAAGTGTCGAACTCCGTGCCGAAGGCCGACCCTGACAAACCACCCGTGAAATCACCCTGCAACCCGGTTCGAAGCTGCGCTGCCGACCGGATCGGGTCGTTGAAAACCTCCGGGCGAAAGATTCCGAACTGTTCAAGCGCAAAGAACAGGAAGAGGACGATCACCGTCCCACCCAGAAGGCTGGAGGTCATGCGCCCTCGCCGAAGCGCCGCCACATAGCCCATGGCCAGGCCCGTGAGCACGAGGACGCCCATGTAGTCCCGCAGGGTACTCAGCGCGATCGACAATCCGACGATCAGCAGCAGATCCAGGCCCCTGACCCGTTCATAGGCTCGCACCGCCAGCAGCACAATCGTCGCGACAAGAAAGGTCGTAATCGAATCGCGGATGTTCACGACGGACCAGAGGATCATTGAGGGGAAGATCGCCACCAGAATCGCAGCGACCTTACCCGTCTGTACGCCAAAGCAGGCCCGCCCCAGGAGAAAGACGATCACGACCGTCCAGACCCCGGCGAAGAGGTTGAGGACGGACATCCCCAGTGTGGGATCCTTGAACGCAACGAAGAACATCGCGTTCATGTAGGCATAGCCCGATTGCCACTGACTGGGCAGGACCGCCTCCGGACCGCCATTCCACTCATTGAAGATGGACAGGCCCTGGGCGAAGTACGAACCGGCATCGGGCGCAAACAGCGCCTGAGCGAGCACAAAGTGGACCACCACCAATGCGATCAGGCGCAGGGCGATGGCGACGATCACAGTCCGGACCAGCCAGCCCTGCAAGGCTTTGTCCCTCACGAGCCCCAGCACAAACCGGGTCGCCCCAAAGAGGAGGGCCAACTCCAGCGTGAGCGGCAGGATCACCGTAGGGTCGCGGACCAGACCTGCCCCGAGGATCAGCCCCGCAATCGTGAGGCTGACCAGGACGACGAAGAGCGCGCCCGCGCGATTCATTTGGTCCCTGGGCCCAAGAATCCTGGAAACACTCCCATGACCGCGCCGCAGGCGTGGATCCTACCGGAAATGCTGGGATGAACTGGGCTCATGCGGGAGAAGCTATCCACTGTCTCGTCCTCGGACGACCCCCCTTGCTGCACGGGCCTGCAACCCTGCCAGACCGATCAGAAGCCACAGATGCCTGAAATCTTCGCTGGATGTCACAAGGGCGTGAATGCTCGCCGCCCACAGGGCGAGCCAGACAGCGGCTTCGAGCGGAGTGCTCCGCGTCGGAATCAATCGGGAGGCCACCTGAGCAGCACCACCCTCGCTCGCCAGCGACCTGATCCGGCCGCCGACCCCGAGCAGTTCAGCCACGAGCCACAGGTACAGCATGGCACCCACCACTCCGAACTGCCCAAGGATCGAAAGGGGCGTGCTATGGGCGTCCCAGAGCACGAGAGCGCCGGACTGACCGAGCGGATCGGCCGCTTCGGCCAGGTAGGGTGCCGCGCCCACACCCCGAATCGGCGACAGGCGCGGCGCCCAGCTCGCCGACTGCCAGATGGCTGGGCGGAGTCCCGATGTCACCACCGAGCTGTCCCCAAGACCGATGCTCAGGGGCCTCAGCACACCTGCCCCGGTAGTGACAGCCAATCCGACACCGAGCACGATGAGCGCCGTGCGACGGCCAGTGCCCCAGCGGTCACCTGAAGCACGCCATGCCGCCCAGGCAAGGACGACTCCGGTACCCATCCACGCCGTGGTCACCGTGCCGAGTAACGCGAGGGCTGTCAGGGTGGCCATGAGCATCAGGGCCCCCTTCCCTCGGCCAGAAACACCGATCAAGCCCACCATCAGAATCAGGCTCACAGAGAGGTAGTCGCCGAGCAGATTCGGGTGCCCCAGAACACCTCTGAACCGAGGGAGTCCGCCAATCGACGCCCCCCCGATGTAGAGGCCGGCTTCAGGCCAAAGCACCAAAACCAGGAGTGAGCCCAGAAGCAGCAGCGCCGTTCCCAGCACCCAGAAGCGGACCGCCCGCGGGAGCGCCAGGCCGCTACCGGCCAGCCCCATCACCACTCCGCCCCATCCTACAACCGCAAGCCCTTTTGACAGAGCATACACGGGCGACGCGCCCCAGCTCCCCGAGGCGGCAACCCACCCTGCGGTGAGCAACAGCGCGGCGATCGTCCAGCTGTCGATCGCGCGCAGCCATGAACGATCTCGCAGCAGCCCGATGCAGGCCCCGACGGCCAGCAGATCGGCGAGCGTCGCCCCGGCGAAGGCGGGGCCCAGCGAAACCGCCTGAAGAAGCGGTGCACAGGCGAGCAGAACCAGAAGGGAGTTAGTCATGGTTCATGTTACCCTGCCGGCCAACCCGCCGCACCAGCGAGACCACAAAACAACAAAAAGCCCCCGAGGCTCAAAAGCCCCGGGGACCAGATACTGCTTTTTATACTGCTTCTTGCCAGCAGGCGTCAGGCCGACCTGATCGCCGGCGCCTTAAGGATCTTTCCCGCGGAGATGCACGAGGTGCAAACCTTGATCCGTCCACGCGAGCCGTCGTCCAGAACCACCCTGGCAGTCTGAAGGTTCGGCAGCCACCGCCGCTTGGATTTGTTGTTGGCGTGGCTTCGGTTATTCCCCGTTGAGGGGCCTTTGCCACAAACGTCGCAGAAACGAGCCATCGTTCAGTCCTCTATAGTCACGCGGAGCTCAGGCCCCACCGTTTCATGCAGCGGGAGCCGATCCACCCGCCGAAATGATATCAGTTGCGTCAAGGAAATGAGTCGCAAAGTCGACCAATACCTGATCTCCCTCGGACACCGTCCCATCCGTAAACCAATCCGTCTTGATGCTGTCGTTCAGAGCCTTGAGCGTCCCGGTCACGGTCATCATGATCTGACTGGTTGGAATCGTCTCACCAGCCGCGACCAGATCATCCGACATCCGCACCAGGAAGGGTGAACCCTGTGGCAGCGTAACGAAGAACGCCTGGGTTCCCACAGCCGTTGAGAACGGTACGTCGACCAGACGGACGTCCTGTCCATCAAATCCGTCCTGATTCAATTCAAGCGCACCCGGATCCAGAATCGTACCCGTGTAGACCTCTACGGGCTCCTCTTCGACAATTGCGATTTCAGTCGGCTCGGCAGTAATGCTGAGCCAGTACATGAAGCCACCGATCAGGACAAAGGAGGCGATCATGAGGGGAACCCCCAGATTGCTCGCCCCGCGCCTTGAGTCGAATTTGGACATCTGTGTTGATCCTTGAAGCTGAAGTGGTCTCAAAACGGAAAGAAGCGGCGAACCTAACCCACCAACTCAATCAGCGACATATCTGCCGCGTCACCCTTCCGCGTACCCAGCTTCAGAATACGGGTGTACCCGCCCGGCCTTTCAGCAAAGCGAGGTCCAAGATCGTCGAACAGCTTTCCGACGATGTCCCGGTCTCCGATCTTCGCAGCCGCCAGACGCCTGGCGTGCAGGTCTCCCCGCTTGGCCAGCGTGATCAGCCGCTCAGCGAAAGGTCGGAGTTCCTTGGCCTTGGCCGTGGTCGTCTCAATCCGTTCGTGAAGAAAAAGCGAAGCCGCCATGTTGCGCAGGGTAGCCCTGCGATGGCTGGCGGTCCGCGAAAGCTTACGTCCCTTTTTACGATGCCGCATGTTCCTGTCCCCAAAGGGAGTGAGATCAAGCCGTTATTCGGCGTCGACCGTGGCTCCGGCGTCCTCTTCCATGAAGAACAGCTGACCTTCGTCGCCCGTCTTCAAACGCATACCAAATCGCAGTTCGTGCTCCTCAAGGAAATCGGAGATCTCCTTGAGAGACTTCTTCCCGAAGTTTTCGATGTTGAGCATCTCGTCTTCGGACTTCTGCACCAAGTCGCCCAGCGAGCGGATGTTCTCTTTCTGCAGAGAGTTCCGCGAGCGGACGCTGAGCTCGGCCAGATCTTCGATCGGACGGGAGAACAGGTCCTGAAGTCGCTCAGAAACCGGAACAGCTCCGGGAGGCGCCACCTGCGGAATGCCACCCTCGCCAAAGTAAAGCATGTATTCGAGGTGCTTGCGAACAAGCGCCGCGGCGTAGCCGACCGCATCCTGCGGGTCGAGCGAGCCGTCCGTCTCAATGTGCAGCGTGAGACGGTCGAAGTCGGTGCGCTGACCAACACGGGTCTCTTCGACGGTGAAGTTGGCCCGGCGGACCGGATTGTAGATCGCGTCAATCCGAACCATGTCGACCGGCGCGCCCTTGGGGAGCTCATGCTGGTCGGCCAGGACGAAGCCACGGCCCTTGTTCACATAAAGCTCGACGTTCAGGTCGCGCTCGTCCTGCAGCGTCAGAATGTGATGGTCCGGGTCGACGATCTCGACACCGGCCGGCACATTAATGAGAGCTGCCGTAACAGCCCCCGGACCCTGGGCGCTGATCTCAAGCGTGGCCTCTTCTACGTCGGCGTCCAGCTTGACCACCAGCGACTTCAGGTTCTGAATCACCTGATGGACGTCTTCTACGACGCCTCCGATGGTCTGGTGCTCGTGCACGACACCGTCGATCCGGAACGACCAGACCGCAGCACCGCGCAACGAAGACAGCAGGACCCGACGGACCGAGTTACCAAGGGTGTGGCCGAACCCGCGCTCGAGAGGCTCAATGACGAAACGACCCGAGGAAGGACCCTCGGTGGTCTCGACAGCCTCAATACGCTCGGGAAGTACCAGTCCGGTCAGATCGATGTCCACAAACTCCTCCTGTGCAACTGCACTGGGAACCTTTCAGAAAGGGAAACCGGGGCCCCTTCCAGGACCCCGGCTCCCGACTTCAGCATTACTTCGAGTAGAGCTCGACGATGAGCTGCTCGTCGACCGCCATCGGAATGTCCTGACGCGTAGGCGTCCTGACGATCCGGGCAACCCGATTCTTCTGGTCGAGCGTAAGCCACTCTACCAGCGGAGGACGGGTGCGCGCCTCGAGGCTTTCCTCGATGGCCACGAACTCACGCGAACCGGCGTGCAACGAAACCTCATCTCCGGCATTCACCTGATAGCTCGGAATGTCCACACGATGTCCGTTGACCTCGATGTGACCATGCCGGACGATCTGGCGTGCCTGGCTCCGCGAGCTGGCAAAGCCCATGCGGAAGATGACGTTGTCCAGACGGCACTCAAGCAGAATCAACAGGTTCTCACCGGTGATCCCCCGAACGTTCGACGCGCGCTCAAAGAGCGAGCGGAACTGCTTTTCGGGAAGTCCGTAGGTCCGCTTCACCTTCTGCTTCTCACGAAGCTGAGTGGCGTATTCGGATTGCTTCCGACGACGGGCTTGGGCAGGACCGTGCTGTCCCGGAGGGTAGGTGCGCCGGTCAACCGGGCACTTCTCCGTGTAGCACTTCATACCCTTTAGAAAAAGCTTCTGGCCTTCGCGGCGGCAGAGCTTGCAAACTGGTCCAGTATAGCGAGCCATTCAGTAATTCCTCAGACGCGCCGCTTTTTGGGCGGACGGCAACCGTTGTGCGGAAGGGGGGTGACGTCCTCAATGGACTTTACGTGCAGGCCCGACGATGCGAGTGCCTGAATCGCGGACTCACGTCCCGATCCCGGCCCCTGCACGCGCACGGACACACGCTTCACCCCGAGGGCGAAAGCCTCCTTGCCGGCGATTTCGCCAGCAACGGTAGCGGCAAAGGGCGTGGACTTCTTGGAGCCCTTGAACCCTGCCTTACCGGCGCTTGCCCAGACCACGGCGTTCCCTTGGGAATCCGCGATGGTGATGATCGTGTTATTGAACGTCGCCTTAACATGGGCCACACCATCGGCCTCGACGACTCTCTTGGTCCGCTTCGAGCGGGTTGGCTTACCCTGTGCCACGCATTCCCTTCCTTCAACGGTCTATCGAACAAAAGCGGATACGGCGAGGGGCTTCCCGAGGGAAGCGCACGCCGCCGTATCCAGGCATCAATCCGCCACCAATCTGGTGACGGTACACCGACTACTTCTTCGGTGCTTTCTTCTTTCCAGCAATCGCGCGGCGCACACCCTTGTGCGTCCGTGCGTTGGTCGAGGTACGCTGCCCCCGCACCGGGAGACCCCGGCGATGGCGCAAGCCCCGATAACACCCGATGTCCATGAGACGCTTGATGTTCATGGAGATCTCGGTGCGCAGAGCACCCTCAACCTTGAACGACTCGAGCGCGCGACGGATCCGGTTCACTTCTTCGTCACCCAGATCCTGGGTGCGAATGTTCGGATCGAGTCCCGTGATCTCGAGAAGCTTTTTCGCCCGCGCAGGGCCCACCCCATAAATGTAGGTAAGCGCAACTTCGATGCGCTTTCCACGGGGGAGATCAACTCCGGAGATACGTGCCATGACTAGCCCTGACGCTGCTTGTGCTTGGGATTACGACTGCAGATGATCCGAACCACACCACGGCGGCGGATTACTTTGCAGTGTTCGCAAATCGGTTTAACGCTGCTTCTGACCTTCATATCGAACTCCACGGTACGTTTCTAGCAGAGCTTGTTAGTATAACGACGGTGAGTGGACTCGTAAAGCGCCGAGATACCGCTAATTTTTGCTTCAGGCGGAGGAGCTCAAATAAGCCTCTGCCCCGGTCAGGATCCTGGGACCCGAATCGGTGATTGCTACGGTGTGTTCAAAGTGGGCAGCCCGCGTCCCGTCTGCGGTTACCACTGTCCAGCGGTCCTCAAGAGTCCGGATCTGATCCGTCCCCAACGCGATCATCGGTTCGATCGCCAAAACCATTCCAGGGCGCAGTTTCGGCCCGAATCCGGCCCGGCCCACGTTTGGAACCTGCGGGTCTTCATGCAGTTCCCGCCCAACCCCGTGTCCAACCAGATCACGAACGATTCCAAGCTTCTCGCCAGAAACCGCTCCCATGACCGCCACACCGATGTCGCCAATGTGGTTTCCAACTACCGAAGCCTCGATGGCAGCAACCAGCGAGCCTCTGGTCGCGTCCAGCAGGCGCTGAGACTCCGAATCGATCTCGCCCACCGCAAAAGTGTGGGCAGAGTCCGAGTACCACCCGTTCAGCTTCACACCGCAATCGACGGTGACGATGTCACCCTCAACCAGAACCCTCTCGGTCTTCGGGATGCCGTGAACGATCTCCTCGTTGACCGAAATACAGACAGAAGCAGGAAAGCCATAGAGGCCCTTGAAGGCCGGAATGGCATCGTCATGGGAGCGGATGAACTCATCGGCCACCTCATTGATGTCCATGGTGCTCACACCCGGTACAATCCGGTCTTCCAGTTCGACGAACAGCTGACCGATCATCCGGCCTCCCTCGGCGATCCGGTCGATCTCGGCTGGGGTGCGGATGTGAATCATCCCCGCCCCAGCGCTTTCTGCATGAGTGCCTGAACCGTCTCCACGGCCTGATCCCCATCGATATGCCGAACCTCGGCGGCCGACTCTTCGTAGAAGGCGACGAGCGGTTCGGTCTGACGGCGGTAGACCTCAAGCCGCGTCACTACCGTCTCTTCGCTGTCGTCCACACGATGGGTCAACCCCGCCCCGTCCTTGTCGCACTTCCCGGCCTCGGTCGGCGGGTTGAAATGCACATTGTAAACGGTTCCACATTCCGGGCAGCTGCGCCGGCCGGAAATACGCTGAACCAGCACCTGATCAGCCGCGGTCAGCACCATCACCCGATCGACCCGGCGCCCAAGGCCCTCGAGCAGTCCGCCAAGCGCCTCGGCCTGGGGAACGGTGCGGGGAAAGCCGTCGAAGACCACGCCGCGGTCCGGACCCAGCTCGGTCAGCTTCTCACGGACCATGCCCAGAATCACCTGGTCGGGAACCAGCTGGCCTGCGTTCATGAACTTCTGAGCTTCCTGTCCCAGCGGAGTCCCCGCGCGGCGGGCCGCACGAAGCAGATCACCGGTGGACAGATGGTGGAGCCCCGCCTGCTCACAGAGCAGCACACCCTGGGTGCCTTTTCCGACCCCGGGAGGGCCCAACAGAATAACGATCATGAGCGTTCCTCTACGAAGCGTCGAGGCCGGAACTCCCTGGAGCTCCGGCCTCGTAGCTTACATGTACCGCTGGCGCCCGCGCATTTTCACTCGACCCTTCTTCATGAAGCCGTCGTAGTGGCGCACCAGGAGGAGCTGCTGGATCTGCTGGACGGTATCGAGACCCACACCCACCACAATCAGAAGGCTGGTGCCTCCGAAGATGAAGGTGGTGATTCCGAAGATGTCGAAGATCCAGAAAGGCATCAGTGCGATCAGAGCCAGGTAGATGGAACCGGGCAGCGTAATGCGCGTGAGCACACGGTCGATATATTCGGCGGTCCTTGCACCCGGTTTAACACCCGGAACGAAGGCGCCCTGCTTCTTCAGGTTCTCTGCAAGGTCGACCGGATTGAAGATGATCGCCGTGTAGAAGTATGTGAAGAACAGAATCAGCATGCCGTAGGTCGTGTAGTAGACCCAGTTGTTCGGCTGGAAGATGTCCGACAGACCATTGATCCACGAGATCGAGCTGAACGCCGCGATCGTACCCGGAACGATGATGAACGACTGGGCGAAAATGATCGGCATGACGCCCGCCGAGTTGACGCGGAGCGGCACAAAGCTCTTCTGACCTTCCCGGATCCGCCCTCGGCCCACGACCTTGCGAGGGATCTGAACCGGAATCTTCCGGGCGGCCATGGTCATGGACACAACACCGGCGGTCACGCCAATGATGACGGCGAGCAGCGCAACGAGCGAGAACATTCCAATCTCACCCAGGCGGAACGCTTCCCAGGTCCGGCTGATCTCGCCCGGAAAGCCCTGGATGATGCTGAAGAAGATCAGCAGGCTCATCCCGTTGCCCACACCGCGATCCGTGATCTGCTCACCCAGCCACATCACGAAGATCGCACCCACAGTCAGACAAGTGACGGTGGTAAAGGTGAAGCCGAGCCCCGGCGTACGAACCGCACCGGGCATGCTCGACAGGAACGCGGAGTAGCCGTAGGCCTGGAGCAGCGAAAGAACGACGGTGGTGTAACGCGTCCACTGCGTCAGCTTCTTTCGCCCTTCCTCTCCCTCCTTCTGCAGCTTCTCAACCGTCGGGAATACCGCGGCAAGAAGCTGGAACATGATGGAGGCGGAGATATACGGCATGATCCCGAGCGCGAAAATCGTCGCACGGGACAGCCCACCACCCACGAACATGTCGTAGACACCAAAGAGCGTCCCTTCAAGCGCACCGAACTGAGCACGCAGGACGTTCATGTCGAGACCGGGAACGGTGATATGCGCACCGATGCGGTAAATCAGAAGGAGGAACACCGTAAAGGTCAGCTTTTCGCGAACCTCCGGTGACCGCCACAGCTTTGCGATCCAGTTGTCCATTAGGCTTACGCCTGCTCCTCAGCAGACGCCTCATCAGCCACGGAATCATCCGCAGCGGGCGCCTCATTGGAATCCCCGTCGACGACCAACGTACCCGGCACCGAGATCGAGCCACCTGCAGCTTCGATCTTGGCCTTCGCACTCTGGCTGAAGGCATGCACGGTCACGTTCTTCGCCGCATCGATTTCACCATTTCCGAGCACCTTCACCGGCTTGCGCATGGAAGAGATCAGACCGGCCGCACGAAGCGACTCCGGAGTGACGTCCCCTTCTACACGGCTAAGCTGGCTCACGTTCACCACCTGATACTCGATCCGGTTGATGTTCGTGAATCCACGCTTCGGAATCCGGCGATGAAGGGGCATCTGGCCACCTTCGAATCCGCGCCGAATGCCGCCGCCGCTACGCGACTTCTGTCCGTTCTCACCGCTACCGGAAGTCTTGCCGGTACCAGATCCGGGACCACGCCCAAGCCGCTTGCGATCGCGATGCGATCCGCCTGCGGGGCTCAGATCATGCAACTCTGCCATGATATTCTCCTTACCCCTCGATCTCGGTAACCGAGACGAGGTGGGAAACCTGATCGATCATCCCGCGGATCGCAGGTGAATCTACCTGGACCACGGTCTGCTGATGCTTCTTGATTCCAAGCGCTCGCAGCGTGCGGCGATGGGTCTCAGGGCGACCGATGCCGCTCCGGACTTGCTTGATTTCGAGCTTCTTTGCCTTAGCCATGCTTCACCATTCCGAGGGCCTCAACGGAGATCCCGCGCTCAAGGGCGGCCCGCTCGGCCGTAACCATGTGCGTAAGACCGTCCATCGTCGCCCGAACAACGTTGATGGGGTTGTTGGAACCCAGGCTCTTGGTGAGTACGTCGGTCACACCGGCTGCCTCAAGGACAGCACGGACGGGACCACCCGCGATAACACCAGTACCGGGCGCCGCCGGACGAAGAAGGACGCGACCTGCGCCCCACCGTCCGGTGATGTCATGCGGCAGGGTCCCGTTCTGGACGGGCACCTTGACCATGGCAGCGCGGGCGCGCTCAAGGGACTTGCGGATGGCCTCGGCCACCTCGTTCGCCTTGGCGAAGCCGATGCCGACCTTGCCCTTGCCGTCGCCAACCGCAACCAACGCGGAGAACGAGAAGCGGCGTCCGCCCTTCACGACCTTCGCTACACGGTTGATGTGGATGACGTTCTCGGTGAAGTCGTCGCGCTTCTTCTCATCGCGACGCTTGTTGCCCCCACGACCGCCCTTACCCCCGCGACCCGGGCCACCACCACTGCGAGCGCCACCTTGGCCGCCACCTTGGCCGCCGCTCTGGCCGCCGCTCTTCGACTGATTGTCCGCCATCAGAACTCCAGACCTCCCTCACGCGCGCCGTCTGCGAACGACTTCACACGGCCGTGATACTTGTAACCACCGCGATCGAACACCACGGTCGTGATCCCACTTTCCCGAGCGCGCTCCGCAAGCAGTTTGCCCGCCGCAAAGGCGTGCTCCTGCCGACGGTGGCTTCCCTCGGGAGAAAAGTCCTTCAGATCCTTCGCGAGCGTGCTGAGACCCATGAGCGTCTTGCAGGTGTCGTCGTCCACCAACTGCCCCTCGATGTTCTTGAGAGAGCGGAAGATCACCAACCGCGGGCGGTCCGAGGTACCCGAAATCTTATTCCGGACCCGAGTATGCCGGCGCATGCGTTGTGCGCCCCGAGTCTTTCTCAGCTGTCTGTTCATGATCAGGCTCCCGCCGTCTTACCGGCCTTGCGGCGAACTTGTTCGCCCTGGTACCGGATGCCTTTGCCCTTGTAGGGCTCGGGTGGCCGGAAACCGCGAATCACGGCAGCGGCCTGTCCGACCGCCTGCTTGTCTGCGCCCGAAATCACGACCGTGGTCTGATTCGGGGTCTCGATGTGGACGCCTGCCGGGACATCGAAGTTCACCGGGTGCGAGTAACCGAGGGCAAGATTCAGGGTCGTCCCCTTCATCTCGGCACGGTACCCGACGCCAATGATCTCGAGCGTCTTGGCAAAGCCTTCAGACACACCCGTCACCATGTTCTGGATCAGCGAGCGGCTCAGGCCGTGCAGCGCCTTGTGCTTTTTTTCGTCCGACGGACGCTCGACCACGATCTCCCCTTCTTCGACCTTGACGGCCATCTCGGGGTGGACCGCAAGCAGAAGCTCGCCCTTTGAACCCTTCACCTTGAGGTCGTTCCCGCTGAGCGAAACATCTACGCCCTTGGGGATCACGACCGGCTTCTTACCAATGCGCGACATTCTTCTAACCCCTTACCAGACGAGGGCCATGAGTTCGCCCCCGACGCCTTCCTGCTTGGCGCCGCGGTCGGACATGAGCCCTTTGGAGGTGGAAAGGATCGCCATACCCAAGCCATTACGAACGCGGCGGACATCGGTAGCACCCACGTAACGCCGACGGCCAGGCCGCGACACACGCTCAAGGTGCCGGATGATCGGCTTGCCCTCGTAGTACTTCAGGTACAGGCGAAGAACGCCGTGCTTACCATCGTCGAGCTTCTTGAAGTCGAAGATGAAGTGGTTCTCCCTGAGGAGCGTGGCCACTTCCATCTTCAACTTGGAAACCGGCATATCTACCCACTTGTGCCCGGCGGTCCCGCCGTTGCGGACGCGGGTGAGCATGTCCGCGATCGGATCTGTCATCATTTGGCTATCCGCCCCTTACCAGCTGGACTTCCGCACTCCAGGGATCTCTCCCCGAAGTGACATCTCCCGGAAGCAGATTCGGCAGATGCCGAACTTCCGGATAAAGGCACGAGGACGACCGCAACGATTGCAACGATTGCGATGCCGACCCTCGAACTTCTGCTTCCCATTATTTCGCTCAACGAGCGCTTTTCTGGCCATTATTCCTGAACTCCCTCGTTGCTTCCGATGATCACCGGCGTCTCGTCCCCGCGGAACGGGAACCCCATCTGTCGGAGGAGGGCCCTGCCCTCATCGTCCTTGTTCGTCGAGGTCACCACGGTGATGTCCATGCCGTGGATCTGATTCACGCGATCGTATTCGATCTCGGGAAAGATGATCTGTTCCTTGACGCCCATCGTGTAGTTCCCGCGCCCATCAAAGGAGCGCGTCGGCAGCCCGCGAAAATCGCGGACACGCGGGATCGCCACACTGACCAGGCGATCCAGGAACTCATACATGCGCGACGCGCGGAGTGTGATGGTCACACCGACCGGCATCCCCTCACGCAGCGAGAAGTTCGAAATCGACTTGCGAGCCCGAGTGATGACCGGCTTCTGACCGGTGATCGTCGCGATCTCTTGGACAACGGAGTCCAGAAGCTTCTGGTTTTTCGTTGCCTGACCCACACCCACGTTGATTACGACCTTTTTGATCGACGGAATCTGGTGCGGGTTTGTGTACCCGAACTGTTCCGTGAGCGCCGGCCGGGCAATCTCGTGGTAGTGGTTAAGTAGTCTTGGAGTCTGGCTCATTTCTCTCTTGAGGGCTTTCGCCCGATTCAGGTTACGGTCGCGTAGACGGGGTGTTCACGCCCACGTTCGCGCGAGTGGTCCGTTCCGGCCTCAGTGAGGTTTGGGGATCGGGTTGCCACTCTTGACGGCGATGCGCTCTTTCGTGCCGTCAGCTTCAATGCGCATCCGAACCCGGCTTGCATCGCCGGAAGTCGGATCGACCAGCATCACGTTCGAGATGTGGATCGGCGCTTCGAAGGTCCGGATACCACCATCGGGATCGGCCTGGGTCGGCTTCTGGTGACGCTTGCGCATGTTGACGCCCTCGACGAGCACACGGCCCTCGTCGGTAAGCACCTTGAGCACGGTCCCCTCGGAGTCGCGTTGGTTCCCGCGAATCACCTTGACCCGGTCGCCCTTCATCAAAATCTGCTTGCCCGCGTGGGCATTCGGCTTGTTATGCTTCATATCAAAGCACCTCGGGCGCGAGCGAGACGATCTTCATGTACTTCTTCTCGCGGAGCTCACGCCCCACCGGTCCGAAAATACGCGTCCCGCGCGGCTCACCCTGGTTGTTCAGGATCACTGCAGCGTTGTCGTCGAAACGGATGTACGTCCCGTCACGCCGACGCATCTCTTTTCTGGTCCGCACGACCACGGCCTTCACGACGTCACCCTTCTTAACAGGCGCGTTCGGGATGGCGTCCTTGATGGTCGCAACGATCACGTCACCAACTCGTGCGTAGCGGCGGCGCGAGCCTCCGAGGACCCGAATACAAAGGGCCGACTTGGCTCCGCTGTTGTCCGCAATGCGGAGAACCGATTCCTGCTGAATCATTGTCCCATCTCCGTCAGGCCGGGCGCTCGATCAGCTCGAGCACGCGCCAGTGCTTGGTCTTCGAGAGCGGGCGGGTCTCGACGATCTTCACAACGTCGCCAACCCGATACTCGTTCTCTTCATCGTGTGCGTGATGCTTCTTGGTCCGCGTCTGCATCTTGCCGTACAGAGGGTGCGGGAACCGACGCTCGACGACAATCGTGACCGTTTTGTCTTGCTTGTCACTCGCCACTACGCCAGTCCGAACCTTCCGACGGCCTCTGCTCGAGGCGGCATCTTCCACCTGGGTTTCCTGCTCGGTGTTTGCCATCTGCCAGTCGCTCAGCTGTTGTCGGTGGCGAGCTCACGCTCGCGCAGAATCGTCTTCAACCGGGCGATATCGCGCCGGATTGCGCGGAGAATCCGGGGATTCTCCAACTCCATGGTTGCACTCGAGAAACGCAGCTTGAACTGCTCTTCCCGGAGTTCCTTAAGGCGGGCCGAGATTTCTACCTCGTCCCACTCTCTGATGTCTTCAACCTTCATCATGTTCTCCGTCAGCTTCCGATCTGGTGCTCGCGCACCAGGAAGCGGGTCTTGATCGGGAGCTTGGCCGCCGCCAGCTCCATCGCCCGGCGTGCAATGTCTTCTGTCACACCCTCGAGCTCGAACATGACCCGTCCGGGCTTCACAACGGCAACCCACTGCTCCGGGTTACCCTTACCCTTACCCATGCGGGTCTCGGCCGGCTTCTTGGTGATCGGCTTGTCCGGGAAAATCCGGATCCAGACCTTACCGCCACGCTTGATGTGGCGAGTCATGGCGATACGAGCGGACTCAATCTGTCGATTGCTGATCCAGGAAGGCTCAAGTGCCTGGAGGCCATACTCACCGAAGGAGACTTTACTCCCCCGCCAGGCCTTTCCACGCATCCGACCCTTGTGGGTCTTCCGCCGACGTACGCGCTTTGGTGAAAGCATTGTTCAGTTCCTCTCTCAGGCGCCGGTGGAGTAAGTGCGACCGCGCCGCTCGTCCACCACTTCGCCCTTGAAGATCCAGCACTTGACCCCGATCGCTCCGTAGGTCGTGAATGCCGTGAGCTCCGCGTAATCAATGTCGGCCCGCAGCGTGTGCAGCGGGACGCGACCTTCGTTGTAACCCTCGGTCCGCGCGATCTCGGCACCGCCAAGACGGCCGGCACACTGGATCTTGATTCCCTCGGCGCCGGCACGAATGGCGGACTGCACCGCACGCTTCATGGCCCGACGGAAGGAAACCCGCGAACGGAGCTGGTGCGCGACATTGTCGGCAACCAGCATCGCATTGGTCTCGGGGCGCTTGATCTCCTCGACGTTCACGGAGACTTCGCTACTGGTCAGCACACCCAGCTCGTCCCGCAGCTTGTCGACCTCGGAGCCCTTCTTTCCGATGACGACGCCGGGGCGGGCCGTGTGAAGCGTGACCACGATCTTGCTCGGCTTGCGCTCGATTTCCACGTGCGACAGGGCGGCATGCGCCATGCGGCGATGGAGATACTTGCGGATCGTCTCATCCTCCATAAGGAGGCGGGGGAAATCACGCTCAGCGTACCAGCGCGACTTCCAATCCTTGACGATTCCCAGGCGGAATCCGACCGGATGCGTCTTCTGTCCCATTCTTTACGCGTCCTTCGTGTCGACTACGACGGTGATGTGGCTGGTGCGCTTCCGGAGCGGTGCCGCACGGCCCATGGCCGCGGCGCGGAACCGACGCAGCGTCGGACCCTCGTCCACAAACGCCTCCCGGACCACCAGATCGTCGAGATCCAGGACACTGCCCTGGTCCTCGGCCTTGTACTGTGCGTTCGCCACTGCAGAACGAAGCGTCTTGGAGACCGCCTCTGACGCAGTCTTCGACGAGAACTGAAGGATGGCGTAGGCTTCATTCACGCTGGTGCCACGGATCTGATCCACAACCAGTCGGACCTTCCGGGGGCTCATCCGCACGTGACGTGCAATTGCATGTGATTTCATCATGTATCTCCGGCCGCGCCCTTAGCGCTTGGACCGCTTGTCGGCGAGCTTTCCACCGTGTCCGCGGAACAGACGAGTGGGAGCGAACTCTCCGAGTTTGTGACCGACCATGTTCTCGGTGATGTACACCGGGATGAACTTGTTCCCGTTGTGCACCGCCATCGTGTGGCCCACGAAGTCCGGCGAAATCGTCGATGCCCGCGCCCAGGTCTTTACGACCTTCTTTTCATTACGCGAGTTCATCAGCTCCACTTTGAGGAGGAGCTTATCGTCGATGTACGGGCCCTTCTTTACGCTACGCGCCATAATTTCTCAGTCCTGTCCGTCAGCTCTTGGTCGCAGTACCGCGCTTGCGGCCGCGGACGATGAACTTCGTGGAACGCTTCTTCTTCTTTCGCGTCTTCTTACCATCCGGCGTACCCCAGGGCGACACCGGCGGACGACCACCGGAAGTACGACCCTCACCACCACCCAGCGGGTGATCGACCGGGTTCATGGCCACGCCACGAACCTTTGGCCGCTTGCCACGCCAGCGGTTTGCACCGGCCTTACCGATCGAGGTGAGCTCGTGGTCCACATTTCCGACCTGGCCAATCGTGGCCATGCAGGTCTTGTGCACCCGGCGCATCTCGGTGGACGGGAGGCGAAGTGTAACGTAATCGCCTTCCCTTGCGACCAGCTGGACACTCGCACCGGCCGAGCGGGCCATCTGGCCACCCTTCCCCGGCTTGAGTTCAACGTTGTGAAGCTGCGTACCGAGCGGGACCTTCTCAAGCCGGAGCGCGTGCCCCGGCTTGATGTCAGCTCCCTCGCCTGCCAGAACCATGTCGCCGACCTTCATGTCGCGGACGTGGAGGATGTACCGCTTCTCACCGTCTTCGTAGACGATCAGAGCAATGTTGGCAGTCCGATTCGGGTCGTACTCTACCGATGCGATCTTCCCGGGAATCCCGAGCTTGTCGCGACGGAAGTCGATCCGACGGTATTTACGCTTATGGCCACCACCACGACGACGGGAGGTGATGCGACCATGATGGTTGCGCCCACCCGACTTCGAGAGTGACTCGACGAGCGACTTTTCGGGGGTCGACTTCGTGATCTCGGTGTTGAGCACCGTAGACCGGAAGCGCGTTCCCGGAGTCATCGCTTTGAATTTCTTGATCGCCATCAACCGGCCTCGTAGAACTCGATGTGATCACCCTCAGCGAGTGTCACCAGCGCCTTCTTGTAGGAAGCGCGACGTCCAATGTCCCGGTTCTTGCTCATGCGACCCATGAAGGCCCTACGGACCTTTCCTGCGTAACGCATGGTGCGAACACCGGTCACCTTCACATCCCAGATCCTCTCGACCGCCTGACCGATCTGAATCTTGTTGGCGTCATTGCTGACGACGAAGGTGTAGACGTTTTTCATCTCAATCGCCTGGGCGGACTTCTCAGTCACGACCGGGCGCAAAATTACATCAAAGACATCAGCCATCGTCGGCCTCCTCGTTGCCCATGCCATCCACGGCTTCCCGCTCAATGACAACCATGTCGGCCCAGAGAATGTCGTAGACGGCCTCCTCACCGAAGGTACGCACCTCAACACCCTGCAGATTGCGGGCGGAAAGGTAGACGTTCTCCTTCTTGCCATCAGTCAGCAGGAGCACCTTCGCCCCACTCAACTCGATGGAGGCAAGGTAGTCACGCAATTGGGACGTCTTGGGCGCGTCCATCTTCAGCCCGTCGATCAGGATGACCCGCTCCCCTTCAGCCCGGGCGTTGAACGCCGAGCGACGGGCAAGCGAACGAACCTTCTTCGGGAACTTCTGACGCCAGGAGTGGGGAATCGCCGGGAAAGCCCGGCCCCCACCCTTCCACTGAACTGCCCTGATGGTTCCTGCCCGCGCGCGACCCGTTCCCTTCTGCCGCCAGGGCTTCCGGGATCCACCGGCCACCATGCCACGGCTCTTGCCGGCATGCGTGCCCTGACGCTGGTTCGCGAGATAGGCCTTCACCACCTGGTGCAGGACCGGCTCGTTGACGACGCCGTCGAAGAGCGTTTCCGGGAGTGCCCGGGCGCGACCCTTCTTACCGTCGTTCTTGTAGTAAGCTGCCTTGAACATGGCTGTCACTTCGTGATCAGGACGTAACTGTCGCGCGAACCAGGAACGCCACCCTTAACAAAGAGCAGATTCCTGCCGCCATCGACCTTTACGACCTGAAGGTTACGGATGCTGGACCGAACGTTACCCATCTGACCGGGAAGCTTCTTTCCCTTGATCACGCGGGACGGATCGGTGCCGGGGCCAAGCGAACCCGGGTTACGTGACATCGGATGGCCGTGACCAGCCGGACGCCCCTTAAACCCATGCCGCTTGACGACTCCCTGGAAGCCTTTGCCCTTCGAAGTCCCGGTGACCTTTACTCGGTCTCCGGGCTCGAACTGCTCCACGGTCAGCTGCTGACCGAGCTCAACCTTGGTGCCATTCAGCTGGAACTCGCGAACCAGTCGGGGTGCGACTTCGAGACCAGCCTTGGCAACGTGTCCGAGCTCGGCCTTCGGAGAGCGTTTTTCCTTCTTCGCTCCGAAACCGATCTGGACGGCTGCGTAGCCGTCGGTCTCCTTCGTCTTGATCTGTGTGACCGGGCACGGTCCGGCTTGGATGACAGTGACGGGCACCTGGGCCCCACTCTCATCAAAGATCCGGGTCATACCGATCTTCTTTCCAATAATTCCGGCCATCGTCAATCGACCTTGATCTCGACGTCAACGCCAGCAGGCAAATCGAGCTTGGTAAGAGCGTCGATTGTCTGCGGACGGCTGTCCACGATATCGATGAGGCGCTTGTGCGTGCGCAGTTCAAACTGCTCACGACTCTTCTTGTCGATGTGCGGCGAACGCAGCACAGTCCAACGCTGACGGCGCGTGGGCAGCGGGATCGGCCCGCGAACCGTTGCACCTGTCTTCTGAGCCGTCCGAACAATATCTGCCGCGGTTTGATCCACGATCCAATGATCGAACGCCTTCAGTCGAATCCGAATTCTGTCGGCCATTATTTTACCTGCTACTCGATGATTTCAGTGACGACGCCCGCACCGACCGTGCGACCACCCTCACGAATCGCGAACCGGAGCTCCTTGTCCATGGCGATCGGCGTAATCAGCTCGACCTCCATCTGGACGTTGTCGCCCGGCATGACCATCTCG
>JBDNHE010000041.1:0-34779 GCA_041688945.1 Gemmatimonadota bacterium | reverse complement strand
GGTTCAGCGTCTGCTCTGTCCGTGACGCGGCCAAGGCAGTGCCAGAGCGGATGGCGCGCGAGCTCGGCCAATCCATCCTGCCAGGGCAGCCAGCGTCAGCACATACGGCAGGGCAAGGAAGAGCTGGTATCCGATATCCCACCCCAGCGTCTGAAGGAAGAACTGCAACGCGGAGGCCGCCCCGAAGAACAATGCCGCGAACACAACGCCCATCGGATGCCATCTTCCCAGCACCACAACGGCGATCGCTATGAAGCCTCTCCCCGCCGACATGTCAGTGGCGAATGTCCCAAGGGTGAGCGACAGATGCGCCCCGGCAATGCCCGCCAGAGTTGAGCCCAAGACCGTGGCGATCACGCGAACCCTTCGGATCGGGACCCCGGCGGAGGCTGCGGCATCAGGGGCCTCGCCCGCCGCTCGGAGTTCCAGCCCCCATCGCGTCCGAAAGACCATCCAGCCCAGCAGAGGGGCCAGCAGGTACATCAGATACGTGGTGGGTGCCTGCGCAAAGAGTGCGCTCCCCACGATCGGGATCCGGGAGAGGATCGGAATGACGACCGGATCAAGCGTCGGTACGCTCAGTTCGGTTCCGGTGGCTCCGAACCGAGCCTGAAAGATCACGCCGGTGAACCCCAGGCCGGCCAGAGTCACCGCGGTGCCGGTGATGATCTGATCCGTATTCAGCAGGACCGCGAACACGGCGAAGACGAGTCCAACCGCGGCACCCGCGGCGGCCCCGACGACGACCCCGGCCCAGGCAGACTCGAAGGCCAGGGATCCGAGCGCACCGCCGAGTGCCCCCGCGATGATGGCTCCTTCCAACCCCAGATTCAGGACGCCGGCACGTTCCGAGATCGCCTCTCCAAGCGCGGCCAGTCCAAGCGGAACGGACAGTCGGACGGCTGCTTCGAGAAAGGCCACCAGGGCGAACGCCTCAATCATGGCTGGCCTCCTTCAGCACCCGATCGGCCAGAAGCACGCTGAGGATCACCAGTGCCTTGATTCCGTTGACCCAGGCGAACGGTACACCGACGGAGCGTTGCATGGCCGCCGCGCCACCCTCCAGGGCTCCGAAAAGGATTGCCGTGCCGATGACACCGAGGGGGTGAAGGCCCGCGAGCAGAGCGACCGCGATCGCCGTGTAGCCCCACTCCGCCGACAGATTGTCGTAGAGGGCCCGCGTCACGCCTGCTACCTGAATCCCGCCCGCCGTACCCGCGATCGCGCCGGACACCAGGAAGGCGCCCAGCGTCAGGCCGCCGACGGACAGCCGGCCCGCCGCCCGAGCGGCGCCGGGCGACGCCCCCACTGCTCGAACCGAAAAGCCGACCCGGGTATGCCGCATGATCAACCAGAGCACGATGGCAAGCACGACCGCGAAGGCGAATCCCAGATGGAGTCGTGTGCCGGGGATCAGAATCGGCAACGCGGTGGAAGGGCCCAGGCGATCACTCTGCGGGAAGACTCCGCGCGACTCCATCATCGGCCCATGAAGGAGCCAGCTGACCATCTCGATGGCCACGAAGTTCATGAGGATCGTCGTGATGACTTCGCCCACACCGAGCCGTCGTTTCATCAGAGCGGGAACGGCACTCCAGAGCATGCCGGCAATCGCGGAGCCCAGTACCAGACCCGGAATGAGCAGAACAGCGGGAAGAGCTGCGAAGCGAAGACCGATGAACGTCGCGGCAACCGCTCCGGCGTAGAGCTGTCCTTCGGCTCCGATGTTCCAGACGCCCGCCCGGAACGCCAGCGCCACAGCCAGCCCGGTCAGCATCAGGGGAACGGACCGGACCAGGGTGACCGAGAAGAAGACGTCAGGTGATCCCAGTGACCCCCTGAAGAGCGCGCCAAAAGCGTCTGATGCGTCGAATCCGCCGATCCAGAGCGAGATAACGGCAAGCGCCAGCGTCACTCCCAGGGCGATGAGTGCGACGATTGCCCCTCGCCAGCGCCGGATCAGAGCACGCCCGTCAACCATCGCTCGACCCCACCATCAGGCGCCCGATGCCTTCGCGAGTGAGTGCGTCGGCCGGGACCGGAGTGAGCTCCCCACGAAGCAGGACGAATACGCGGTCTGACAGGTGGAGGATCTCGTCCAAGTCGGTGGAGATCAGGACCATTCCGGGGGCCTTGGGGGCCTCGCCGCCGGGCATGACTTCGGGCCTGACTCCGGGCCTGACCAGGTCGAGCAACGCACTGCGGATCCACTCGGTCCCCGCCACGTCCAGGCCTCGTGTGGGATTCTCGGCGACAAGCAGATCCCTGGCCCGCGTGACCTCCCGTGCCAGCACAAGGCGCTGCTGGTTTCCCCCGGACAATGTGGAGGCACGGGCGTCCGGACCCGCGGCCCTGACTCCAAAGCGTTCCATCTCGTGAACGGCACGCTCGCGCAGTGCGCCCCACCGGACGAACGGCCCTCGCCGGTACTCGGGGTCTCCCGCCCAAGCGAGCGCCAGGTTCTCTACCAGATCGAACTCACCGATCAGTCCCTCGGCCCGGCGGTCCTGTGGCACGTAACCGACGCCTGCCGGCAACTCCACTTCTCCCGAGGCAGGGCTGTCGATCCCCGCCAGGATCCTGGCCAGATCACGCTGGCCGTTCCCCTCGACCCCTGCGATTCCGACGATCTCGCCGCGGGCCACATCAAGGCTCACTGCCTGAAGGCCGGTGCCTCGGAGTGGCTGGGTGTCGACGCTGCGCAGACTCGCGACTGGAGGGCTGTCCGAGGAAGGCGATCCCCCAGGCTCGGTTGTCGAGGAGGAGGGCCCGCCTGATCCGGTGACTGCAGCCCCCGGTGAAACGCTCAGGACTTGAAGCGCGGGGCGCGTGCGAGCCCCACCGCCGCCGGCTGGCGCCCCCCCGGATCCATCCGGACCTCTGCCGACCATCGCCCTCGTCAGCGCCTCGGCATCAACCTCGGCGCGAGCAGCCTCAAGGACCGTACGGCCGGCACGCAGGACCGTGACGTGGTCGGCCACAGACAGGACCTCGTTGAGCTTGTGGGCGACCAGCAGCACGGTCCGCCCCTGGTCGGCCTGTGCGCGCAGCAGGTCCAGCAGGGGGCCGACTTCTCGTGGCGTCAGAACGGCGGTCGGCTCGTCCAGGATCAACACGGCGGGATCGCGGATCAGAACCTTGAGAATCTCGACGCGCTGCTGCTCACCGACGCTCAGTGATTCCACAGCTCGATCCAGGTCCAGCGAAAGGCCAGCGCTGGCGGCCACCTCTCCTGCCCTCATGCGCATGGCCTGATAGGCCAGCGGGGCCAACGCCCGTTCCCGACCGCCCAGAAGCAGGTTTTCCAGAACGGTCAGACGGGGCACGAGCGCGAAGTGCTGATGCACCATCCCCACCCCGGCGGCCCATCCGTCCCGTGGGGAGCCGAACTCGACGGTCTGGTCGTTCAGAACGATTTCGCCCGAGTCAGCCGAGAGTTCCCCGGCCAGGATCGAGAGCAGGGTCGTCTTCCCGGCACCGTTCTCTCCAAGCACCGCGTGGACTTCTCCAGGCACGGCTGTCAGGGATGCCGAATCAAGGGCGACCGTCTGCCCAAAACGGCGGTGAATCCCCTGAAGCCGGATGTGACTCACCCTCCGGATTCACCCTCTACGAAGGGGATGCGCGGAACCTGGAGCGTTCCGGCGCGAATGGCGGCGCGGGCCTCTTCGACCCGCGCGAGCAGGGCCGCCGGAATGATCGATACCAGCTCGGGGTTGGGAACGAATCGGATCCATTCCCGACCAGTGCCGCCAAAGATGGGGTCGTCCCCAAGGGTCCCCGCCACGAACCGGCGAGCAACGTCCATGAAGGATTCCGGGATGTCGATCACCGCGCTTCCCAGAATCACATCAGGGGCGATGCTGTTCTGATCGCGATTCATTCCCATCGCGTAACGCTTGCTGCCGTCCGCCTGCGCATCTCGTACAGCCTGGAACACCCCGAAGCTGGCGCCATCCGTGTTGTGAATGAGAACGTCGGCGCCCCGCCGCAGTTGGGCGACAGCGGCCTCTCGCGCCGCGGCTACATCATCCCAGCTGCCGATGAAGGTTTCCAGAACCTGGACGTTGGGATTGACGGCCCGCGCCCCCGCCTCGAACGCCCTGAACGTTCCGCGCGCCGGCGGGGTCGCCACCCCACCCACCATGCCGACGATGTTCGAGGTGGTCATTCCGCCTGCCACCATCCCGGCCAGGTAGGTGGCCCGTTCAAGCGTAAAAATCAGGGGCTGAACGCCCACGCCCGTGCGCCCGCCGCCGCTCACGATGATCCGCGTGTCGGGATACTGCTGGCCGGCGCGGATCGCGGCGTCCTGATACTCCGAACCGTGCGCGAAAATCAGGTCGTAGCCCTCGGCCCCGTAGGCCAGGAACGCCTCGTCATACTCGGCGGGAGAGCGCGTCTGTTGATG
Organism: Gemmatimonadota bacterium; assembly: GCA_041688945.1. Classification (GTDB taxonomy): domain Bacteria; phylum Gemmatimonadota; class Gemmatimonadetes; order Longimicrobiales; family Gaopeijiaceae; genus Gaopeijia. The sequence continues at coordinate 30,368 of JBDNHE010000041.1, read as the reverse complement.
ACTGATGCTGGCGCCCAGCTCGGCTTCGATCTGCAACAACCCTTCGTAGGCCCCCGCGTACCAGCCAGCATCGCTGACCGGCCCGGCCGTGAGGAGTGCCACGCGGAACTGGTCGGTTGAGTCACCCGCGTTCTCACTGGAATCACCGCCACAAGCGGCAGTGGCCGCCAGCAGGATTGCAGCGATAGTGATTTTTGGGGTGAAGCGCATGTCACTGTCCTGGGTTGCATTGGGTCCACCACGCGTCGCCGCCCCCGGCCCGGGGTGGAACGACACCGGGGACGATGCGCTCGACCTGCTCGCATCGTCCCCGGATTCAAGACCCCGAATCGGGGCTCAGGTTACCGCACCTGTTAGCCGGCGCCGGGGAAGACTGCGCGAAAGGCGTCGCGGAGTCCCGGCCAGGTCGTCGACAGTGCGACAAGCAGCAGTGGCGGCGCAATGAATCGCAGGAAGAAGATGAAGGAAGGGATCAGGGCCCGGAAGAAGGGCGAAGCTCCAGTCATCAGTTCCTCCTTCGCATCCTTCATCCGCCAGCCGACCAGAAGCGCCATTCCGAGCGCACCAAGCACCAGGAGGAAATTACCCGCCAAAGCGTCAAACAGCCCAAGCCATTCGATGCTCATGGCTGGAACAATCCCGATGACAGCGATCAGACTTCCCGCGATAATCGCTGCCTTCTTACGGGGCCAGTTGAGCTGATCGATCAACGAGGCAACCACAACCTCGAGCATCGAAACGGCCGAGGTGATGGCGCCCACAGCGAGCGCGATCATGAAGCCGAGACCCACCCATCGACCAATCGGGCCCATCTCGACAAACGCGCCCGGGAGTGCCACGAAGAGGGCGCCCAGCGATCCGATCCCTTCGATCGAAGCCTGCAGGCCCAGCGCGAAAATCACGGGGAAGACGACGAGTCCAGCGATGAAGGCCACGCCGAAGTCGGCGAACGCGATGATCGACGCTTCACGTCCCAGATTCTCACCCTTCGAGAGATAGGAAGCGAAGGTCAGCATCGCGCCCATCCCCAGGCTCAGGGAGAAGAACGCCTGCGCCGTCGCCTGACCGAAGACTTCCCAGGTGATCTCTGAGAAGTCGGGCTTCAGGTAGAAGGCGTAGCCGGCACCCGCGCCATCCAGGGTCGCCGCATAGATCGCCAGGCCGATCAGGATGGCAAAGAGCACGGGCATCAGGACCATCGCGGTCTTCTCGATTCCCTTCTCGATCCCGACCGCCACGATCGAGATGGTCGCGACCATGAAGATCAGGTGGTAGACGATCGTGACCGGTCCTGAGGCGATTGCCGTGAAGTGCGCGCCGGGATCCGCCGGGAAGCCACTCATGATGGCTTCCAACGCGTAGCGAATCACCCAGCCCGCGATGACCGCGTAGTAGGCCAGGATGATCAAGCCGTTGAAGACGAAGAGCATCCCCATCGGCGTCCAGGCCTTGCCGCCCGCCTTCTTGACCGCGCCAACTGGCGACAGCCGCGCATTCCGCCCGACAGCGAACTCGGCCATCATGATCGGAATTCCGACGAACGCCGTCAGCAGGATGTAGAGGAAGACGAACGCCGCGCCGCCGCCCTCGGAGGCCGTGTAGGAGAACCGCCACATGTTCCCCAGGCCGACCGCACTACCCACAGCGGCAAGGATGAACCCGATTCGGGTTCCAAACACCTCGCGCTGGATGGAGTCTTCCTGGTGCGCCTGCACCTCTTTATCGAAGTTCGCCACGCCGGCCCCGCCGTCGTTTGGGTCAGTCTCCGTCGGGCCATATGCCCGTTGGAGCTATTCTGGGAATCCGGCTTATTTGACGCTCACAGGACGCGAACGTCAAGCGGGAAGGCTGAAACGGGCGCAGACGGGCGTGGGGCCCAGTCGCGGGTGGCCGAGCACTCCGGCGTCGAGGGCCCTGCGGGAAGGCGACCGATGCCGACATTCCGCCGCCCGAATGGGGGCGTACCTTACTCGCCGAACTCCTGGAAGGCGGCGTAGCCCTGCGGGCTGACCGCGGCCGGCAGGTCGTCCATCTCGAAGGAGCCCAGATACCGGCCCGTCGCCCCAATCACATCAACGGGACCCGACTCTCCAACACGAGCGCCATTTCGGCGCACCCAGATGCGGCCCTGGTGGTCAACAAAGAGTTCGGCCAGCACCGGCACGGTCTCTGCGTAGGTGAGGTCGTTGATCATCCGTCGGCCCGCCGCGGTATCACGGGTGACGGTGCGCTGGCCGTTCACGTCCTCGACCATCATCGGAGCGCCTTCGCCGGTTTCCTCCAACGCGGCCAGGCGGCGTGCCTGTTCGTCTCGCTGATCGCGGGCACTCGTGGCACGAGGCTGGAAGGGGCGCGTGAATTCCCGGATCTGTCCTGGGGCCGATGACACTTTGACGGACCACCTGTCGGAGTCGATCCAGGCGACCGCGCCAGAAGGCAGGACGTCCCAGTCGATGTTGGGCATGAAGGCCGGGCCGCCCCCCATGGAGATGCTCTGCTCGCCCGGACGCGACATGAATTCGGCACGAATTCCCGGGTTCATCATCTCCGCACGGGTGTTGTTCCAACCAGCGCTGGTCAGGCTCCGCACAAGAATCTTGTCGCCGTTCTTGGGATCCTCGCCCGGATTCCCGGTGTCGATGTCGAGCCCGCGGAACTCCGTGAAGACGGTTCCTCCGGAGGCACGGGTGCGTCCCGCCGGTATTCCGGCATCAGCCATCATGTCGGTAGGAACCGACCGGATGAACGTGCCGTCCGGCTGCAGAAACGAGTAGTTGCGGCGGGCCATGTCGTAGACGGTGACCGAGCCATCATCCAGAACTGCCATCGCCGACGGCATGACGAACTCGCCCGGCCCTTGTCCTTCGCGGCCGATCCGTCGGACCAGCTCGCCCTGCGGCGAGATCACCAGAACCTGATGAGCCTGACGGTCGAGGATGTAGAGGTTGCCCTCGGCATCGAAGTCTACCGCGGTCACTTCACCGAGGCTCTGCCAGTCTGGCCCTTCGACGCTGCCGATGGTGTACATGTCTCCCCGGGAGATCTGAATCGCTGAATCTTCCCCCGGGAGGGCGGTCGCCTGAGCCGAGGCCGGGGCTGCAGCAAATCCCGACGCCATGATCATGAGTGCGCCCGCAGCGGGGCCCCGGAGCTTCTTTCCTTTCACCCCTGTCCGTCCCGTCCGAAGTCGTGTGTCAGGACCCATTCGGGCCGTTCACAAGACTTCGACGACTGTAGACGAACAAAAGGTTGCCCGGGCCGAGAATGGAGCTTCGCCGCCCCGTTGCGGGGTGCCTTACTTGTTCAGAGCTCCCCGCCGCTTGTGTCGCTCAAAGCCCGTCCCCCATCTTCTGGGTCCATTTTCGGCCCCCCGGTGTACGTTCAGGACGTATAGCGGCCAGGCCCGCATTTGACCGACCCTCTGGCATACGAGTCAGCAGCAGATGGACGACCTCACCAAGCGCGCGATCGAAAAGCTACCCGACACCATCCGATTTGACGGTCGCATCCTTTACCTGCTCGACGATGCGGACCTGGTTCGCCGTCAGTTGAATGGCGAGGACATCGACCTGACGCCGGAGCTGAAGGAAAAGCTCCGCGATCAGATTTCGACCGATGAGATCACGCCGGCCTACATCTGCTACTTCTTTGACGAGACGCTGGGCGAGTTCCCCTACCTGGGGCTCCGGACTGAGAATGCCGAGGGCGAGCAGGTCGCTCCGATCGAGCGTGGCCTGGTCCAGAAAGGCGGATTCGTCTGCTCGGTTGCTGGCAAGCGCCGCGGAAAAGGCAGCTCCCGCGAGCAGAGCCCGTACGCCGAACTCATGGCCGGGATCCGGATTGTGGTGGGCGAAAGCATTGAGCGGATCTACAACGAGAACTGCCAGAACCTCGGCATCCTGACCACAACGGACTTCTCGATTCTGGATCGGATCAAGAACGGTGACAACATCCCGCTCTCGGTCTTCACTGAAGGCAAAGACGAGATCACCCGGCAGATCATTGAGTTCGGCGGGCTGTTCGAGTTCAACCTGGCTCGGCTTCAGGGCAAGGCCCTGGTGCCGCCGGCGATCTCGATTTCGGAAGGCCCCGACTCTGCAGCGGCCAACCGTCCAATGACCGTGGCCGAAAAAATCTTTGCCTCTCACTGGGTGGTCGACGCCGCGAACAACACGCTCGGTGTCCCCGCAGTTCAGCCGGGAGAGGCAGGCTTCTTCCGCACGGACGTCCGCTTCAGTCACGAATACGTGACGCCCATGTCGGCGATTTTCTTTGAGCAGAAGGTGGGCAAAGAAGCGAGAGTCAGGGACCCCGAGGGCGTCCTCTTCTTCCGTGACCACCTGACCTTTCTGCACAAGGCAATGAGTCAGGAGCGGATTGAGATGGGGCTGCTGGAGGTGGCCAATCAGCTCGAGGTGAAGCAGCGCGAGTTTGCCGTGAAGCAAGGCATCAAGCTGTACGGCGAGCAGCAGGGCAAGGTGATGGGCTCCGAAGCCATTTGCCACTCCAAGATTCTGGAGGTCTACGCCGAGCCGGGCATGTTGATTATCGGGTCCGACTCTCACACCCCGCACGCCGGCGCCATCGGTTGCATCGCATTTGGTGTCGGCACCACGGCAATCTTCAACTCCTGGGTCACCAAGGACGTCCGCGCCCGGATCCCCAAGTCGTTCAAGGTGGTGATTACGGGAACGCCGCAGGAGAACGTGACCGCCAAGGACTACATGCTGGAGATCCTCCGCCAGCCCTACATCCGCGACGGACACGCAATCGGCCAGATCATTGAATACGCTGGCCCGTCGGTCGAGGCGCTCTCTGTGGATGAGCGCGCCACCATGACCAATATGGCGGCCGAGGTCGGAGCGTTCACAGGGATCGTGGCCGCGGACCAGAAGACGGTCGACTATCTGGTGAGCGAGCGGGGCATGGACCGTGCGCGCGCCGAGTCACTGATTGAGAACATGCAGTCCGATACGGGCGCAGAGTACGTGAAGATCATCGAGATCGACGCGACCAAGATCGAGCCGATGGTAGCGCTGCCCGGCGACCCCGGCAACGGCGTCTACATTCACGAGCTCGAGGCCGATCCAGTACGAATCGAGATCGCCTACGCCGGATCCTGCACGGCCGGAAAGAAGGAAGACATGGACATGTACGCCCGCGTCTTCCAGGCCGCCAAGGAACAGGGGCTCAAGGTCCACGCCGATGTGGAATGCTTCATCCAGTGCGGCTCGATCGATGTGCGGGAGTACTGCCGCGAGAAGGGTTACCTGGACCTCTTCACCGAGCTTGGCGCCGACTGGATCGAACCGGGATGCGGGGCGTGCATCAACGCCGGACCCGGCATCACCAGCAATCCTGATCAGATCTCGGTCAGCTCACAGAATCGGAACTTCCCCGGCCGATCGGGCCCAGGGCAGCTCTATCTGGTGTCGCCGTATTCGGTGGTGGCTTCGGCGATTTGCGGGTACGTGACCAAGTGGGAGCCGGGGCAGAAGTTCAATCAGCTGACGGCGAGTAATCTGGCCACGATCTGAGGTCGGCGGGGGTGCTCAAAGGCGCCCCTAGCTGGCGCCACCCAGAATCGCAGCCACCGCACGATCCGCAGCGATCAGGGCGCCCTCAATGTGGCCGGCAAAGGCCGGCGCGGTTTCGGTGGACGCCCAGTGGAGTCGCCCCTCCATGCTTGCTTCGCCGTATAGCCGGTGACCGAACAGGTCGTGCCGGTTCAAGCGTGAGGCCCCGGGCGGTGAGGTGAATTCCTCCCGGCTCCAATCCTGAATGATGATCCGCTCGGGCTGGGCCGCTCGTGGTCCGAACAGGGCCTCGAGTTGCCACAGGATTCCTTGCTCCGTCAGGTCAGTGGGCCCGGTCTCCGTACCGGTTGTAAAGCCGAACAACGCCGCAGGAGATCCGCCTTCCCCGCTCATGTCATGCATCTCACGCAGCGGTCCCAGGTGGCTGATGGCCGATCCCGACAGTCCATCCTCCCTCCAGAACGCCTCCGAGTAGTGGATCACGGCCTTGGCGGTTGCCCCCATCCAGATGGGCGTCTGACGTGCGAGGGATCGAAGGGCTGAGTCGAGGTCTGGACTGAACTCGATCTTCGATTCTGCCAGCACCGGAGGAAGGGCAAGGATGACGTGGTCGGCTTGCAGGTGACCGCGCCGACTGATGACCCGCAGATGATCGGATCCGACCGAGATCGCGAGGACCGGATCTTCAAGCCGCACCGTACCCGGCCTCAGTCGAGCCGCCAGCACGTCAGCTACCAGCTGGGCTCCGCCGCTGAAGCGATTTGATTCCACATCGATGGGATTCCCCTGCAATCGCTCGACCCGCGCGGGGTCCTGATACATCGCATCTCCGGAGCGATACTGCCCATTCGCCTTGAGACCCAACGCTGCTACGAGCTTCACAATCCGTGGTTCGTTCGGCCAAAACCAGGTCGCTCCCAGGTCCAATCCATCCACAGAGAAGAGTCGACCGCCGACTCGGTCCCTGGCCTCCAGAACGGCGACGGTTCGCCCCGCGGTTTCCAAGGTCGTGGCCGCGTGAAGACCCGCGATCCCGGCGCCAACGACTACAACGTCGACCGACTCATTCTTGGGAGCTTCAGACATGACGGGACCATCTCAGGAGCTGTACGACACGGAGCGAGAGAGAATCTACCCAACGCCTCCGGATTGTTGCCGCCAAAGCTACCGAGGTTTCGACTCGACGGGTGATTCACCACGGTATTACACGGGCCAGGCTGAAATGAGTCGTGGCAACAGGTCTGTGGGAATGGATCCGAAACGGGATTTGTGGGTAGATTGTCGACCTGTTCATCCACTCTGAACTCCGTAATAACATGCTTCGAATCCGATTCCGCGCTCTGTCGGCCCTCCTGGTCGCCGGCGCTGCTCTCTTCGCCGGCTCCCTCTCGGCCCAGGCCGACCCCGGTCAGTGCTTTCTCCGAGGCGCCACGCCCCAAGAGGCTGCTCAGCGCGCGAGCCCCCTTGGTGTGGTCGCGATCACCTTTGGCGAGCAGACGGCTCAGCTTTGCTACAGCCGGCCCTCCGCCAATGACCGCGTGGTCATGGGAGAGCTGGTGCCCTTCGGAACGCCATGGCGGACCGGCGCCAACGAGGCGACCGCCATCCACCTGCCCTTTGCCGCCGAGATCGGTGGAGTAGCGGTCGAGCCCGGGTCGTACTCGATCTACGCGTCTCCCGGTGCAGATGAGTGGACCTTCTCCATCAACTCAAACTTCCAGCGCTGGGGCATTCCGATTTCAGGCGAAGTTCGCACCACCGAAGTCGGCTCCTTCACCCGCGCCCCGAAAGTCAATGAAGAGATGGTCGAGACCTTCACCATCTACTGGCAGTCCCACGGCGCCACGATGGGACATCTGGTTTTTGATTGGGAGCACACCCGCATCGAGGTTCCGATTCACATGGCCGGAATGCAGCACAACAACTGATGCCGGGATCTGCCTGACGATCCTGTGAGCCTCGGCTCGAATTGAAAACGACCCCCTTCCGATTCGCTTCGGGAGGGGGTCGTTTACGGTTGCCCGGCTGGTCAGCCGCCTCCGTCGATCCGTGCCAGGAGCCTTCGCACGGCAGTGTCCAGCTGGGAATCTCTCCCCTGATACGACTCGCCCGCGGGTCGCTCGACTTGCACGTCTACCGGCCGTGGATTCAGCTCCATGTCCTGACCGTCCGCTCCCCGCACTCCGATGAAGGGCAAGCGAATACGCGTCCCGTCAAACAGGCTCAGGTTTGACGTGTAGATGATCCATCCGGCGGTCGGTTCGCCGACGATTTCGCCAATGCCCTGGACGCGCCAACCCTCCGAAAAATCTTCACCATCGGAGAGGGTGTTCTGGTTCGTCACCAGAATCACCGGGTCGAGGTAGGAGCGCTGCCCCAGCTGATGACGACTGGAAGCTTCCACCCCTCCGCGAGGCTGCATGGTCATGAACGAGGGCCGAGTGAAGACATCGAGTGCGTAGCCGTTTACCGATCCGCCATTGTTGTGGCGGACGTCGACCACGACACCTTCCCGGTCACGATTCTCCTGATCGAGATCCAGATAGAGTCCCTGAAGCGATCCCTCACTCATGTCGGGAATGTGCACGTAGCCGAGGCGGCCGTTCGACACCTGCGCCACATAGGCGCGTCGGCTCTCGACCCAGGACTCGTACAACAGATTCTTCTCCGCCCCAAGAGAGATGGGCTGAATCACCACCGTGCGACTCGCCCCACCTGATGCGTCGGCGATGGTCAGCGCGGTACGCTCACCGACTGTGCCCCGCATGATCTGATTCAGGTTGATGGCACCGTCGATGGTGGTTCCGTTCACCGCGACCAGGTGACTGCCCACGGCGAACTCTCCACTCACTGCAGCCGGGCTCAGGGGAATGACCTCGGACACGATCAATCGGCCGGCCCCCTCATAGGCAGCGCGGTCGAAGCGCAGCCCCAGCCGTCCGACCTGTGGTGTGCTCGGCGACTCCGATCCGCTCACGCCCAAGTGGGAGCCGTTGAGCTCGCCCGTCATCAGCAGCAGAGCACGTCGCATTTCCTGGCGATTCCGGCTCCCCGCAATAATCGGGGCCAGGTCACGGCGGATGCCGTCCCAGTCCGCCCCATGGTGGTCGGCGTCGTAGAAGCCCTCATCCAGAATCGTCCAGTTCTCAAGAAAGACGTCATCCTTCTCGGCGTGAAAGTCGATTTCCATCTCGGCGCGGAGCGTCACGGTACGAGCACCCTTCCCATCCGTTCCCACCGAACGGACTCGTCCTCCCTGGATAAACCAGACGCGGTCGGGCGCGGTCGCGAACTCAATGCCTCCCTTGCCACCCGGCCCGCTGGTGATCGCCTGGACGCCACTGGGCCCGGTGGAGAGCGGATCCAGGTTCAGGCTGTAGAGATTCGGCTGTCCAGCAGCGCTCCCCGACAGAACCAGCATCTTCCCGTCCGGACTGATGGCCATCTCGTTGGTGCTGAATGGGATCGGGAGGAGCTCGTAGCGAGACCGAATCCCATCGAAGTCGATCTCGACCGGGGTCGCGTCATCGTCCTCGGCGGCCTCATCCGTCTCCTCCGCATCGGCGTCCGCTGCTCCAGTCGGAGCCTGATCGACTTCGAACAGCTCGTCCAGTGCGTCTTCCCTGAAAGTTGGAGTTCGGGGCTGCAGATCGATCCTCACGACGCGCGTATCCTCGTACCGCTGATTCGTGGAGTAGTAGATCGACTTGCCGTCGGGGGCCCAGAGGACGTTGCCGCCAAAGGTATTTGGAAGGAACGACACGGCCCGGGGCGCGGCACTGCCGTCGGCTGGCACCACATGCACATTCCAGAACTCACCGTCCGGGGTCGCCATGTAGGCCAACCATCTGCCATCCGGAGACCAGACAGGCGCGCCGAACAGGCTCCGTGAACCGAAGCCGATCAGTCCCCGCGCGACGACCTGATCATCATTGGAGTCCGTATCGAACAGATGCAGTTCGCCTCCATCTCGCACATAGACCAAGCGATCGCCGTCCGGCTCCCAGGTGGCACCAGCATCCGACCCGGCGCCTGATGTGATCTGCCGTTCCGATCCTGCGGGGAAGTCATAGACGAACAGATCCGAGGATCCGTTCCGGGCTGATGAGTACACGATCCGACGCGAGTCGGAGGCCCAGCGGACTTCACCCTCGGGCGACGGCGTATTTGTGACCCGGGTGGTCAGCGGTCCAGCCTCTCCCTCTTCAGCGGCTCCCGCGAAGATCTCGCCCCGTGACGTCACGACCAGCTTCTTGCTGTCAGGCGAGATCGTAAAGCCGTAAAACGAAGTCAGTTCGGTCGACTCTGCCCTGGGCCCTTGCACTGCCCCGACCGGTCGAATGTTGATCGCGGCCGTGCGCCCCGAGCTTACATCGTGAGTCCAGATCCGAAAGTCTCGCTCAAAGGCGATGCGGCCTCCGGACGCGGCCGAGTAGGTCGGCCAGAGCACCCGGCCATCGCTGAGATCTGTCAGACGTGTGGCACTGGCAGCTCCTTCCTCCACCGCCCAGAGGTTCTCGTCGCCGTCCCGGTCAGACACGAAGGCGATTCTCCCATCAGCCATCCACATGGGCCACTGGTTCTTACCGCCCGTTGAGACTGCCGTATAGCTGGGAGTCCCCCCGTTGGGATCGGCCACCCAGATCTCGGCCTCGTCCATGTGCGAGCGCCCGTGTCTCCACCACTGGCTGAACGCCTGCTTGCCCCGGGTCGAGATCGCGATCCGCCCATCCGCCGCCGGTGCGGCCCAGAACTCACCCGCGTATCGGTCCGCCAGAACCGGCATTGGTGTGCCACCCGTAGCGCGGACGCGGAACACGTCGGTCATGCCCGAGATGTCGTGGGACACCGAGCTGAAGTAGATCCACTCAGAGTCGGTCGACCACCCTTCCAGAGAGGCCGAGGTCGACATGTAGGTCAGCTGGGTGACGGCGCCCGAGGAGAAGTCATAGAGGTAGACATGACTGGTGCCGTCGCGGTACGACTCGAAGGCGAGCTGTCCGCCGTCCGGCGAGTAGATCGGCCGGGACTCCTCTTCCTCGTGGGCGATGAGGATGCGAGCATCGCCGCCGGTTGAGGGGACCGTCCAGATGTCGCCGCCATGCACAAAGGCGATCGTGCCGCCATCCGGAGAAATGCCCGGCTCGTAGAAGGACAGGCGGGCCTGCTGAGCGTCTACTCCCTGAGAGCTGCAACACACCAACGTCAGGACAGCGGCCAGGGCCGTTGCGTATTTCCTTGGCTGCGGCGCGGCTGTCCGTACTGATATCGACATCGAATCCCACTCCTTGAGGTCTTGAGCGATCCCCGATCATGGATGGGCCTGGGCCTCCGCGCCAGCCGCCATCTGCTCAACCTGCCAGATGTGAATCGGCAGGATGGTCTGGCTGCCCTCGACGTCGAAAGCGTGAGGCTCCAGGCTCTCCGGCCAGCTGTGACTGACGTAGCAGGACACTCCGCCGGTGCCCTCCTTGACCGGGCGCTGGTGGCCCGTGCCCCATCGGCTGCTCAATGTCAGATTGGTGAGTCGCCGCACGCCGCAAAGACCACATTGATCTCACGAGGAGCCATGACCGCGCCCCGCGTTCTGAATCTGCCCGAAGCCTTTTCACGCGTCGAAGGACTCTGGCGCCCCCATGTCGCCGGCGCCCTGAACGGTCAGCTGGTCAAGCTGGCACGGATCAAGGGCGAGTTCGACTGGCACAGCCACGCCGCAGAAGACGAACTGTTTCTGGTGGTAAAGGGTCGAATGCGACTGGAGTTCCGTGACCAGGTCCGCGAGATGGGCGAGGGCGACATGTGCGTCGTGCCCCGCGGGGTGGAACATCGACCCGTTGCAGAAGAGGAATGCCACATCTTGCTGTTCGAACCGGCCGGAACGGTGAACACGGGAGATGTGGTCTCTGAGCGGACGGTGGCGGACCTCCCCTCAGTCTGACGGCTCTCCCGCATCCAAAAAGCGCGCGGTGAGCTCGGGCGTTGGCCGCATGCAAACGTCGCGGCGCCCAAACCAGCGATAGCGATTCCGGGCGATCAGCGAGTAGACGGCGTCACGGATGGGTCGGGGGACGACAAAGGCGATCCGCGCGAGACTATAGGGGAAGCCAAGGTGCACGCCGATCCTCAGAGCTGCGGTCGACCGCAGGTGCACGCCGTCTCGGTCGACCAGGACAATGCTGTCGGGCAGAGTCGAGGGATCCGTGATCCCGGCCTGGGCCACTACCTGACGGGCGGCTCGGGACTGCAAGGTCGCGTAACGCAGCCGTCCCCCTTCATCACGGTCGAGCAGCCAGTTGACGGTCGAATTGCAGAGATTGCAGACGCCGTCGAAGAGCACGACAGGATGGTCGGCGAGACCCTCCTGGGTCGAAACGTCCGGGACGTCGCTTACCTCATCCTGCATCACCCAACTCCTCTGCAACGGGTCCAAGCACAAGATCGTGGGAATCGGGACCACCCGCCATCGCGGAGTTTCGCGAACTCCCCTGACTATCGGCCCTCGTAGATCGGCACCCCCGGATAGGTCAGTGAGAACCCGTACCAGCGAGTGAACACCTGCAGCGGTCGTCGACTTTCCAGACGCTCCCCGGATTCAGCCCGAAAGACCCCCGACTCCACGTAGCTGCCGTCGGTCAGGCGCAGGATGGATTCGTCCCACTCATAGCCATCTGCGTCAGTGTACCAGGCGACCAGTGAATGAGATGTCGGGTCCAGGTAGACCAGAACCCCTCGTCCCCCGTACTGAGCCAGAACCGCTCGGTCGTTCTCGAGAATGACGTCGTAGGGATAGTAGATCGCTTCCTCTGCCCCCCAGACCCCGAGGCCCAGGTCCATGGTGGGCCGTCGTTCGTCCTGTCGTTCGATGGTTGCCGAAAAGAACCCTGACAGACGACCGCGAATGCCTGCCAGAAGGCCTTCGGTCTTCATGTCGTCATCGGTCCGCATGGCCCGATTGGACAGAGCGACGAGAGTGCCGCGGTCTTCGCTCAGGATCTGAGCAACCGTGGTCTGTCGAAGGTTGGATACCGGGAGCGTCTGGCCAACACCGCGACCGTAGACGGCCTCGCCGGTCATGTGGTCCCAGAAGGTGCCGGACTCCTCATCTCGCATGAGGAAGAGACCGTCGTACAAACCGTGCTCGGAAAAGTGGTGGACTTCACCGTCGATACTCGGAGCCATCCTGACTCCCGTATTGCAGATCACTCAGAAAGTGACCATCCACGGTTCACCAGCCATCTCACCCTGGGCCACGTGATGGTAGGACATCTGAGAGGTCACCAACGCGAGCGTTTTGCCCCCGGCCTCAAACACCAGTACGGGCGTGTCGCTGGCCACCTGATCGGCGCCAAGCGCAGCGCGCAGCTGGCCGAAGGTGGGGTCGCGCAGTGGGGTAAAGAGGGGCCGCGCGCCAATATAGGCGCGATCGATATCGAAGCCGGCCTTGATCGGCAGGGTCCGGTCGATTGGCATCACTTCGGGCATGGACTGGGCGTCCAGCCCAGCTGCCATGACGGTGGCCAGAAGAAGGGATCCGGCTACCAGACCAAAGGATCTGGGGGATGACCTGTTCATTTTCGACGACTCCTTCCAGCGGGCGCGATAGTTTCAGGACGGTGGAAGCTTCGTGCCCCCAACACGTGCAGCGCACTTCAGTGTTCCCGGTTGGACGTTAGCCGCAAAGTTGGGCTGCGCGGTCAGGAACCGACCGACCGCTGCGCCAATCCGGCCACGAAATTCTCCATCCAGACCACGCCAGTCTCGGGGTTCTCAGCGAGTTCCAGCATGATCAGGCGTCCATCCGGATGTGCGGCATAGGCCGCGTTCACAGGATCGGCGTAGAAGGCGCGAGTGTCGAAGAGCGGCTCCCTGGAGACGACTCCTCCCCGGTCGGACGACCAACTAGCCGCGAACAAGAACCCTTCGCGGTCCTTGTAAAACAGCTCCGAGCCATCCGCCGCCCACACCGGCTCACGCCCTCCGTTTGAAGAGACCAGCCATTTGCCCCCTGACAGATCCGGGAAGGTTCGGACATAGACCTCGTCCTGTCCCGACTCATTGGAACCGTAGGCCAGGTAGCGACCGTCAGGCGAGATCGCGGGAGAGTGTTCGTTGAATGCTTCTGCGATCAGTGGACGGCCCACGGTGTCGACGCCGAACTGGTAGACATAGATGTCGCGAGTTCCGACGCCCCCGCCGATCCGGTAGACCACCCGTTGGCCGTCTGGACTCAACGCCAGTTGCTGGACGGCCCAGTTGCTTCCGAGCTGATCTACATCAAGGAACACATCCAATTCCCCAGTCCCATCCCAGCGCCTTGCGAGCAGTTGGGCGGAGGAGGCCCCTTCTGACGTTCCAACGTAGATGACCGTGTCTCCGCTTACCGACCACACTGGCCGAGACACGTCGGGCTCTCCGAAGGTCAGTCGTTGGGGCGGAATGTCTCCTGGCCCAGACGGACGAACCCACACGTCGGCACGTGCTCCAGTCGCGGCGGCGGTCGCAATCCGGGACCCATCCGGAGAAAGAGACACGGCCAGGAAGTTCTCCGTCCAGTCCTCCTGGATCTGCGTGGTGACACCTTCGCGATCGACCCAGACCGGCCGCGCACGATTCCCACCGCCGGAGACATGCAGGAGGGTACCGGAAGCGCTGCCCCGGAAATCGAGTGCACCGCTCTGCAGCGCCCTGACCCCGCCAAAAACCGTGCGGGGAGGTCCAGTGATCTCGCCCGTTTCGGGATCAAAGGGGGCCACCGAGACGTTTCGATCGTTCGTGCCCACCACAAGGTGGCCCGGGGGAAGGAACTGCGCGTTCACGCCGCGCGTGATCGTCCTCACTGCCTGCGACTCGATATCGAGAATCGCGATACTGTCGCTGTCCGGCGTGTTTCCCCACCTCGTAACAAGCAGCTTTTTTCCGCCCGGCAGGACTTGGGGCCAGGCGAGATCTCCATCGCCAGTGGCTCGACCCTGAACTTGTTGTCCCAACCTCACCGTCGAGCCGCCCACGGAGGGCACTCGACTGATCTCAGCCTGGAAGTTCTGGAAGTAGATGTTGCCGTCCTGGCCCCAGTCGGCCCCGAGCAACTGAGCCGAATCGGCAACCACACGTCCGGTCCCACCCTGCGTAGACATCACCAACATCTGGGGCCCGGTCATGAGCACGAACGCGACCTCGGAGCCATCGGGCGAGATGGTGAACAAGCCGGGCGAGCTCGTCCCTCTCAGGGGCGTAGCGTTCACATCCCCCCTCCGCTTGACCCACAGTTGAGTCCCCAAGGGGAACTCCGGTCCGACATACACCATGGTCGAGCCGTCATCGGACAGGTCCGCCGAGGCGAAATCCACCGGATTCATCACCCGCTGACTGTCAGGCATGTTCACGCGAAGGGTCAGCGGAACAACGTCCGACGGGCCGTTCGGCCTCAGTACCAGCGCCGCCAGAGCAACCGTCGCGACAGCCAGGATCACGGTCGCGGTCTGCCACGCGCGGCGACCTCCGGATGCACCCGCCGCGCCAGCTGCGCCCTCCGCCGCCAGATCTCCCCAGCGGTAGCCATCGTCGACCAGTGCGGAATTGAATTCGCCCACCGTGGCGAAGCGATCCGCGGGCAGGCGTTGCGTCGCCCGAGCCACGGCCGAGGCCACGTTGAGCGGAACCGACTTTCGAACGCGCGTGACCGCCGGAGCGTCGTCCGTCAGGATTTTGGCTAGAACGCTCTGGGCCGTCGCACCGGTGAAGGGCGGCTCACCCGCCAGCATCTCGTAGGCGACACAGCCCAGGGAGTAGAGGTCGCTCCGTGGATCCGGCTCGCGGTCGCCCGTGGCCTGCTCCGGACTCATGTAATAGGGCGTCCCGAGCGAGAGACCCGTCTCCGTCAGCCGCCCGGCACCTGCCTGCTGCACGGCAAGCGCGATTCCGAAGTCGGCGACCTGAGGCTCGCCGTCCTCCATCAGGATGTTGGCCGGTTTGATGTCGCGGTGGATGACGCCCTTTTTATGCGCGTAGTCCAGCGCGCTCCCCACCTTTCGGGCGATCGCCACCGCCTCGTCCACCGGCAGCTGCTTTTCTCGATCCAGGCGATCGCGCAGCGTCTCGCCAGCCACGTAGGGCATGACGTAGTAGAGAAAGCCATCGGCCTCTCCTGAATCGAAGAGCGGCAGAATGTGCGGATGCTGCAGATTTGCCGTCGTGCGGATCTCTGAAAGGAAGCGATCGGCCCCGACCACGGCCGCCAACTCGGGCCGCAGCACCTTGATCGCCACTTTGCGATCGTGCTTCAGGTCATCGGCCAGGTAGACCGTGGCCATGCCCCCAGCGCCGGCTTCGCCCTCAAGGCGATAGCGATCAGCGAGGGCGGCGGTCAAACGATCAAGCATTCGGTGGTCCCTGCGGAGGTGCACAGATCATTGTGCGGGTGTGGCTTACGTATCCGGACAAGGTGGGTCGGAGGCGGCCGGGCGGCTAGCGTAGTGTGCCAAAAGTCCCGTTGTATTCGTGCGTCGCTGCATCTGCTCCAGCGTCGTTGCTCCTTCTCGCCATAGCGCTGCTATGACTCGGCGTCGCGCCTACCTGGAGCCGCGCTGCGACACTCTCGGTACGGACACGGGACTTCTGCCACACCACACCAGCGGCTGGTGGTATGACATTTGGCGTGCCGGGAGTGGGTCCGACCCTGCTTATCGCGGCCAGGCGAGCCGCCCAGACTCATCAGGCTTGAAAAAATCCTGCCTCGGGCCGCGCGCGGATCTTCTTGTAACATTTCGGCGTGTCCCCTAGTCTCCCGCATGCCCGACATGCCAGAAGACCCCGCGCCCGCCGACAATCCCGGCAGCCGCCACGATCACCCCTCCGTCGAGGAACTCCAGGCCGCACTCGGCGCGGAGTTTGATGTAAAGCGGAAGGTTGGCGAGGGCACCATGGCCGCAGTCTACCTGGCGACCGAGAAAGGGCTCGACCGGCCGGTCGCGATCAAGGTGCTTCGTGCGGGTAGCGCCAGGGACGAAACCGCCCGCGCTCGATTTGAGCGTGAGGCCAAGTCGTCCGCCTCCCTTTCGCACAAAAGTGTGGTGCAGGTCTATCGCTTCGGAAGGCTCCCCGACGACACGCCCTATCTGGTCATGCGCTACATCAAGGGGCGGACGATGGAGGAGCGGATTGATGCGGAAGGGCGCCTCGATCTGACGACCGCCCGAAAGACGCTGAGTCAGGTCGCTTCGGCCCTCGCAGCGGCGCATTCGAACGGGATTATTCATCGTGACGTGCGCCCGGCCAATGTGCTCTGGGACGAGGAGCACAACGAGGCCCTTCTCTCTGACTTTGGGATCGCCGCTCTTCAGGCGCCGACCGGGGAGCAGTCCGGTCGCCTGACCCAGACCGGTCAGATGATTGGCAATCCCAAGTACATGAGCCCCGAGCAGCTGCACGACGAGCCGCTCACCGAAATGGCCGACATGTACGCCTTTGGCGTGATGGGCTACGAACTCATCTCGGGCCAGGGCCCCTACGTCGCCAAGACCAACACGCAGTGGATCACGGCGCATCTGCGTGACGAGCCCCGCCCACTGGCTGAGCTCCGGTACGGTGTGGACGCCGATCTGGCGGACCTGCTGGTCCGCTGCCTGAACAAGGACCCCAAACGCCGGCCTCGGGCAGCGGACATTGCCCAGCGGCTTTCCGGGTCTGCAGGCCAGGCCGGATCGGCGTCCACCGGAACGGATCTCAATCCGTCAGCGCCGGTTGAAGGCCATGCCGATCTGCAGGAACTCGTCAAGCGTCGGGTTCCTCAGATCGTGCTGATTGCACTGGGTGTTGGATGGGGCACCATGACCCTTATCGATCAGCTGGTGGACCGGGGTGTGCTGGGAGACGTCTTATATCGTCTGACGCTGCCCCTGGTGGCCTGCGGAGTCGCGGCCTCAACCGTCGTCGCGTGGTTTCACGGCGAAAAGGGGAAACAGGACTCGAGCGTGCTCGAGTGGATCCTGCTCAGCGTGATCGGGGCGCTCTGGATCGCCATCTCGATCTGGATCCTGATCTCGACGTAGCGGAGCTGTGGTGGGACGCGCCTTGCCGTCCCCAAGCCCCCACCCGCCTTGGGGAGTGCAAATCAACGGTTTTTCGGGGGCGGCGGAATGGCTGAATCGGCCTACGGCCGCTCAAGCACCAACCCCTCACAACGAGTGCGACCCGGCGACGGCGCCCGCTACCCGCCCTAACCTCTGCGCAGAATCACCACGGTAGCATTGTCGCGTGACCCCGCATCAACCGCGGCCTTGCACAACGCCTCGCTGACCCCGTTCAAGTCCGGGCAATCCTCCAGCGCTTCAGCCACCCGGACCTGGTCCATGATGCCGGCCACCCCGTGCGCGCCATCCGATGTCAGGATGATCGCGGCTTCGGCAGCCAATGCCTGGCGGCCTCCGTCTTCCAATTGCACGTCGACCTCGGGGGACGAATCGCCCAGAGACCGGGTCAGGAGATTCCGGTAGGGACTCGTGGCCGCCTGTTCCAGCGTCAGGGCTCCATCCCGAACCAGTTCCTCGACCACAGAGTGATCTGCGGTCAGGCGTTCCAGGCCGGGATTCATATAGATCCACGCCCTTGAGTCACCCACATTGGCGATGATCAGGCTGGTTTCGGTAACCACGGCCAGGACGAGCGTGGTCCCGGACCGAGCCTGGGCGCCTGCGCGCTCGACGATCTCGGTGTTCGCGGCGTCGTAGAGACCTTCGATGCGTTGGCGAATGTCAGCCGGTGACGCCTCAGAAAAGAGCCAGTTGCAGAATGCGCGAACGGCATCGATCGCCGCCGCTGCCGCACCGGCGCCATCTGCCAGTCCACCAATACCATCTGCGATCGCCCCCACCGCCCGACGCCCGTCGTCGGACACCTCAACAAGGAAGCGGTCCTGGTTCTCTGATCGGATGCCCTGCAGGGATGCCCCGCCGGCGGCCATCAGATGTGTGTCAGAAGAAGTGGAGGAATCGATTGCAGTCTCAGTGCCGAAACCGACCGATGATATCGGACGTCGTGTAGCAGTCTACGTAATGACTGCAGAGAGATTGAAACAGCTACGGCGACCCTTGGCAGTAAGCAAGCGGCTACCTTGGACTCGACGCACTCTCGGCTCCACACCCACCTTTGAAAAACCCGGCCGATCGGCCGACGACCAATGACCTGGACTCCCCCTTTCACGCCCGACCCTCGCCTCTTCCCCTTCGAATCGCGCTGGTGGGATGCGGACGTTTCGGACGCAGACTTCCGTGGCCGGGTGCACTACGTCGACGAAGGGACGGGGCCGACGATTCTGTTCCTGCACGGGAATCCGACGTGGAGCTTTCTGTATCGCGGCATCATCGTTCGACTGCGAAAGCAGTTCCGGTGTATAGCGCTGGATCTTCCCGGCTTCGGACTGTCCCAGGAACCGTCCGGAGACGCCCTGCGCCCTGAGGAGCACGCAGATGTGGTGGCGGCCTTTGTCCGGCACATGGACCTTCAGGATCTGACCATCATGGGCCAGGACTGGGGAGGACCGATCGGACTGCGTGTCGCCGTCGATGAGATCGAGCGGCTGCGGGCCTTGGTGATGGGCAACACCTGGTACTGGCCCGCCGACCGCTGGCAGATGAAGACCTTTTCCTACGGGCTGAGCACACAGATCGCGCAGGATGGCATCCTGAAAAAGAACTTCTTCGTTGAGAAGCTCATGCCGCAGGGGGTGCAGATCAAAATGGCCCCGGAGGTGCACGACCACTATCGCGAGGCGCTCCCGAGTCCCCGCAGGCGGGAAGGTGCGGCGCTCCTGCCTCGGGAGATCCTGCGATCAGCTGGCTGGCTGGCCGACCTGGCAGAAGACGTGCCGCGAGCACTCTCCAACGTGCCCTTGCTCCTCACCTGGGGAGTGAACGATCTGGCCTTCCCGCCCCATCTGATTGACCGCTTCCGCGATGACTTCACGAGCGTAAAGGTCAGTCGTCTGAACGCCAAGCACTACATCCAGGAAGACGCGCCGGGGGAGATCTCTGCGGCGATTACCGCATTTCTGGGTTCACTGCCCGGCTGAGTGCCCGGATCGTCGTGCGGATCATCGTGCCGGATGGTCAGTGCCGAATGGTCAGTGAACGATGTTGCGCCGTTCCAGATGGGCGATGACGGCCCCTTCCAGTAGCGGCTTGATCCGGTAGCGCAGGGTCTCATCCACTTCGGGGCGTCCCAGCGCCATGGCCTCCACGGCCTCAATCAGCTGGCGGTTGACCAGCGACTCGAATACCTGATAGCTCTCCTGCCGCGGAAGGCGGAACATCTCGTCGTGTTCGGCCAAACTCAGGGTTCGGTGCTCAAGGAATGCTTTCAGCGAAAAACTCTGCGTCAGGTCCAGGCTGTCCAGAATCGAGAAATCGGGACGATTGATCGCGCCCATGCGGACCTGCCCATCTGCCGTGTGGAAGTCCGCGGACACCAACCATTGGAACAGAGCCAGTCGCAGAGTCCCGAGCGACGCCTTGTGCAGCTGGTCGAAGAAGTCCGCTTCAAGGACGTCCTGCCGACTGCCTCGACCCCGCAATTTACGGATCCGGTAGCGCCATGAACCGCCCGTGCCAGAGGGATCCTCGTACACCACCTGAAGTCCGCTCCGTCGATGCCGCAGAATCACGGCTGCCTTCAGATCGTCTGAACTCAACGGGTCCAGGGTGACGGTCTCTACCTGGCTCACTGCCGTGGGCTCGGACTTCTGCAGCACCTGCCACGCTGAGGTCGTAATCCCCCCAAACCAGAAAATCTTTCCGTCCGTTTCGGACATGAAAGTCAGGAGTCGATTGAAGAGATCCGTGCCCGACGGGGACCTCAGGTAGACATGTTCGAGGGTATCCAGACCGACGGCATCGGGGAGGTCGGGCGAGTCCACTGCAAGAACGCAGGAAACCAGTTCATCGAAGGTCTCGACCGACGGCAGGCCAAGTCCGTCCGCCAGGAGTCCGACGAGATCCGCTTCGCGGAGCATCCGATTCGGGAAGCTCACAGCTGCGGCCTTTGCGTCCGCGGCCTTGATCTTTGCGGCCATGACGTTCACGAAGCTGGTCACGCCGCTGCCGGGCCGCCCGATAAAGATGGTCGGGGTCCCCTGTCCAGTCTTCCAGCGCGACCAGCGAACCATGGCGTCGGATAGGGCTCCATCACGCCCGGCCAGCAGGGACGGGTCCGAGATCGGCTCCGTGGAAAAAAGCTTCTGATAGACCAGCGGCACATGGCCGGTTTCGGCGGCTGCCAGCGTGCGGATCGATCGGGTCGAGCGGGCATCGGCAACCGACTCCCGTCCGAACAGACGGGCGATTCGGCGATACGCATGGCCTGACAACCGTACCGCGTGGACCCACTGCAGCCGAAGGAATCGGCTGGTGCCTTCCACGCTGGGCGCCAGGTCAGCGGCCAACCTTACCCTGAACTCGGAGAATCTGGATTGAGCTGCAAGCAGCTGAGCCTTCGTCCGACGGGCGCCTGCCCTGCCGACCAGCGCTTCGCAGGCCTGCGCGATCTCGTGCGCGACCTCGCCTCGGGAGTCCTCCAGGACGGCCTCGAGGTTGGAGGGGTATTCACGGATTGCGCCGGCAGTGCGTCCGAGGGCCTCGGCCACAAGATCGACGGCCTGCTCACCGGGCGCGGGCGCCTTCGCAGCCGATTTGGCCGGCTCGTCCGCCGGCGCCAGGTCCTTCCGGGCGGCCTCGAATCCGAACGCGACCACAGCAGGTAGCTCGCGAGCCCCGGCACATACCTTCTGCAACTGTGGGGTTACGCTCAGCGTGGCCGCACGAATGCGCTCGACTCTGAGCGCATCGAACGCCTGTCGCGCCATCTCCTGCAGGGCCAAGGTCCTCGTTTCAACCGCGTGGCCAGCCTGATGGACCGCCCCCTGAGGATGGAGATCAAGAGACGCCGGCACCTGCCGGATCATTACCAGCAGGGAGTCGATCGTGCCGTCCGCCGCTGCCCTCACAAGCTCGGCGACCTCGGCATGGGTGGGGATGGCAGCCACAGCCGCCGTGATCTCGGCGGTCGCCCGCTCCTCAAGCGACACCAGGATGTCGGCCAGCCCCGGCTCGCCCCGGGCCTGGCGCGCTTCCGCGGCCAGCGCGTCGAACTTCTCCGCAACCGGCGCCATCTCGCGCCCGGGATCCGCAAGACGCATCCGCATCCGCGCGCCCAGCCGCCCGCGTGCCGAGTTCCCTCCCGACAGGACGTCCAGCAGGGCCTCGTTCAACTCCAGCCGCGCCAGCGCCTGAGCGTCCCAGGCGCGCGCGGCCAGCAGGACCTTCTCCATCTCCTCAGAGGTCGAGATCTTACCGCTGCGGGTAGGAGAGTAGACGACCCCCCCCGCGGCCTGGACCTGCGCTTCCAGCCGCTTCCTGGACGTCTCGATCTGGTCGTCCGCACCCGTCTCCATCTGGACTGACGCGACCTGCTCCATCACTTCGGTCAGTGCCAGGGCAAGAGCGGCGTCAGCCTCGGCAACGGTCGACCACTCCTTCGCGGCCTCTTCCTCGCTGACTTCCTCTGCCCGCTCCGCATTCATCAATACGGGCAGGGCAGGGTCACTCCAGTCACCCCAGGCCCTCTCGAGCGCCGACATCCAGCCCGTAGTGAGCCGCACGGCGTCGCGAGCTGCCTCCACCTGCCGAGGCAGCAACTCGGCTTCCACGAAGTCGGCCGCCAGGGCCCTGACCGGGACGGAGCGAGCCTTCCCGACATTCCCCGCCGCGAACGGGCGAGCAAGAGACTTTCGGAAACGGCGGCCGAGAGAATCACCCTCTGCCGGCTCTGAGCTTCCGGGCTGCCAGGGCCACTCTGCGGATGCCGGCAAACCACGTGTCCCGGAGATGGCTCGCGCCTCGGCCGACCGGAGCGCCTTGGCGACAGCCGCCGAAGGGCCCTCCTTCAGTGCGAGCAGAAGCGGGGACAACACCTCAACCTCGATCTCACTCCGGTAGGTGACCAGATGCCCGGAGCGTACACCCGGATCCGGCGGTGCGGGTTGATCCAGTTTGGCTCGGCCGCTGACCTCAAGCTGAGCGGCTGCTGCTGCCGTGACCGCGGCGAGCATGTCCGCACGGACCCGCTCCCCGATCTCGGCCCAGGCTTCGACAAAGGGAACCACACAGCGACGAGCAATCTCTTCGACCGGATCCGCACCGGTAGTCACAGGAGGATTCACTCTGGAGCCCCGACCGCAACGATCCCATGGACGACCTGCTGCGGAGTGGTGAGCCCCTCCCGTCTGAAACCAGCGCGCGCCCGCTCGGTCACATCACTCTGGAACATGAACTCGAACCGGGGATCCAGGACGTAGGCCTTTACGCGGATACGCGTCAGGAAGGTCTCCTTGAACTTGTCTTTCACCAGAACGACGATCGGCTTGTTCATGTAGACATACCGGGACGTCGCGGCCGCCTCAAAAGCGATCTTCTTGGCTCGGGCTTCGTCTACAAATCCGGGCAGGTAGAGATCCGTGACCACCTGACAGTTCAGCTCTCCCGAATTGGCGTTCGCCACCTGCTGGTCAACAAGCTGCGAGTTCGGAATGCTGACGCGGTTGTCGTCGGCAGTCACGATGCGAGTGGAGCGAAGCCCGATCGACACCACCTCTCCGTAAGTACCGCTGACCGAAATCTTGTCGCCCACCTGGAACGGCTGATCGAAGACCAGGATCAGCCCGCCGAAAAGGTTCTTGAGCAGGTCCTGCGAGGCGAATCCGATAGCAACACCCACCGCAGTAGCCGCCGCAAAAAGCCCCTGGCGATCGATCTGAAAAATGACCGAGACAATCAGATAAGCAGCAAAAATCCACAGCACGATCCGAATGATCGGCACCAGGCGCTTGAAAAAAAGGCGCCGCGCCACACTCTGCTCGGAAAGCTGGTTCAGAACCCAGACGACACAGCGTACGAGCAGGTTGAAGACGATGACGACGATCACGGACCAGACGATACCGACGCCGAAGTTCCGTGCCTTCTCGCCAGCAGCTCCCAGGACTTCTCCTGACGCGGCGAGCCCCTGCTGTCGTGCGTTCGGGGCCAAGCTGTCAAGCTCGGCGGCCAATGATTGCAGGGTCCCGGCGTTGCCCTGGGCGATCGCCCGGACCAGGTCGCCCAACTGTCGGGTGAACTGCTCCTGCCCCTCGACCAGCTGCTCGATGCGTTCCTCGATGGACACGGTGTCCGATTCCGCAGGGTCGCTGTCGGCCACCGAGTCTGCCGAAGGCGTGCCCTGCCCCGCCGAATCCGCTGGCGGGCCGGTAGCACTCGAATCGGTGGACGGCTGGGCGGTCGCGGTCGCTGCCGAGTCGACTGCCACGTCGCCGGCCTCTGAATCGCGGCCAAAGCCGCATCCAGACAGGACGAGCAGCAGAGCAATCAGCGTTCCGAACTGCGCCGACCGGAGCCGAAGATGCGGGCGAATTACGGAGGGCATCGGGGAGGGGCTCAAGGGAGGGGTCGTGCTCAAGCGGACGGGCAATGCTCATGCGGACGGGAATGAACAATCGACCAGGTGATTGCCCCAGTCAAACGGACTCGGCCGTACCGCACGACCGGTCGATCAATTCAGAATTTTCAGCCGTGCGTCACTTCGGCTCGTGCCACCATTCGGTAGTGGATTGCTTGCGGCAGTGGATTACGCGGACCCAGACGCCGCTCCGGGGAGGTCGAGCGCGTCCAGATCCCCGGCGATTTCGGCGTGAACATACATCTGCAGCCCCACGGGTACGAGTCCGGCCCCCACGAAAACGCGTCGGTACCATTGGGCGGGCCGGAGGTGGAAACCGTCTCGGTCGCCTTCCACCGGATCGTCCCCGGTGAAGACCTCAATCAACGCGACCCCTCCAACCAGGTCGGCCAGTTCATCGAACTCGATCAGGATCGTCTCCTTGTCGAGGTAGTGGAGGACGTCGGCGCACACGACCAGGTCGAAGGGCTCCTCAATGGCGAAGCTGCCGAGATCGGCGAGTCCACCCAGCTTCAGATTCCGCTCGACACCCCAGCGTTCAACGGCATACGCACTGGGGTCGAGGCCGAGGTACGTAGCGTCCGGTCGCAGCTCGGCGATCGCCGGCTGCCAGCGACCCTCGCCGCAGCCCACGTCCAACACCGACTCGATCGGGCGATTCAGGACCGACTCGGTCGCCGCCACCGCGAGCGCGACCTGGCGTCGGAGTTCGCCTTCGCCCTTGGACGCACCGGGACCCCGGTACCAGTGATCGAAGTAGTCGCGGTCGTAGCGCTTGGGCCCGGACGCTTCGGAGGTCATTGGGTGATCGGCGGAGTTATTGTCTTCTTGGTCGTGGGACGGATCCACGGTGTCCATTCGTCACCGAAAACATGCAGCTGCATCCAGCGGATCTCCTCAATGTCGCGGATCCGCTGATGGCGCGGCTCCCTGAATCCGTGGGGCTCGCGCGGAAAGCGAACGTACCGGACCGGCGCCTTGCCGATGTCGCGGAGCGCGGCATAGAACATCATGCTCTGCTGCTCGGTGTCCGTGGTGTCGTTCATGCCGTGGATCAGCAGGGTCGGGGTCGTCACGTTGGTCGCGTGGGTCAGGGCGCTCTGGTTCTGCCACGCCTCCGGATCACTCCAGGGGGTCCCACCGATGTGCCAGAGCCGCACGTCGTTGTTGAAGCCGGGACCGTATTCGGACCTCCAGTCATAGACCCCGGCCCCGATTGAGGCCGCCTTGAACCGATCCGTCTGTGTCACGGTCCACCCACCCAGGATCCCCCCATAGCTCCAGCCACGGAGTGCGAGTTGCTCGGGATCCGCGATTCCGTCCTCAATGAGCCGATCGACGCCACGCATGAGGTCTTGGTAATCGCCGAAGCCGATACCGTCGCCCTGCTGCAAGGTGTTGCCCTCGCGCAGGCGATCCGTGTAGCCGCTGCTGCCCCGCACGTTGGGTGACAGCGACGCGTATCCGAGACCGGCATAGATGTGATACCGCGCACTCCAGCTGTTCGAGAAGACGCCGGCCGGCCCGCCGTGGATGTTCAGCATGAGCGGGAGCGGGTCGCCCTCCTCGTGTCCGGGCGGCAGATGCAGGAGGCCCTCAATGGTGAAGTCACCCACACTCTCCCAGTCAATCACCCGCATGTCGGCGAGCAGCCACTCGGAGACCTGCGGGTTGGCATCGGTCAGGCGGGTCGGCGCGTCGTCATCCGTGCCTCCGACCCATACGTCGGTCGGCGTACGGTAGTCGCTGAAGGTGTAGGCATAGCGCGTGCGATCGCTTGAGAACGACGACGCCCTGAGGGTGCCCGAGACCGAGGTCAGCCGCTCGATTTCTCCCGAGGCTGCGTCCAGTGAGAAGAGATTCGTGTCCGTGCCCTGCTGCCCGCTGAACAGGATGCGGCGAGAGTCGGGTGTCCATACCGGGTCAGAAGGCGCACCCTCGAATGCACCGGAAATGAGATGATGCTCACCCGTCGTCGGGTCCATCAGCCAGAGCTTGCTGTTGCGATTCATCCACTCTTGGTCGTCGGCCGCGGTGTAGAGAAAGACGGTGCCGTCGGGCGACCAGGAGATTCCACTCTCCGGGGCACCATTCTCGGTCAGGCGTTGCAGCTCTCCTGTCTCGACGTTGGCCAGGAAGATCTCGTTGCGGTCGGCGTCGTTTCGGCGGTTCCGATCCCGTGCCGTGAGCGCGATCCGCTGGCCATCCGGTGCGACGTCCCAGCTCCCCATAATGAGCTCGGCATCGGTGATCTTCCGGGAAGAGTCGCTGGTCATGTCAAAGACCCACAGGTTCTGCCACGCGTCCACCGTCTGCCCGTTCGGCCCCTCGTCCACGAAGATGGCGTCGGTGCCCTTTCGCTCCTCGGCGCGGATTGAGTCCGGCTTGGGATTGTCCGCCTGGAAGAAGATCCGCGATTCGTCCTCAGCCCAGTCGTAGGACCCGATGCTGTTGCCGTGCTTGGTCAGCTGGACCGCCTCACCACCCGACGTCCGCATCAGAAAAATCTGCTGGGCCTGGGCCGGTCCCTCACCCACTGCCCGCCGAAAGCTCAGATACGTGCCATTTGGAGAGAACTGGAAGTCGCTGCCGCCGTCCTCGCCGATGTACCGATAGGGCTCCGAGCCATCCGTGGGCACCGCCCAGTACTCCGTGTCGTACTCGTTCTCGTCCCAGTCCAGCGTCCGCTTCGAATACAGAACCCAGCTGCCGTCGGGAGAGATGAGAGGGCTGCCCACGGCCACCATGTCGAGCTCATCGTCGACGGTCATCGGGCGCGGAGCGTCCTGGGCGGTGAGGGTCGTGGCCGGTAGAAAAGCGACGACGAGACCGGCGAACAGGTTCGCGGGGCGGGCGAAGGCGGAGAGACGCATGGGCAGTCGGGGTTGGAGCGAATGGGGCGTTCATTTTGCGGCACCGTGCGGACGGCGGCCAGCCCGCAGCAGTAGATTCCAAGACCGAACTCCTCTTTGCGAACCCCGGCCCCA
This sequence comes from Gemmatimonadota bacterium, assembly GCA_041688945.1. Classification (GTDB taxonomy): domain Bacteria; phylum Gemmatimonadota; class Gemmatimonadetes; order Longimicrobiales; family Gaopeijiaceae; genus Gaopeijia. Next base: position 3,346 of record JBDNHE010000041.1, on the reverse strand, counting down.
TGACCAACCACACGCCTGACACCGACGCATCCAGCACAGGCGAGCGAGCCAACGCGATCACCCACGCGCTCGGTCTGGTCGCGGCGATCGTGGGAACCGTCGTCCTGGTGGTCTTGGCCGCGATAGGAGGAGACGTCTGGGAACTTGTCGGCGTCTCAGTCTTCGGCGCGACCATGATCATCCTGTACGGTGCTTCCACCGCCTATCACGCCGTCAGCCTTCCCATGGTAAAGGCGAAACTCAAGATCCTGGACCACGCGTCGATCTACCTGCTGATCGCGGGCACTTACACCCCGTTCATGATCGACGAACTACGCGGCGGTTGGGGCTGGAGCCTGTTCGGTGTGATCTGGGGCCTGGCCCTCGCCGGAATAGTCCTGAAGCTGTTCTACACAGGCCGCTTCCAGCTGATCTCTACCCTGGTCTACATCGCCATGGGATGGCTGGTGCTGATCGCCATCAAGCCCATGATCGCTCAACTGTCACCCGCGACGCTGAGCTGGCTGGTCGCCGGGGGGGTGGCCTACACCGCGGGAACGCCCTTCTTCCATAACGAACGGAAACATTCCCACGCTGTTTGGCACGGGTTCGTGATCGTGGGAACGGTCTGTCACGCGATCGCGGTGGGGACCACTATCTAGCCTCGGCGTTCGGACTCCGCAGCTCCCCCAGCTCAATCGGCAGGGCCACCCGCACCAGCGCGGTGAAGATGAAGAGGCCCATGGCCCAGATTCCTGCGGTCACGGCCAGCTCCACCCAGGTCGGCGCGTACTCCACGATCTCGCCCAGCGGTGAGGGCACGAAGCCCGGAATCACCAGCCCGATCCCCTTGTCCATCCAGATTGAGATGAACAGCACCACACAGGTCGGGATCAACCAGCGCGGATTCTTGCGGAGGGGATGCATGGTCAGAATGATCGTGGCTGTCAGATTCATGATCAGCGCCGTCCAGATCCATGGAACGAGCCGGTTGGCGTCTTCCAGACCAAAGAACAGGTAGCGGGCGCTGATAGCGTGTTGGGTCGGAGCGTAGAACTCCTTGAAGATCTCGGAGCCGATCATGACCAAATTCACCTGTGCGGCCACGGTGATCACCATGGCCAACTTGGCAAACACGCCTTCCCTGATCTGGTAGCGCGTCTCTGACTTGATGAACCAGAGCGCCACGATCATGAAGGCCGGCCCGGCCGCAAAGGCCGAGGCCAGGAAGCGAGGACCCAGCAGCGAACTGTTCCAGAAGGGGCGCGCGGGGAGTCCGGCCAGAAGAAAGGCCGTGACCATGTGAATGCTCACCGCCCAAAAGACCGAGAGATACACGAACGGCACGTACTTCTTCTTGTCCGCCTCTCTCCCTGCGTAGTGGCTGTACAGGATGTAGAAGGGGATCAGGAGGTTCAGCGCCAGATACCCGTTCAAGACCAGCACGTCCCACGCCAGCATGGAACGGGGCCAGTTCAGGAGCCCGATGCCTGGTATCAGATGCCAGAACCGGAGTGGACTTCCCAGATCGACGGTGACGAAGGCCAGGCACATGATCAGCGCGGAGACGGCCACCCCCTCGGCGATCAGTACGGCACTGCCAAAGTCCACGTCCTTCAGCACGTACGCCGGGAGCACCAGCATGACGGCGGCCGCAGCCAGCCCCACCAGAAAGGTGAAGTTGGAGATGTAGAGGCCCCAACTCACGTGGTCGCTCATTCCCGTCACGATCAGCCCTTCACGCAGCTGGATCGAGTAGGCGTAAGCACCAATCAGCATGATCAGAGTGAGCGCGCCCATCCAGACGTGATAGCGTCGCCCGCCCGAGGTCGCCGACCGGAGCGCATCCAGGAAGAAGTTCTTCATGTGCATGGTCAGGCGTCCATCAGTCGGTGTAGTACCAGAAGCGCGGCTCGGTCCCCAGCTCTTCTTTCAGCCGGAAGACACGCTTGTGCTCAAGCACCCAGCGGATCTCCGATTCGGGATCCATGAGGTCGCCAAAGACACGGGCACCGGTCGGGCACGCCTCGGCGCAAGCCGGCAACCGGCCTTCCCGTGAGCGTTGAATGCAGAAGGTGCACTTCTCGACCACACCCTTCTTGCGCGCCCGGTTGCCCAGATAGTGCTGCGTAGGATTCAGATCCTCGGCGGGCACGGACGGCTCGCCCCAGTTGAAGCGACGGGCCCAGTACGGACAGGCAGCTTCGCAGTAGCGACAGCCGATGCACCAGTCGTAGTCGATGACCGTGATGCCGTCGGGCTCCTGCCAGGTCGCGCCGACCGGACAGACCTCCACACAGGGCGGATTCGCGCACTGGAAGCACTGGGTGCCCATGTAGAAGTGGCCCTCGGCCGGCACCTCATGCTGAAAGTCCGCGGTCGCGTGCTCCAGGTTGATCTCGCCGTCCTCCATCTCGAAGATCCGGATGTACTGCGTGCCGGTCTCGCGATCGAGATTGTTCTCCTGAATGCAGGCCGAAACGCATTCCCGATAGCCTCTGCACTTGGAGATGTTGAAGGCGTAGCCGTACATCACGCCCGGAATCGCCTCGGTGGCCTTGATCGCCACCTCCCTGCCCTGCTTCAGCTGGGCCAGCCGCTCCAGACGCCCGATGGTCTCCGCCTTCTCCTCGGCGGTCATCAGCTGGAAGTTGCCTTTGAAGTACTCGCCCCACTCCAGCAGCTTGGCTTCGCGCTCCTCTTCGGTGGCGCCGAGAGGCGAGCAGGCTCCAACCGCCTGCGTGCCCAAGGCCAGAGCACCGGCCATGAGCGACAGTGCTCGGCGGCGATCCACGGGCTTGTCCAGGAGCGTCTGAGACGGGGCACCCGGATCATGGTCCCCGGCATCGGCGATCAGGAGATTGAAGTCGGGCGCCTCATCGTGACCGGCCTGCGCGGCGACGCCCTCTGAACTCGCCCGCGAACCATTGCAGCCACACGAACCGGTCCCACAGCCACCCGATGATGTAGGCACAGCAGAGGCCGGCGCCGTCAGAACATCGGGCGGCACTTTCTGCTGGGCTTCCATCTGACCGACGTACTTGAGCACGTCGGCAAAGGTCATCGCGCGAGCATCATCCGTGCCGGCCTCGATGGGTTTGTCGTGATTACTCATGGTCGACGGCTCCCGGTCCGCGGAATGTTGGGTCCGCGGAACGGAATGCGGGGCTCGAAGGTGGGTACATGCGGGTTGTGGCAACCGGTGCAGCTGAGCACCACACGCTCCCCGCTCCATCCCGCCAGACGCTTGCCGTGGGCGCCACCGGCCCAGTCATCGCCCTGCTCGAAGTGGCACTGCGCGCAAAGCTGATAGGCCTGATCGAGCGAGGCCGTCTCGCCGTTCTGCAGAGACAGTTCAGACGGATCG
>JBDNHE010000040.1:0-53492 GCA_041688945.1 Gemmatimonadota bacterium | reverse complement strand
GTCGTGCCCAACGTGCTCCCCGCGCGAGTGGGGGTAGGCCCTCGTGAAGGTCGCCGCTGAGGCAGTGCGCCGCGTGCTCCCCGCGCGAGCGGGGTATTGACGACAAAGCTTGGGCACCAAGATGAGTCCTATGGACCACTCGTCCGCCAAAGCGACCGGTGGCGTCCAGCACCTCTCGATTCGCTTTGAGCGAGGAGCGGCGCAGCCGGCAGAAGAACGCAGCCAGACCCCCGCCGCCGCCATCTTTTACGAACGGCGGCCCAGCAGGCAGAACCGCAAACGACCCGGCAGCCACCGCCCCCGGGCCACAAACGGTCGCCCCGCCCAAAGGGAGTCGAGAATCGGCCCCAAGGGCCGATTCAAGCGAGGATGGGCGCAGCCCACCGCAGCTTCACCCGCGTGCGATTTCAGTGCGTCGCACTGAAATCGCCGGACGCGGGTGAGACGGACGCCGCCTCCATTTTTTCGGGACGGCGGCCAAGAAAGTAGAAACAAAAATGGCCCGGTAAGCATCAAGCCTTACCGAGCCACTTCTGTGAAAAAAAATGGAGGCGGCGGGAGTCGAACCCGCGTCCGCAAACAGCTCCAATCAGACCTCTACGTGCATAGAGCGCTGTTGATCTTACTTCTGGCAGGCCAGCACACCGCACCACCTGAAGCCAGTCCTCTAAAATCTCGCAGCCGAGGGGAGGACACCCCCGGACCGCCAGCCCGAATTATCGACGTTCTTTTACACCGCCCCGGGCGGGCAATGTAGAGAACGGACTACGTGAAAGGTCTTAGACCTTACGCAGCCATCGCCATGTTATTGTTGGCAATTAAAAATTTTCCGACAGTTTTACGAGGCACCGGAACCTCGACACGCAGTCCAACCTTTACTGAACACGTCGAAACCGTGACGCCCCCGTTTTTTCAAACAGCACCTGAATATAGTACAGATTTGGACGCGAAAGGGTCCGATTCCGTCCGATCGATTCCGATCCGGTGGTTAGCCTGCCGGAGTCAGCGGTGCGACCGGGTCTGGGGCGTCGGCCAGTTCCCCGGCCCGCCATGCCTCAAGGTAGCGGGCGATGGCCACTTCCATCTCCTCAAGCGTTTCCACCTTGAAGAGCTCCATCCGAAGCTGCTTTCCGTTGGGGAGCCCCTTGGTGTACCAACCCAGGTGCTTCCGGAACTCGATCACGGCCCGTGTCTTATTTCGCTCAAAGTCGATCGCGTTTCGGGCATGCTTCAGGCAGATGTGGAAGCGCTCTTCGACGGTCGGCTCCGCAGGGACGGGGGCACCGTCCAGAGCCGCACGGGCCTGCCTGAAGATCCATGGATCCCCGTGGCTCCCCCGAGCGATCATGATCCCGTCACATCCGGTCTCTTCGCGCATCCGCAGGGCGTCGTGGCCCGAGGTGATGTCGCCATTGCCGATCACGGGGATCTCCAGCGCTTCCGTGAGGGCGCGGATCTCCTCCCAACGGGCGAAACCCCTGTACATGTCGGTCCGGGTTCGCGCGTGGAGCGTGATCATCCGGGCGCCGGCATCCTGACAGCGAAGCCCAATCCCCACAGGATCGCGGCTGCTTTCGTCGAAGCCCGATCGGATCTTCACCGTGATCGGCGCCGAGGTCGCGTCCACGCACGCCCGGATAATCTGCTGGACCAGATCAAGATCCCGCAGACATCCGCTGCCTCCGTTGCGCTTGACCACCTTTTTGACCGGGCAACCGAAATTGATGTCCACGAAGTCGGGGCCAAAAGTTTCGGTCACATAGGCGGCGGCATCTCCCATGGTCGCAGGATCGGAGCCGAAAATCTGGACCCCGATGGGGCGCTCCTCCTCGTCAAAGCGGAGGTAGTCCATGGTCCGCTCATTGCCATGCAGGATCCCATCGGCGCTGACGAACTCGGTCACAACGACATCGGCACCGAACTCGCGGCAAAGCCGCCTGAACGGCGACTCGCTCACGCCGGCCTGGGGCGCGAGAAACAGCGGCGTGGCTGCCCCTGATAGCTGAGATAGAAGGTTCGGACTCATGATGGCAAAGCTACCTCGCCTTCCGGAAGGCGTGAAGATGGTCGTGGTGATCAACCCCGATCATCCGACGCCGCCATCTTGGGTTGCCCTCCCGTATTCCTTATGTTTCATGCTTACTTCGTAACCCTCTCAGCCGTCAGGAGTCCCAGCGATGAAGCTGTGGGATTTCTTCTCCGTCGATGTGGTCAAGCTGGATCTGGAATCTGAGACCAAGGACGACCTTTTGCGTGAAATGGTCGGCCTTCTGGATCTTGATCCCAAGTCCGAGGCCATTCTGTGCAAGACGCTGAAGCGACGTGAGAACCTGGGCAGCACCGGGATCGGCAAAGGCATCGCCATCCCCCACTGCCGTTCCCTTGTTGCGAATCGCCTGCGCCTGGCCTACGGCCGCAAGCCAGAAGGGATGGACTTCAACGCAATCGACGGGCAGCCGGTCACTAATTTCTTTCTGATCGTTGCCCCGCCGCTGGAGGTCTCGAACCAGTACCTCCCCGTACTTGGAAAGATCGCCCAGTTCGCCAAGGATCCAGAGGTTCCCGAGAAGCTTCTCGGCCTCAAGTCGCCCAAACAGTTCCTGAAGCTGCTGAAAGAGCGCTCGGGCTGACCCGGGGTTTCGCGCCTGGTCGGGATCGACCGCGCCGACCTTCCCCGCCCTATTTGGCCCCGCCCTATTTGGCGACGAAGACCTTGATGTGCTTGCTGACCCCGTTGACGGTCAGCTGCACGAAATAGGCGCCCGAGGCGACCTGGTTACCACTGAAGTCACGACCGTCCCAGAATGCTTCATGGAGACCGGACGCCGTGTACTCCAGCTCAACTACCGACACGTCGCCCTCGGGGTGCCTTACCGCAGCTGGAACCCCTACCGGCTGGCGCAACATGTTGAAGATGCGCATGGACACAACCACCGGACGCCCGTCGGCGAACAGACCCTCTTCAAGCCTGAAGGGGATCGTCGTCTCCGGGTTAAACGGATTCGGATAGTTGGGTTGAAGCGAAAATAATCCGCTCGCCTGCTCACCAGACGACCCACGCCCCACCTCCTGGGCGGAGGCAGATTGCGAAAGGCCGAGCATGGAAAGGAGGACGAACAAGACGCCAATCGTGCGTCTCATCGAGACCTCCGCACATCGAACGCTGTGCAGTAACAGTGGATCGTGATGAATCTCCATCAAGCGAAAACCCGGGATTCCCCCGGTACTTAAGCCAAAGTAGAGCTTCGGCTTCCCCGCGGTCAAGCTAAACTTTCCACAAATGGGACGTCCTATGCATGTACACCGTTGGATGGCGAAGTGCCCCGAAAGGTTGCCCGCGGTCAGTCCGCGGGTACGGCGCGACCCGAATCAGTCCGGATCGTCACACCAATACGGTCCAGATATCCAAGGATCGGCATCAAGTGTTTGCGGGTCACCGGGATGGCTTCTCTGAAGTCCGCCGGCCCCAGCTCGGATTGGCCGGCCAGATCGGCCTGAACCTGTGCAATGACGGCTTTGACCGCAGTGGAATCAGCCAGTAGGCCCTCGTCCAGTTGAACCAGTCTCCCTTCTGCCTCAAGTCCGCGCAGAATCGGCACGAAGGCGGGGTCATCACGGCTTTCCTCGCTCAATTCGTCCAGAAAAGGCGGCGCCAGCCCTCCTTCACGGAAGATCGCGACCAGCCGATCCCGCAGCCCCATCTGGGCCTCGTTCAGTCGAGGTTCGAATCCGGAACGGGCCACAACACCGGTCTGCGGTACCAGGGTTCCGGCCCCGATCAGGCCCTCCAGGACCGCGTCGACCAGCCCGGCGGCGGTCCCGGGCGTGGCGCACTGCCGGAGCTGCTCCTTCCCCACCCCGCTTCGAAAGGCCTCGTCGCGATGGACGCGGTCCACTTCAGCCAGGACCCGTTCTCGCAGTGAATCGACCGCGTCACGACCGACCCATATGCGCTCAGTGGTTTGGACCGCTCCATCCGCGGCCAGGGTCTCCAGTGCCGAGGCCACCAGAGCTGGCGGAAGCCCGGTACGGATCGGGAGCGCCTGCTCGGCAACGCCCACGGCACCCCCAAGCGCCAGGACCGCACCGACACTGGGAACCGGATCGCCAGAAAGGATGGCGTCCAAGGCCTTCTTCTCGATCTCCGACAGCGTCTTCCGCTTGGGGGGCTGGTCCTCCGCCACACGCCCCCCTCCGATCGTCGTAACCGGTGAATAGGACCGAATCACGAAATGGTCCCCTGCCCGGGCCGCCACCGGCGACTCCAGACGCAGCTGAACCCACCCGGTCCCGCCGGGCTCGACCGCTTCGCCTTCCAGCACCGCCACCCGCGCCATGACTTCGGCCGTCCCCAGATGGACCCGGACCCGCTGACCCTGCTCCAGACGCCAGCCGGTTTCGTCGAGCATCGTCAGCCGGGTGGTCAGCATCTGGCTCGCGGTCCACACCGGATCAACCACCAGAGTCTGTCCACGTTGAACCGTCGCGGTGTCGATGCCATCGCCGTTCAGAGCCACGGCAATCCGCCCGCTGGGCGACGCCTGGTCGGTCTCCGCTCCGTGCATCTGAAGTCCCCGCACCCGTGCGTCCAGCCCTGCGGGCATGAGGCGGACTCGAGCACCGTTCTTCAGCGCCCCACTCCACAGCGTGCCGGTCACAACCGTTCCAGTTCCCCGGATCGTGAATACCCGGTCGACCGGCAGGCGAACCAGGTCGTCAGCCTCCACGAAACGGGCCAGGCGGGCCTCCTCAATCAGCGTCGCTCGCAGGGTCTCGATCCCGGTCCCGATCGTCGACGACACCGCGACGACAGGAGCCTGGGCGAAGCGCGTGTCTGCCAGGAAGCTCTGAACATCATCCCGGACGAGTTCCAGCCACTCCTCATCGACCAGGTCGACCTTGGTGAGCGCGACCACGAGGCGTTCAACGCGCAGAAAGCGAAGAATCGCCAGGTGCTCCCGGGTCTGAGGCATTACGCCTTCGTCGGCGGCGACCACCAGCAGGACCACATCCATTCCGGTGGCGCCAGCGAGCATGTTCCGGATGAAGCCTTCGTGGCCCGGCACATCAACCACGCCGATCCGCACGCCTTCGGCGCCGGTCAATTCGGCGAAGCCCAGGTCGATGGTAATGCCCCGTTCCTGCTCTTCGGCCAGTCGGTCGGTCTCAATGCCGGTCAGCGCCCTGACCAGTGCGGTTTTTCCGTGATCGATATGGCCCGCGGTCCCCAGAATCAGGTTCTTCATGAGGATTCGTTGTCGGGCGGCAGGAGCTCCGCCAGGACACTGAAGGCTTCGAGCGGCCGGCCCCCTGACACGTGATACGTAATGAAGTCCGACAACAGGCGAAGGTGGCTTCGAGGACGGTTCAGCGCAGTGGGGATCTCCCCATTCAACAGGTGGCTGAGCTGAACCAGAGCTCCCGGCCCCACACGCGGGCCCGCCGTCTCTCCGCCGCACGAAGCGCAGCGCATTCCCCCGGCGGCGAAGTCGAAGCGACCCATCTCGTCGTCCCGGATCGGCTCCCCGCACTCCACGCAGCTGTCGAGCAACGGGAGGAATCCGAAGGAGGCAACGAGGCTCCAAGCCTCAACCAGAAGCACCGCCACGACCGATTCGGGGGCGGCTTCCTCCAGGCGGTCCAGGGCCAGGGAGAGCGATTCATACAGCTCCTCACCGGGGCCCTCACCATGGTGCCGCAATACGACCTCAGCCAGAACGCCTGCGGCCGTCAGCCGTAGCGGATGCCGGCCGAGTCCTCGCCGCGTTCTGCAGGGGGTCGCCTCGCGAAGCGTCTGCAGATCGCGGTTCCCTTTCAGGAAGAGGATCAATTCAGATTCGGCAAAAAGGTCGACACCCGCAGCCCCCTTTCCACCGCGCTTGCGGGCACCGCGCGCCATCACGCCGACCACCCCGAGGTCGGCGGTCAGAAACCTCAGGACACGACTCGACTCGGAATACGGGTGTGCTCGTAGGAGGATTCCGCGAGTGGTGACGACGCTCACCGCCCCACTCGGGGACGAAGCATCGTCATCAGGAGAGCTCCCGGAGTCGCTCCATGAGGCTGGCACGTTCGGCCGTAATGGTCGCCGCACGTTCACCGGTGGCGCCGGCGAGTTCCTCATCCAGCTGGGCAATCGCGAGCACTATCCGTTCCCGGACCGCGGCGGGGGCTGGCTGACCGGGGGTCCCGGCGGCGGGGCTATCCTTGAGCGTCCCGGGGCCGGGGCCGTCCGTGGCCGCGGTAGGCTGGTTGGCCCCACGCTTGCCCATGACAGCCCACAGGCCGGCCGCGGTCAGCAGAAAAGCCAGCGCAAAGGCAATCAGCTTGACCGGGAGTTCAGCCGGAGCAGGCACTTGCCGCACGGTCAGAGTCGAATCGGCCATCAGAGATGCGGCGTACCGGCGATAGATCACACCGGGCGACGATTCGACCGGCTCAACCGCCACCAGCCCGGTGACCTGCAGATTGGGCGCCGGCTCCAGGACCAGAAACTCGAACTCTTCGACTTCGCCCGGAAGGTCGATGTCGAGGTTGAGAGAATCGATCGTGTAGCGCAGCATCAGCTGCCGATTTCCCGGAGACAGCGGCATGGTCAGCCGAACCGCATCAGAATCCAGCTGGACGGCGGCCGGCGCGATGTCGCCCCCGCCGACCTGCACATTCTGGATGCCTGCCGGAAGCGGGTACGACCAGGTAAGGCCACCCTCGGCCGGAACGATCGTGTTCTCGCCACCCAGGCGAAGTTGAGTCAGGTCCGTGACCTGCCATCCGCCAGGAATCGCCTCAACCAGCAGGTAGCGGACCTCGATCGGGATTTCGACGCCTTCTGGCGGGGCCTGGAGCGTGTCCCATGCCTGGATCGAGTAGGTCGAATCCAGTTGAATGGCGCTGGCAACCGGAGTCCCGAAATACAGAAGGCCCTGATGTCGGACCGAGGCGAAGTAGACTTCGCCGGTCCCGCCCGGATCCGGCACGGTGGGCAGGTTGAACCGAAAGCGTCCTTCTCCATCCGCACGGATCGAGTCGATCTCACCGGCGTCCATCGCGTCCACGCGGTGCAACACCACCATCGCCGCGCCCATAGGCGCACTGCCCCTGCGCACCACACCCTGCAGGACGGGGTCCGCCTCCACCTGGGCGGAAAGCCAGACCGGGGTCGCAAGAGTGGAAAGGACGATCAGGGCCCCGATGAGGAGCGAGTTTTGGGTCCGAGTCACGGATTGAACCGTCCGAAGTCTTCAGGATCGAGAGTGCGCAGATACGCCTCAAGTTCTCCAGGAGTCAGACCGCGTGGGCCCTCGCCTGGTTGGCCTCGACCACCGCTTTTCGGCATTTCGGGTGCAGGCGTCGAGGCCGAGTCGCCAACACCTGCGGGTGCCTCATCGGTCAGGGGTCCGTCAGAAGAAGCATCCGGATCGGCCACCTCAAAGAGATCCGTCCCGGAGGCGTCGGCCATCTCAATCTGGACCTGGTCGAGGAGAGCATTCTCAGCAAAGATCGGGGCCCCTGTGCGGATCGCCAGCGCGATCGCATCGGACGGGCGAGCGTCCACACGAATCACCTCGCCATCCTGGTACAACGTCAGCTCGGCGTAGAACGTGTTGTTGGAGACGTGCGTGATCGCCACCCGCTCGACCCGGCCCGTCAGCCGCTTCACCACGTCGGCCATCAGGTCGTGGGTCAGTGGGCGTCCCGGCTCTTGACCGGCCATGTGCATGGCAATGGACCCGGCCTCGGCGTGACCGATCCAGATGGGGAGTAGACGCGTGCCAACCACCTCGCGAAGCAGCACAACCGGCTGCTTGGAGCGGTCCTGCCCCAGACTGTGGACCTTCACCTCAACCTGCACAATCGCTCCTCGCAGGCGACTCGTTCCCACCCCGCCGTCTTTCAGGCGGGGCGGGAAGAGAGTCAGGCGCCTACCGCTGACTTGAGCTCGTCGACCCGGTCCGTACGCTCCCAAGGGAACAGTACAACCGACCTTCCGTGCCGCTCGACCGTTTCGACCGTGCGGCCAAAGTGTCCATACGCCGCAGTCGGGAGGAAGATCGGTGTGCGCAACTTGAGCGCCTCGATGATTCCCGCCGAACTGAAGTCAAAAACCTTCCGAAGCGCGGCAACGATGGTGCTGTCGTCGTAGTTCCCCGTACCGAAGGTCTCGACGTGGACGGAGACCGGCTGGATCACACCGATCGCATAGGCCAGCTGAATCTCGACGCGGTCGGCCAGGCCGGCAGCGACCAGGTTCTTGGCGGCCCAGCGAGCAGCATAAGCGGCTGAACGGTCGACCTTGGTCGCGTCCTTGCCCGAGAAGGCTCCACCACCGTGACGTCCCATTCCGCCGTAGGTGTCGACGATGATCTTGCGGCCGGTCAGGCCTGCATCACCATGCGGTCCGCCGATCACGAACTTTCCGGTCGGGTTGATGTGGAAGGTGCAATTGGCGGGGTCGAAGAGATCGGCCGGCATGACCGGGGTGATCACCTGCTCGATCACGAACTTGTGGATCTCTTCCTGGCTGACCTCTTCGCCGTGCTGAGTCGAGACCACGACGGTGTCGACCCGGATCGGGCGGCCATCCTCATACTCAACCGTCACCTGCGACTTCCCATCCGGCCGCAGCCAGTCCACGAGGCCCTCTTTACGAGCCTGAGCCAGGCGGTGGGTGATCCGCTGCGCGTAGATGTGCGGAGCCGGCATCAACTCGGGGGTCTCGGTGGTGGCGTAGCCGAACATCATTCCCTGGTCGCCGGCGCCTCCGGTGTTCACTCCCTGGGCGATATCGGGCGACTGCTTGTCGATCGAGGACAGGACCGCGCAGGTCTTGTAGTCGATGCCGTAAGCGACGTCGGTGTAGCCGATCTCCTTCAGGGTGGCGCGAACGATGTCCGGAATTTCGACATACGTCTCGGTCGTGATCTCGCCTGCCACCAGAGCCATCCCGGTCGTTACGAAGGTCTCACAGGCAACGCGCGACATCGGATCCTCGGCCAGCATGTGGTCGAGCACGGAGTCGGAGATCTGATCGGCGACCTTGTCCGGGTGACCTTCGGTCACGGACTCGGAAGTAAAGAGGTGTCGGGACATCAAGTTTCCTGTACCTGTAGAAGATCCAGCGCGGGCGCGCGCCCGCGCGGCTGAAAGCCCCAGAAGCTAGACGCTGTGGCGTATGCGTACAACCCATCGCAACGGGGTCAGGATGGGGTCGGGCGGTCCCTTCTGTGGAGATCCCAGCGGCCTTCGAAGGCATCCAGATCGACGGAGTCGCCAATCCCATCGGAGAGGCACTCCATGACCTCACGCGCCGTGGGGGCTGAAAGGGCTTTGCCCGCCGCTCGGCGGGCGTCCTCCACCCTCACCTCACAGAGCACCTTTTTCAGTTCGGGGAGCGCAGGCCAGGCGACCGAAAGTGTCGAAATATCGAGCCCGATCATCAGAAAGGCGCCCAGAGCGGTAGCCGCCATCTCGCCACAGACGCTGACTTCAATGCCCGCCGCCCGTCCGACCCGAGCGACCGAATGCAGTTGCCGCACGACCGCCGGATGGAACGGGTTGTAGAGCTTCGCAAGTCGGCTATTGGTCCTGTCCACGGCCAACGTGTACTGGACCAGATCGTTGGTGCCGATCGAAAAGAAGTCCGAATGGCGAGCCAGTTCGGCGGCGTCCAGCGCCGCAGCAGGCGTCTCGATCATCACCCCCAACTTGTACCCGGCGCGGTAGGGTACGCCTTCTCGTCGGAGTTGCTCCTCCTGCTGCTCCAGGAGCGCCCTGACCTGCTGAATCTCTTCAACGTCGTTGACCATGGGGACCATGATCCGGATGTCGCCGTGGACCGTCGCCCGCAGGATGGCTCGCAACTGCGTCCTGAACAGCTCGGGCTCGTCCAACAGGACGCGGACGCCCCGCCATCCCAGGAACGGATTCTCCTCCTCGGGCATGTGCAGGAACATGGGGAACTTGTCCCCGCCGAGATCAAACAGTCGGATGTAGACAGGCTGATCACGGAAAACCTCGGCAACGCTCCGATACCCCTGATACTGCTCTTCCTCGTCGGGCATGGTGGAGCGACCCACGACCAGGAATTCGGTCCGCAGAAGGCCAACCCCTTCGGCTCCATGTCGCAGGGCCGCTTCGGCCTCCACGGGCAGATCCAGATTGGCCCTCAGGGCGAGGGGGTGCCCGTCAGCTGTGATCGATTCCAGGTTGGCGATGGCTTCGACTTCATCGGCCCAGCCGCGCAATCGCGACCTGCGGGCCTCGAAGACCTCACGGTCTGCTGGATCTGGATCCAGGATCACTCGACCGATCCGGCCGTCGACGATCGCCTCCTGTCCGTCTACCGCGCGCTTGTAGACATCACCGAGTCCGACCGCAGCAGCCATGTTCTGTGACCGGGCAAGAATCGCCCAGTGCGAAGACCGCGTCCCCTGGTCGGTGGCGATTCCAACGACGATCTCGGGGTCCAGCTGCACAATCACAGAGGGCGTCAGATTGGGCGCCACCAGAATGACCGGCCCGTCCTCAGCCGTCAGTTGCGCTGTCGTGGTGCGGCCCAGAAGTCGATTCAGGACCCGAAGCTGCAGATCCTCAAGGTCGTTGAGTCGATCGAGAACCATGGCGTGCTGCGTCACGCTCCACATGGTGCGGAGCTCCAGCATGCGCAGATCGAATGCCCGAGCTGCGGCGATCCGGTTTTCACGGATGTAACGCGCGGTCCCCTCGACGACTTCAGAGTCTTCGAGCATGAGGATCTGCGGATCGAAAATCCGCGCCTCGACGGGTCCCAGCAGTTCTTCCGTGCGCGCCTTGAGTTCACAGAGTTCGACGCGGGCGGCGGCCAACGCGTCATGGAAGGCGGCCAGCTCGGCCTCGACCAGGTCGGCGCTCACCGAGGCGTGCGGCACGACCGGAAGTGACCAGCTGAAGCGAACTACCCGCCCCTCTCCAATCCCCTCGGAAGCGGGAAATCCATCCAGAACCTCACCCACCCTGCATCTCCTCGAAGCCGCGCTCCACCAGTCCGGACAGTGCAACGAGTGCCTGGTCCGCGTCTTCGCCCAACGCGCGAATCCGTAACTGGCTGCCGCACTCGGCGGCCAGCATGAGCACGCCCATGATGCTCTTGCCGTTGACCTCAAGGCCGTCCTTTTCCAGCAGGATCTCGCTCTTGAAGCCCTCGGCCAACCGGACCAGCTCGGAAGCGGGGCGGGCGTGCAGGCCGGCACGGTTCACGATCTCAACCGTCACCTCTTTCATCTCTACCTCACCAATCCGATAGCGAGAACAAAACCGACGGTCCCGACGACAACGACGGCGGCGGGCTTCCATGCCCGCGGTCCAAGCAATGCGCCGGCGGCAAGAGCAATCGCCCCCGACAGATGTAGACCCGTACCCGAGGATTCCGGCAGCCCGGCAGCGGAAAGCACACCGACCAGCAAACCGATCGCGACCATCAGGAGTCGTTCTACCCGACGCGCCATGCCCGGAATCGCCGATTCTCGCAGCCTCATCCCAAGGCGTGGTCCCTCGGCCCAGCCAAGGAGATATCCCTGAACCCTCAAGAAGATGTGACCGGCATTGTACATCCCGAGGAATGCAGCCACCGCTCCCCAAGGGGGGAGGCCCGCCCAGAAGACGCCCAGCCCCAGTACGGCACAGAAGGGAAGCCAGGCGGCCCACACGAGGCGATCACCCAGAGCACCCAGCGGGCCGCGCACCGCGTCACGGAACCGGACAATGGTTTCCCTGGGCGTGTCTTCGACCTCCATCCGGGCCAGGCTGCCCAGTGCGGCAGACGCCAGGTACGGATGCGCGTTGAAGTGCGCCGCATGGACCTCAAGGTCGACAGCCGACTGCCCTTCCTCCGTGCGGCGAAGGTATCGGCGCAGTGGAAGAAGAGCGAACGCCATGCCACAGCCGATCATGGTCCTGTAGTTCCACGACGCCTGCACGATCAGGCTCCGCAGAAGTATCGATGCGTGAACGGAAGCCGGGATCCGGTTCATCCTGCCCCACCTGCGATCCACCACCCGATCAAGGCAGACGCCAGCACCAGCGCCCAATCATTACGTCGCTTCTGAGCCAGGGCTCGCACCATTACGCCGGCCGAAACCATACCACCTCCGACCAGGAGACCCGCGGTCCATCCGTCTTCCAACCACCACGCGTCAACAAGAAGGGGCACCAGGAGGCGTGCCAGAAGGACTCCGACCAGAACCAGAGTGAAGCTTCGCAGGAAGTCGACGACGATCCCTCGTACCTGGGCCTCCGCGATCGCGGCTTCGGTAATCGGCGTCTCCCCGGGGACCGGCACCCGCAGATCATTGGAGCGGCGCATGACGGACTGTGTAAAGCCAGCCAGCCAACCCCAGATCAATCCGCCGGTGACCCCGAAAACCAGGCCAGTCAGCCCCGGTGCCAAGACGGCCGCGCTGACACCGACCGCCGTGGCCACCGACCCTTCCGGGTTCCGTCCACCGCCGGCGGGGACGACGACAAGCAGATAGAGCTCCAGCAGTGCGCCGACCTGCGTCCCGGTAAGCGGATCACCAAGGAGGAGCCCGACCAGAAAGCCGACAGGCAGGGGCCGGGAGACCATGGTCTGCCCCACTGAAACGTTGTCCAGGGCCAGCAGCCCCCCGAGCAGTGCGATCAGGAGCAGGCTCAACCCTGCAACAGCTCGTCGAGGGTTACCGCCGGGGCGTCGGGGAGGTCGCGGCCCGACACGCGGACATTTTCTTCAACCAATTCCTGAATGTGCGTCCGATCTTCCGGGGCCAGATGCAGGTAGGGGCGGACGGCCACGCGACCGGCAGAGTGGTGGATTCCGCCCAGATTGACCTCTTCCCCGGCCATCAGTCCGCCACTCGCGAGGCGCGACATGGTCTCCAAATCGCGCACCAGAAGGACGGTCCTTTCGGCTTCCCTCTCGAGCACATCCCATTGGTCACGCGCTTCATCAACGGAGACGAAAGTCACGTCGGCCTCACCGTCCAGGGCAAGCAGATACAACTCCTGCTCCCAGTCGCTCTCGGCGATGGCATCGTCTACAACCAGATAGTGATCCGGGCGAAGGTGGCGGCCCCATCCGATCACGACTTGACCGTGAATCAGTCGCTCGTCAACGCGCCGTAGCAGAATCGGCATCGGTCCGGGGTGTGGGAAGGATCGCCTTCACGCCGCTCTGCGCCCTGCTGACCAGGCGCTCGGCCAGTTCGGAGGTGGGCATGTCCAGGTGAAACACGAAGTCCAGCAGCATCGGCAGGTTCACACCGGTCACTACCGGGATGTCCCCGCATTCGCGGCAGGTCAGTCGGGCGGCCAGGGTACAGCTTCCCGCGGCCAGGTCAGTGAAGACGATCGCGCGCCGCGTCCCGATGATGCCAAGAAGACGCTCCTTGAGTTGGTCTGGATTGCACCCCTCATTGGACAGGGGCGTCAGGACTGCCTCATCTACACCCGCGATCTTGCGCACGGCATCGACCATCCCCTGCGCCATTCCTCCGTGGGCAACCACGATCCCAACAGCCGGCTGATCCATCATTCGTAGTCCGCTTCCAGGTATTGTCTGAGCTGCATGGCTTCGCGCATATGCTTGTCGAAGGCCTGCGCTGGATCTACACCGGAATACCGCAGCAGGTGATTCATGGCCACCACTTCGGCGATAACGGTGATGTTCTTTCCTGGATTCAGCGGGAGATGGACCCGGGGCACGGATACGCCGAGGATCTCTTCGTGATCGGTCTCAAGGCCCGTACGATCGTAAGGGCGATCTTCGACCCAGTGCTCGAGCCTGACCACCACTTCGAGCCGCTTCTGCTGGCGAATCGCACGGATACCGAATAACGCCTTCACATCAATGATTCCGACGCCACGGATCTCCATGTGATGGCCCTGCAGTTCGTGGCCCTGCCCCAGAAGCACGTCGTCACCCACCCTCTTGGTGAGGACCAGGTCGTCTGCAACCAGGCGATGACCACGTTCGACCAGGTCCAGGACGCACTCGCTCTTTCCCACCCCTGAAGGCCCTACGAAAAGGAGCCCTACGCCATACACATCGGCCAAGGATCCATGAAGATTCGTATGCGGAGCCAGAGCCGCTTCCAGGAAGGGCTTGATTCGCTGGTAGAAGTCATGCGTGGTCAGCGCCGACCGGAGCACGGGAATGCCCGCCTCGCTCGCGATCTGCAGGAAATTCGGCGCCACTTCCAAGCCCTTGGTGACGAACACCGCTGGAATCTGGAAGGCAAACAGCCCGCGCAGGCGCTCGGCTTGAGACCCCGTGTCCAGCGTCGCCAGATATGACATCTCTGTTTCGCCGAAAACCTGCATCCGACCCGATGGAACTCGCTGCGTGAAACCGGTCAGCGAGAGTCCAGGCGAGGAAATGTCAGGATCCTCCACCGGCCGATCCAGACTGAGATCGGGGGTCAGAACCTCCAATTGGAGGCGATCACGCTTGACTCCGAGGAGTTCTCGGACGGTCAGCGTGCCCGGCTTCGGAGTCATTCGACCTCGGTCATCTCGGTCTCGGACAGATCACCCAGGCGGGTCGCGCCCCGATGATGCGTCACCTGGGAGCGCCGGCGGCGCAGAATCTTCGCCAGCCGCTCGATCATCTGGTCTACAGCGCTCAGGACGTCAGCGGCCTCACCAGTGGCAACCACCGGGCCATCGCGATCTACGTGCAAAATGCCTTCGACGCTCTTTAGACGCTTCTCTTCGTCGAACACGACTTCCGCGTGAGATACCCGCGGATCGAACTTCTGAAGTTTCGAAACCAGCGCTTCCGTGCGCGCCCTGACTTCGTCGGAGACCTCGGTGTGACGTACCGTAATCCTGACGTTCAAAGTCGACTCCCTGATGGTGTTACTGTCGGTCCTTCAAGCTACCCTGGGCCCCATCGCACGGCCAGACGCGACCCCCTCCAGAAGCTTCAGAACGGCCTCAGCCGAGGCATCCCACGAGTACCCCTGCGAGAATTCGGCGGCGCCGGCACCCAGGCGATCCCTGAGACCCGCATCTGACGCGAGCCGGGTGATTGCCTCGGCGAGGGCAGGCAGATCGCCGTGAGGGACAAGAATGCCGGTGATCTCGTCTACGACCGATTCCCGGAGTCCCGGCGCGTCGCTGGCGATTGTCGGGGTACCACAGCCCGCCGCCTCCAGATTCGAGATCCCCCACCCTTCCTTGGGCGAGGTCAGCAGGTTGGCCCAACAGCACCGAAGGAGCGTCCGCTTTCTTTCCTCAGAGACGAAGCCCAGGAAGTCGACGCGGCCCTGCACGCCGAGTCGCGTTGCGATCCCTTCCAGTCGCTCCCGATCCGGGCCCTTACCCCCAACTTTGAGTTGGACGCGAACCCCGGACTCCTTAAGCCGCGCCACGGCCTGAATCAGCAAATCCACTCGCTTGTAGCGGCGCAGTCGACCCATGTAGACGAAGGTGGGATCGGCAAAGCGCTCCTCCGTCGGGTCGGGACAGAACCAGTCCAGATCGATCCCATTCGGAATCACATCGATCAGGTGATCATCCATCCCCCGACGGACCAGGTCCTGGCGAGTGCTCTCGGAGACGGCGATGCCCCGCAGGCCCCGGAAGACCCGGGGAATCGGGCGTTCCAGAAGCCAGGTGAGAGCGGCCACCGGCGGACTCGCCTCGGAAAAGGCGGTCAGACCGAACAGATGGTGGACCAGCGGGACCACCGGGGCTGCATTCCAGCGGGGCGTGAACAGCGGGATCTTGTTCAGGTCCTCGACAATCACGTCAAAGTTTCGAGACTTCAACTCGCGCTCGAAATACCGACGGGCGTGCAGCGAAAAGGTGTAGCGTCGGCCCACGCGGTGGACTTCGATGCCATCCAGTTCAATCCGCTCCGGCGCGCCGTCAAATCCCGAGACCAGCGCGACCACTTCGTGCCCCGCACGCGCGATACGTCCAAAGATCTCGTGCAGGTGTGTCTCGGCGCCGCCCCCCAGGGGGTTCTCCCGATCCTGCCAGTTAACGACGAGAATCCGCACTCCGTCAGCCGGCCATGCCCGGGAGCCGCTTGTACAGCGCGTCGAGAACCCCGTTCACGAACCGGGGAGACTCATCTCCGCCATACTGTTCGGCCAGCAGGATCGCTTCCTGAATGGAGACCTTGGGCGGGACCTCCTCCATGTACAGCATCTCTGCGGTCGCGAGGCGGAGAAGGGCACGGTCGATCGCCGAAAGCCGCTCCAGCCGCCAGTTGTCGAGCGACCCCTGAATCGTCTCCTCAACGGTGGCCATGTTGGCGTCCAGGACCTTCAGAACCGCGCGTACGTATCCAAGGCGGCGCGGCGAGATTCGACGGGTGCTGGCGGTTTCCACCAGAGCGTCTCGAAGCGTCCCCTCGCCGCGGGCCTCGCCGGCCTCCCAGCGATAGAGGATCTGCAGCGCCCAGGCACGGGCACGAGATCGGTCGATCCGGGTCCTGCGATCTTCGGCCGAACGGGTCACCGGGTACTCCGGAAAAATTGAGCCATCTCGAGGGCCGCCAGTGCGGCCTCCCTTCCCTTGTCCATGCGTTTGGGATCGGCTCGTTCCTCGGCCTGCTCCCGCGTGTCCGTCGTGAGGACACCAAAAATCACCGGCACGTCGTGTTGGATGGCCACTTCGCCAAGGCCGCGCGCACATTCGCCGGCGATGAAGTCGAAGTGCGGCGTATCGCCGCGCACAACCGCCCCGATCGCGATGATCGCATCGACGCCGCCTCGCCGCGCCAGCCGTGAGGCCGCCTGCGGCAATTCCCAGGCGCCCGGCACTCGGTGGCGCTCGACCGCCTCTTGGGCGACGCCTTTCTCAATCAGCGTCCTGCAGGTCGAGGTCATCATCTGCTCGGTCAGGTCCGAGTTGAAGCGCCCGACAAGAACTGCGACGCGGAGTCCGGTCCCATCCACCTTCATGGACAGTTCGCCCTTGTACGATCCAGCGTCGCTCATAGCAGGTGTCCCAACTTGGTTTTTTTGGTGGCCAGGTAGCGCTTGTTGTCTTCCTGTGGCGTCACGTTGATGGGCTCGCGCCCCGTGACTTCAAGGTCGTACCCGTCCAGCCCCACAATCTTTCGGGGGTTGTTGGTCAGAATCCGGATGGAATGCAGCCCCAGGTCGAGCAATATCTGAGCGCCGATTCCGTAATCCCGGAGATCTGGCTTGAAACCGAGTGCCTCGTTGGCTTCGACGGTGTCCATCCCCTGATCCTGAAGAGCGTAGGCCCGAATCTTGTTGCCCAACCCGATCCCGCGCCCTTCCTGGCGAAGGTACACGATGGCGCCCGCGCCCTCAGCGGCGATCTGCGACATGGCCATGTCGAGCTGCTCCCCGCAGTCGCAGCGACGGGAGCGGAACACGTCTCCGGTCAGACATTCGGAGTGCATCCGCACCAGCACGTTCTCTCTTCCTTCGATCTCACCCATCACCAGGGCCACATGCTCTCCGCCATCCAGCAGCGAACGGTACGCGACCAGCTGGAAATCGCCGTGAGCGGTGGGAAGCGGAATGGCCTGAATCCGTTCGACCAGGCGCTCCGTGCGAAGACGGTGGGCCACGAGCTGCGCCACGGTGATGAACTTCAATCCGTGCTCACGGGCGAACACCTCAAGCTCGGGGCGGCGAGCCATGGTGCCGTCCTCCTTGAGGATTTCGCAGATGACACCCACGGGGGCGAAGCCAGAAAGGCGCGCCAGATCCACCCCGGCCTCCGTGTGTCCCACCCGCCGCAGCACACCGCCGGGCTTGGCCCGCAGTGGAAAGATGTGGCCAGGCCGCGACAGGTCGGTCGGTCGGCTTTCTTTGTCCGCGACCACGCGGATGGTGGCGGCCCGGTCCTGCGCGCTGATTCCGGTGGTCACGCCAAAGCGGGGGGTGGCATCGACCGAGATCGTGAACGCGGTCCCCTTGGGGTCCGTGTTGGCAACGGTCATCTGCTGTAATTCGAGCCGGTCAGCGTCCTCCTGGGTGAGGGCGACGCAGATCAGCCCTCGGCCATAGCGAGACATGAAGTTGACCATCTCGGGTGTGATCGCTTCTGCGGCGCACACCAGGTCACCTTCGTTCTCACGGTCCCCGTCGTCGGCAACAATGACCATCCGGCCCTGACGCAGGTCCTCCAGGGCAGCCTCCACGGTGTCGAACTCCATTTCGTCCATTCTCAGCCTCGGTCGAGACGCGTATGCGTCCCGTCGCCATGCGAGCCCGGCTCCATCAATCGCCGGACGTATTTTCCGATCAGGTCACCCTCGACATTCACCGCGGCGCCCGGGGTCAGATTACCGAAATTCGTCCCGTCCCAAGTGTGGGGAATGATGGCTACCCCACAGCAGTTGGGAGCATCCAGAGTGTTCACAGTCAGACTGACGCCGTTCAAGGTGATCGAACCGTGCAGAATCGTCTGCTGCCACACGTCCGCGGGGAGCTCGAAATCCAGGAACCGGGTGCCGCCATCCTCACGAATCGAGGCAAGCCGGCCGGTCCCGTCGATGTGACCCTGAACCAGGTGACCGTCCAGGCGACTCCCAAGGAGAGCTGCGCGCTCCAGATTCACGACGCTTCCAGGCCGATAATCACCCGCGATGGTGCGTTCAATCGTCGAGAGGATCACCTCCACCTCGAAGCGCTCCGGCGAGAATGCCACGACGGTCAGGCAAGCGCCGTCGACGGCGATCGAGTCGCCGACTCCCGCATCGGCCAGAAAGCCGGACCCGACACCTGTCGTGATGCCGAGTCGCCGCACGCCATCTCGGTCTTCGGCCAGGTCGATCGTGCCCATGGCGGTGACGATTCCCGTGAACATCAGCAGCGCTCCAGGACCAGGTGGACATCACTGCCACATGCCGTCGGCAGTGCGATCGGGGTCCAGCCGGATCCAGTCTCAGAATCGAGCCCGGCGACCCCATCGCGTCCCAGAAAGATTGGCGCCTGAAAAAGGTGGAGGCGGTTGGTGTGGCCTTCGCGTATCAGGCTGCGAGCCAACTCTCCACCACCCTCGCAGAGGATGGATTCGACGCCCATGAGGCGGCATTCCTGAAGGACCGCGGCAAGGTCGAGCCTGCCATCGTCGGCTCGGGGAACCGGATGCACGCGAACGCCAATAGCTTCGAGACGTTCGACCTGACGTTCGTCCGCGTCCTGTGCACAGAACAACCAGACCGGGCCGGCGGTGCCGTCGCCGTCTGCGCCCTTCGCCGAGCGGACCAGGCGGGAGTCCGACGATAGTGAGGCATTCGAATCCAGCACGATCCGGATGGGTTGCCCGGCCGGGGCCGGAACGTCCCGGACGTTCAGCAACGGCTCGTCGAGTCGCGCGGTGTTGGCACCAACCATGACCGCGCCGAAGCCCGATCTCAGGCGATGAACCTCCCGGCGGGTCTCGTCGCCGGTCAGGATCGTCCGCGCATCTCCGGCCGCGTTGATCATGCCATCCAGCGAAGTCGCAAGTTTGATGGCGACCCAGGCCCGGTCAGAACCGAACCGATGGAAAAAGGCCGGATTCTCCCTTGATGCGTCCTCCTCCGACAGGTGCGGGCCCGAAACCTCGATCCCCGCGGCCTCAAGGGCCTCCCGCCCGCCACCGGAGTCGTCGCCGGGATCTGCGGTCGCGAAGACAACTCGCGCGACCTGGGCCCGCGACAGAGCCACGGTGCAGGCAGGTGTCTTTCCGTCGTGACGGCAGGGCTCAAGCGAGACGTACGCGGTCGAGCCCGCCGCCGCCGGACCCGCATCTCGGAGTGCCTGCACCTCGGCATGCGGCCCGCCGTACACCTCGTGCCAACCCTCGCCGATGATGCCGCCGTCCTTCACCAGAACGCAGCCAACCATCGGGTTCGGGTGCACGCCTCCCCACCCGCGGCGGCCGAGTTCGACCGCCTGCGTCAGAAAGCTCGTGTCGGCCTCCGTCAGGCCCGGAGTGAAGCGGAGACCCATCGATCAGAAGGTGAGGCGAAGCGAGAAGGACACGTAAAGCGCACTGCCCAACGGATCGAACCCGGTCGAGCGCGTTTCCTGGCCCTCCGCCCAGCCAGCCTCCAGACCCATCTGCGCCACCAGAATCGTGCGCGAGAGGCCCACGAACAGCATCGTCTGGTCGGTGTCGAGCCCGCTGAAGCGGCTGACCACATCACCGGTGCTGGTTGACCCCGGAAGGGGTCGTGCCCGCAGAAGGCCTTCGGACGAAATACGGTCCCAGCCAATTCCGGCCAGCACACCCATCGCCATGAAGTCCTTCCCAACCGTACCGCGGAACGACGTGGTCGTGGATTCGACCTCGGCCGCCCCAAGCCCCATTGAGCCACCGGAGAGTTCAACCTTGCCGCTGTGCACTCGCATGGCTGAAACCGACACGCCCGGAAGCGTGAACGACTCGCGGAACAGTCCGATCCTCAGGCCGTAGCCGAAATGGGTCGGATTTCGGTCGAAGCCCTCACCCTCCGAGACGAAGGTTTTTCCCAGTTTGCCCAGGACGTCGAGGGCAAGCACGCCGCCAACGGTCGGCTGGGGCGAGAAGCCTTCGATAACTCCGATCGCGACGGTCCCTTCAATCGTGGTCGCCGTGACTCCGTTGGACTCCGCCGGCACCGCTCCAGATCGGATGTCGGGCAGGTCGAATTTCGTGAACCCGGTTCGGGCGGCCAGCGCCCAGCGCGGAGTGGTCGCGAATCGGCGGCCCAGCGTCGAGGCGGCCCCAGGCAGAGGCGAACCACCGGTCTGCGCCAGAGTCAAACCCGTACCGAGCGCCTGTGCGGCAAGCCGAAGCTCCGCACATCGGGCGAGCAGCTCAGGGTCGGGCGCGCAGGGCGAGGGCAGTGCATCCGGGTTTTGCGCCCGAAGCGGAGCGGCAGCCGAAGCCAGCCCGCCGATCAGACATCCGGCCAGAATCCACCCTGAGAAGGAGGTGCGGGACTCAGTCCACATAGCGGACGCCCTTCCCCTTCTCGATGGCACCCATGACCCACGGCTCTTCTCCCACCGCGGTCAGGTCAGTCATCACGGAGTCGGACTGATCGGCCGCAACCACCACGATCATTCCCGCGCCCATATTGAAGACGCGGTACATCTCGTCGCGGTCCACATTACCAGCCTTCTGCATGGTATCCCAGATGGCGCCGGGCGCCCAGGACAAACGGCTGACCGCTGCCCCCAGCCCCGCGGGAATGACCCGCGGCAGATTCCCGGGAATGCCGCCGCCCGTAATGTGAGCCAGACCATGGATCCGGTCGGCCTGAAGCAGAGGCCAGAGCGGCTTGAGGTACGAGCGGTGGATGGCCAGAAGTGCTTCGGCGACCGTCTGGCCCGTGCCTTCGAGCTCGTCATCGATCCCGAGGCCCATCTTATCGAAAATGATGCGTCGGGCGAGGGTGTAGCCGTTGGTGTGCAGGCCGGACGACCGAAGGCCGATCAGCACGTCGCCCTCGCCAATCCGCGCGCCATCCAGCACACTGGCGCGCCCAACCAGCCCGACAATGAATCCGGCGAGATCGTACTCGTCGGCGGCATAGAAGTCCGGCATCTGCGCCGTCTCGCCACCCAGTAGTGCGCAGTTGTTCTCTTTGCAGGCCAGCGCCACACCCGTAACGACATCGGTGACGACGTCTTCATCCATCGCGCCGGTGGCCAGGTAGTCCAGGAAGAACATCGGGCGGGCTCCCTGCACCAGGATGTCGTTGACGCAGTGATTCACCAGGCACTGCCCGACGGTGTCGTGGCGGCCGGCCATGAATGCGACCTTGAGCTTGGTACCAACACCATCCGCGCTCGACACCAGCACCGGAGCGTTCACGCCCTGGGGAACCGAATACAGACCACCAAAAAGTCCCAGCTCGGACAGCGTGTTCTCATCGCGCGTCGAGGCAACAAGTTCTTTGAGGCGGTCCTTTGCGCGCTCGGCAGCGTCCAGGTCGACGCCGGCTTCGCGGTAGTTCATTCCGGTCATTCGGCCGGCTCCAGTTCGTGCTCGAACGCGGTCATCTCCTGAAACTCGGCCACGCGCTGGGCGACATCGAGGCTGGTCAGGTCACGAAAGCGATCGACCGAGAACTTCTCGCAGGCGAAGGAGCCCGTGGCGGACCCGAAGATCATTGCCTGTCGGAAGGCGTCCCGGTCAAAGGCACCAGCGCCCGCAAGGGATCCCATGAATCCTCCGGCGAAAGCGTCGCCGGCGCCGGTCGGGTCAAACACCTCTTCCAGCGGGTAGCCGGGCGCAAAGAACATCCAGTCGGGGCCGTACAGGACGGCGCCGTGCTCGCCCTTCTTGACCACCACGTACTTCGGGCCGTGCGCCTGAATCCAGCGGGCGGCCTTGAGCAGATTGTGCTCACCCGACAGCTGACGGGCTTCAGAGTCGTTCAGGCAGATCAGGTCCACCCGGCCAAGCAGCTCTACCAGCGGCTCGCGGGAGCCCTCGATCCAGAAGTTCATGGTGTCACAGGCGACGAACTTCGGGGAATCGACCTGGTCCAGCACGTCGATCTGAAGGCTGGGGTGGATGTTGCCCAGGAAGACGAAGGGCGTGTTGCGCGAGGCCGCCGGAATGTTCGGCTTGAAGTCGGCAAAGACGCCCAGACGGGTCTCGAGCGTGTCACGATTGTTCAGGTCGTACGAGTACTTTCCTTCCCAGAAGAAGCTCTCTCCGGCCACCTGCTCCACTCCGGAGAAGTCGACGCCGCGCTCCCGCAGGAAGTCGAGATCGGCAAAGGGGTAGTCGTCTCCGACCACTCCCACCACCTCGACCGGTCCAAAGACCGACGCAGCAGCGGCGAAGAAGTTGGCCGACCCGCCCAGAACGCGCTCAGCGCGCCCGAAAGGGGTCTCGACGGTGTCCAGCGCAACACTTCCGACGACTAGAATTGACATGAGAGTCAGCAGGTGGTTTGAAAGAGCAGAATCGACCGCAGGGGGTCGGCTTAGTCCGAGGCTTCGTCGGCCTCGCGTTCCATCTTCTGTGGCGCAGAGATACCCAGCATCTCCAGGCCATTGTGCATCACGATCATCACGGCCCTGACCAGCACAAGCCGTGCCGCCCGCAACTTCGGATCATCCGAAAGTACTGCGAGTTCGGGGCTTCGGCTGGGGTTCCCGGCATGGTACCAGCCATTTACCGCCCCACTGGTCTGCTCCAGGAAGTCACAGAGCAGGTGCGGCGCCCGGAGTTCAGCGGCCTTGGCGACCATGTCGGGGAAATCAGTCAGACGCTTGATCAATTCCCGTTCCAGGTCATGACTCAGGACCGAGAGATCCACGCCCTCGGCCGAGATCTCCGCTGGATCCAGTCCAGCCTTGCGACAGATGGCGTGCATCCGGGCGTGGGCGTACTGGATCTTGTAGACCGGGTTCTTGTCGGACTGGTCAAGCGCCTGGTCCAGGTCAAAGACCAGGTGTGCCTCGGGTTTGCGCATCTCGAAGAAGTAGCGTGTCACATCCACACCGACTTCTTCAATCAGATCCCCCAACGTGGTGTAGGATCCGGCCCGCTTCGAGAACTTGACCTCGACTCCGTCCCGTTCGACCCGGACCATCTGGTGCAGGACGTACTCGGGATAGCCGGTCCGAAGCCCCAGCGCCTGAACGCCAGCGCGGACACGGGCTACGGTGCCGTGGTGGTCCGACCCCTGAACGTTGATCGCGTCCTCGTATCCCCGATCCCACTTGGTCATGTGGTAGGCGATATCGGGCAGGAAGTAGGTCGCCGTGCCGTCGAAGCGCAGCATGACCCGGTCCTTGTCGTCTCCGAATGAGGTCGTGCGCAACCAGGTTGCGCCGTCATTCTCATAGACGTGGCCGGTCGCCCTGAGGCGCTCGACCGTGCGCTCGACGTGGCCGTCGCTGTAGAGCGACGATTCCAGGAAGTGATTGTCGAAGTGAATGCGCAGCGCGGTGAGATCTCGGGTCTGATCCGCGCGAAGGATCGCCACGGCAAAGGCACGCATTTCTTCCCGTGCCTGGTCCGAGTCGTCGTTTGAGAACCGGTCGCCCACCTGGTCTCGGAACGCCTGCGCAATCTCGACCACGTATTCGCCCTGATACCCGTCTTCGGGCATCTGGACGTCGCTACCAAGGAGTTGCTGGTACCGGGTCCAGACAGAAAGAGACAAACGCTCCATCTGCTTGCCCGAATCGTTGTAGTAGAACTCGCGATATACGGTCCATCCGGACCACTCAAGGAGCCTGCAGATCGCATCCCCCAGCGCGGCCTGTCGTCCATGCCCCGCATGGAGGGGCCCGGTAGGGTTGGCCGAAACCCATTCGACCAGGATCGGCTTGCCTTCTCCGCCCCGGGTCGCGCCGAAGCGCTCGGGATCGGCCAGCGCCGCTCGGAGCGCCTCGGCCACGGAGCCCGACGAGAGCCTGAAGTTGAGGAAGCCCGGCCCAGCGATCTCAACGGCGGTGACGCCCGCAGCGGCGAGGTCGAGGCGTGCCGCGATTTCCTCGGCAATCTGACGCGGCGCCTTCTTGAGCTGGCGAGCCATGGTCATGGCAATATTCGAAGCGAAATCGCCGTGATCGGGATCCCGGGGCCGCTCCAGTTGAATCTCACCAGGCTCGGCGCCCATATCGTTCAACACGACAGCCAGGGCCGCGACGATCTGGTCCTGGGGCACGATCAGTCCTTCCCGCCAGCACCGGAGGACGAACTCTTCGACGATTCCTTGGAGGGTCCCTTGGAATCCGAAGTCGACGGACCGGTCGATTTGGCCGGTGCGTCGGAAGCGCCCGCCGAACCGGAATCGGAGGCAGCCGCCTTCTTGTAGCTGTCAGAGCGAGAATCAGTGATGTAGAACCCGTCACCCTTGAACAGGAAGCCGGCTCCGGCCGAGAGCTGGCGCACGCTGGCGGCCCCGCATTCGGGGCAGTCAGCGCCCGGCTCCTCGGACATCTTCTGGAAGAGGTCGAAAGCGTGCCCGTTGGGACAGCGATACTCGTAGGTTGGCATGGCGTCGGCCTGTCACTTCTCGGAGAACGACCCTTCCCGGATGAAGGGCGGATCAGACCCCAAGTTTAGCCGCTTTTGGGCCTCGGCGGGAGGCTTCGCGAGGTGGTGACGCTGGGCCCCAACACGCGACCTACCCCGCGTCGTACCGGCCCCACACTTCGCGCAGGGTATCGCTGATCTCGCCGAGGGTCGCTTTGGCCTTTACGGCCGCAATCATCGGCGGCATCAGATTGGCGTCACCCACCGCTGCTTTTCGAATTACCTCGAGGCAGGCGTCGACCGCGCTCTGGCTTCGGCCGGCGCGGAGGCGCGCGAGCTTCTCACGCTGAATCGCCTCAAGAGCCGAAAAATTCGGAGTCGGGATCTTCGGTGCGCCCTCATCTTCGACGTAGGCGTTCAGCCCCACCACAGTCCGCTCACCCGCCTCGATCTCCATCTGATGGCGGTACGCCACCCGGTGGATCTCGTCCTGCATGAACTCCACGGACTTTGCTGCCCCGCCCATTCCATCGATCTGCTCGATGTACTCCATGGCTCGCGATTCGATCTCGTCGGTCAGTGCCTCGATGTAGTAGGAGCCGGCCAGCGGATCGACGGTCCGTGCGACGCCCGACTCCGAGGCCAGGATCTGCTGGGTCCGCAGCGCGATCCGGGCTGATTCCTCAGTGGGCAGTGCCAGCGCCTCGTCGTAGCCGTTGGTGTGGAGTGACTGGGTTCCTCCCAGTACGGCTGACAGCGCCTGAATGGTTACGCGCACGACGTTGTTCATGGGTTGCTGGGCCGTCAGCGTGGAGCCACCTGTCTGGGTATGGAAGCGCAGGCGGCCAGCGGCGTCACTGGCCCCGAACCGGTCCTTCATCAGGCGAGCCCACAGGCGGCGCGCGGCGCGGAACTTGGCAACCTCCTCAAAGAAGTCGTTGTGTGCCGCGAAAAAGAACGACAGGCGGGGCGCGAAGTCCTCCAGCACGATCCCGGCATCCAGAGCCCGCTGTACGTACTCCAGACCGTTCGCGAAGGTGAAGGCCACTTCCTGAGGGGCGGTCGACCCGGCTTCCCGGATGTGGTAGCCCGAGATTGAAATCGTATTCCAGCGAGGTACATCCGTGGCACAAAAGGCCATGATGTCCGAAATCAGACGGAGCGACGTGTCGACAGGATAGATGTAGGTGCCCCGAGCGATGTACTCCTTGAGCACGTCGTTCTGAATCGTCCCCGAAATCTCGCTGCGCGAAACGCCCTGCTCATCGGCCACGGCAATGTAGAGCGCCAGCAGAATCGCGGCGGTCGAATTGATGGTCATCGAGGTGGAGACCGCGTCCAGCCGGATGCCCTCAAAGAGGGCACGCATGTCGTCAATGGAGTCGATTGCCACACCCACCCGGCCGACCTCTCCAGAGGCCATCGCGTGATCCGAGTCGTAGCCCATCTGGGTCGGTAGATCGAAGGCCACACTGAGGCCGGTCTGGCCCTGTCCGAGCAGGTAGTGATACCGCTGGTTGGTTTCTTCGGCGGTCCCAAACCCAGCGTACTGGCGCATGGTCCAGGCGCGGCCCCGATACATGTTCGGATAGACACCGCGGGTGTATGGAAACTCCCCGGGCTCCCCAAGGTCCTCGGCCGGCCGGGTCGCACCGTCCTCAGGGCCGTAGAGCCGCTTTATCGGGATGCCGCTGTCGGTTTCGAATTCCTTCTTGGGAGCGCCGTCAGCCATTGTCGCCCTCGGTGGTATCGGAGTCAGTCGTGGCATCGGAGTCAGTCGTGGCATCGTCGACCGCCGCCAGGTCAATCAGAATCTGATCTCGCTCCACGATGTCCCCCGCCTTTACCAGAACCTTGGCCACCCGAGCCTCCGCGACGGCCTTGAGTTCGTTCTCCATCTTCATGGCCTCGACAATGACCAGCCCCTGCCCGGGCTTTACCACATCACCCTCGGACACCTCGACCCTGACGATAAGGCCGGGCATGGGTGCTTTGACCGGCTTGGGTCCGACCGGTCCCCCCATCGCAACGACCATCGAGCGAATGTGGTGAGCCCGCTCATCAATCGCCTCGGCCTGGTGCGCATCCCCATCAACCACCAGATCCCACTCGCCCCGGCGGAACGACTTGGCGAACAGGTCAAAAGACCGGCCATCGAGGATCAGCGAGTAGTGGTCGGTGCCGTCCACGTGACGCAGTTGGCCCGGCACATCCACACCGTCCATCCGCACCCCATCAGGGGTGACCTCAACTTCACGTTCAGCTCCGTCCAGCGTCACGATGTAGCGCATTGCAGCCTTCAACTCGAGTGTGCAGGGCCCTGGGCCTCTAGAGTTACGACAGTCTCAACGTGCGAGGTCTGAGGGAAGAGGTCATACCCCTTCACGCGGACGACGCGCCAGCCAGGGCCCATTCGCTTCAGGTCGCGGGCCAGCGTTGCCGGGTCACAGGAAACGTAGACGACCCGAGCGATCGGCGTTTCGGCGAGCCAGTCCGTGACCGCCTCGTCCAGCCCATCTCGCGGAGGATTGAGAATGAGTCGGTCGGGCACGCCCAGGCCGGGGAGGATCTCCTCAACTCGCCCGCCGTGCACCGTCCAGCCGTCGGGGGCGTCGCGCGCCGCGGCCTCGACAGCGTCAGCGTCGAGTTCGATGCCGTCGGCCCTGGCTCCATGTCGGGCCAGCCGCCGGCCATAGGCTCCAACGCCGCAGTAGGCATCGACAACGTGCAGTCCCTCGGGGTTCCCAATCTCTTTCAGGACGTCCAGATGAAGCGCCTCGCCAAGCTCCCGGTTCACCTGCAGAAAGGCCTTGGAGCCCACGGGGACGACCTCGCCGAACCAGTGGTCGGTTCTGTCCGCGGCTCCGGCCAGATGCGCCAGTTCACTTCCGCCCTCGGCCCGGTGCCAGACGCCCAGCAAACTTGGGACGTTCTCGACCAGCGCCTCGGCGCCAAGAACCGCGTCGGTGTCCGACTCTGATCCACCCTCGACCAGCAGCACGACACCGCCGACGGCCGAACGAAGGGTGAGACTGAGTGCCGCCCCCCCGGGAAGTCGATCGGCGCCCTCCCCCCAATGGGCCCGGATGCCGCTCCAGGTGCTCACGATCGCCTCTTCTGGCAGAAGGCATTGATCGAACACATCAAGAATTCTGCCGGGCTGGCCGAGGCGATGAAATCCAGCGATCACTCGGGAGACACCCTCCTTTCCGGGGATGCGCCGGAGCGTGAATCGAACCCGATTGCGGTAGTGCCACTCGCTCGGGGCGGCCTCGACCTCGACCTCATCGGGCAGACCAATCCCACCGATACGGCGCAGCGCCTCCGTGATCCGGCTGCTCTTGGCAGCGATCTGGTGGCGGTATTCAATGTGCTGCAGCTGGCAACCGCCGCAGCGGTCATAGAGACGACACTGCGGAGTCCGTCGCTGGTCCGAGCGATCGTGCAGCGCCGTCATCTCGCCCAGTGCGAATCGGGGTTTGTCCCGGGTCAGGCGGACCCCAATCCGGTCACCCGGGGCTGTCCTCGGAACAAAGACCGCTCGGCCGTCCGGAAGTCGGCCGACGCCCGAGCCCGACCCGGACAGGTCGTGGATCTCGACATCGACGTATACCCGGTGCGCTGCCTGGCGGCGTGAACTCATGCCGTCACCGGAGCCCGAAGGCCCGCCAGTGCGACATCCGACCCGACGGTTCACCCGACGCACGCGGAGCGAGAGCGCTCTGACTGGCTCGATGCTCCAGCAGAGCGGCCGCGATGGCTGCGACACGGACGCCCTCGTCGTCCCGGGGGCGTTCCAGCAGTTCGGGATGATCCTCCAGAAACCGGATCGTCAGATTACCGGCCTGAAAGTCCGGGTCATCCATAAGCCCCTGGTGGAAGGGCACGCAGGTCGTGACTCCGGAGATCACCAGTTCGTCGAGCGCCCGCTTCATGCGCGCGACGGCGGCCGGCCGATCGGGCGCGTGGACAATCAGCTTGCCAAGCAGCGGGTCATAGTGGAGGCCGACTTCGTAGCCTTGCCCGATTCCACCATCCCAGCGCACGCCCGGGCCGGTTGGGAGCACCAGGGTGTCGATCCGTCCGGTTGAAGGGAGAAAGCCGCTGAAGGCATCCTCCGAAGTGATGCGAACTTCGATCGAATGGCCCGTCAGCCGCACGTCTTCCTGCGTAAAGTCGAGCGCCTCGCCCGATGCCACTCGGAGCTGCCAGTGGACCAGATCCAGCCCGGTGACGAATTCGGTGACCGGATGCTCCACCTGAAGCCGCGTATTCATCTCCAGGAAGAAGAACTCGCCGTCCTGATAGAGGAACTCGCAGGTCCCCGCCCCCCGATAGTCGACCGCGGCGGCGGCCCGCACGGCCGCCTCCCCCATCGCGGCGCGTTCGTCGGGCGTCAGAACCGGAGAGGGAGCCTCCTCAACCAGCTTCTGATGCCGCCGCTGGATCGAACACTCACGTTCCCCCAGATGAACCACATTTCCGTGCGTATCCCCCAGGACCTGAATCTCGATATGCCGGGGGCGCCCCAGATACCGCTCGACGTAGACCGAGTCATCCCCAAAGGCGGCCTGAGCCTCGCGCTGGGCAGCGTCAAACGCCCGCTCAAGTTCGTCCGGAGTCTCGACTACGCGCATGCCCTTTCCACCCCCACCGGCCGCCGCTTTCAGAAGCACGGGGAACCCGATGTCCTTTGAAGCGGCCAGAGCCGCAGCAGCGTCGCGGGCAGCCTCGACGATTCCGGGGACGATGGGAACTCCCGCCTTTTGCATCCGCTGGCGCGCCTGGGTCTTGTCGCCCATGGCGCGGATGGTATCACCGGTCGGCCCCACGAAGATCAGGCCTGCCGCCTCCACGGCATCTGCGAAGGGCGCACGTTCTGAAAGAAACCCATAGCCCGGGTGGATCGTGTCCGCACCGGTGCTCGCGGCGGCCTCGAGAAGGCGATCGATCCTCAGATAGCTCTCGGCCGAGGGCGCCGGGCCAATCTCCACCGCCTCGTCTGCGGCGAGCACGTGCGGGGCCAGGCGATCAGCCTCGGAATGCACCGCGACAGTCGCGATCCCCATTTCACGGGCGCCGCGGATAATGCGAAGGGCGATCTCGCCGCGGTTGGCGACGAGCAGCTTGCGAATCAAGACGACGACTCCTTTGACAACGGACCAGCTCTGGAAGAGGGAAGTCTACCGAGCCGTCGGGAAAGGTTAAAGCCCGGGTCCGCCCGAGAGCGTCTGTTACGAACGCAAAGCGGGGGAGAGGCTACTGTGCCCCTCCCCCGCCGGATGCCACGGCAACATCACCCGAAGGCGGTTGTCCGCCAGAATCAGCCTTCGCCGCCGCCATCCCGCCGCTGACCCAGGATCTCCATCTCGCGATTCTCTCGGCGGATCCGGAGCGTCAGTTCCTCGTCCATGTCGTAGCTCCGAAGCACACGGGTCACCTCGTCCCTGTCCTCGACGATCCGGCCGTCGATGGCAAGCAGAACGTCACCCGCCTGAAGCCCCAGGGCGGACCCCTCATGCACCTCGGTTACGAGAACGCCTGCCGAGGTGCCGAAATAGTTGGCGAGCCCCTCGTTCATCTCGGTGAATTCGACGCCATCGGTGCACCCGGTCCAGCCCACCATGACTTCGATCGTGCTTTCACGACTGTCTCGGCGCACAACGCAGGGGTCGCGGCCAAAGGTGAAGGCGCGATTGCCCTCTTCGCCAAACAGTCGGAGCGTACCACGCTCGCCCAGGCTGCGCTCAAGATCTCCCTGCCATTCGCCATCGCGTGACCGCAACTCCAACACCCCGTCTTCGCCGTCACCGCGACGCCAGATGATGCCATTCCCGGATCGCTCACCGAGTTCGCGCTCCAGGCGGCGCATGTCCTCGAGCATCTCGCCGCTGTTGAGGTCGAAGTGTGTCCGACCTCCATCGCCCCTGAAGGTGAAACCCCCAGGGCCGCCCGAGAGCAGCTGAACTCCGCGGGAACGCTCGGGCGTAACCGCCAAGGTCCGGGTCGCGCCATCCCGCAGAATCTCGAACTCGACTTCCTCGCCCGGCTCGAGTTCACCGACCAGGGCAACGAAGCGCTGCACGGGGATCGACTGATCCAGGTCGAGGGCACGCTCTTGGTCCCGATCCGACAGAGGGTCGAGGACAGAGTGGCCATCAACCCGAACCACGATATCGCCCTCAAGCAGCCCCGCCTCGCGCGCCGGGCCGTCTGACACGTCTTCGATACGCGCGCCCCTGGTTTCCACATCTCGATCCTGATTGTACAAGATGCTGACGCCGATCTGGCTGCGGCGCTCAAAGAAGAGGGACCCGAGTCCCATGTCGCCCTCGAACGAACGGAAGCAGGAACAGTTCTCAAGCTCATTCCCGTCACGATCAAAGCATCGGCAGTCGGCGTCCTGGGCGGAGACCGCCTGAGGACGCCCGGCCAGGATTGCCGAAGCTGCAAGCGCGAAGGCGCCCAACGTGCCCGGGCGAATCATTTCAGTCCACTTCATTTGCCGTATCCTCTGGTTTGAGTTCAGCACCGATTTGCTGTCCTCGGGCGCTCCCTGCCCGACTGTCCACTAGTGTGGTGTGGCAGAAGTCCCGTGTCCGTACCGAGAGTGTCGCAGCGCGGCTCCAAGTAGGCGCGACGCCGAGTCATAGCAGCGCTATGGCGAGAAGGAGCAACGACGCTGGAGCAGATGCTGCGACGCACGAATACAACGGGACTTTTGCCACACTACACTAGGATGCGAAAGGGGCGGGCCGGGTTGCCTGACATCTGTGCGAAATCGGGCTACGCGTGTCGATGGATGAGGGGGTGCGGCAGCGTGGAAAGGCCGGGGCTGATCAGCGTGTTGGAGCGCGGGCTTCGCGCCTGCGCGGGGGGCGTACGTTCCTGCCCACCTCCCCGCCGCCCACCCCAAGGGTAGGGCCGCAGTCAGGGCGCTTCCATGGCTCCGCGGGACGCCCTACAACGGGATATTGCCGTGCTTCCTGGCGGGATTCGAATCCCGCTTGTTCCGCAGCATGTCCAGCGCCGAGATCAGGCGCGGTCGTGTCTCACGCGGGTCAATCACATCGTCGACGAACCCGCGGGCCGCGGCGATGTAGGGATTCGCGAACTTCTCCCGGTACTCCTCGATGCGCTCGTCCGTGAGCGCCTGCGGATCGTCGGCCGCCGCGATCTCCTTTCGGAAGAGCACCTCAACCGCACCCTTCGGACCCATGACCGCGATTTCGGCGGTGGGCCAGGCGAGGTTCAGATCACCCCGGATGTGCTTTGAATTCATCACGTCGTAGGCGCCGCCGTATGCCTTGCGCGTGATGACGGTCACTTTGGGAACGGTCGCCTCGCAGAGCGCATAGAGGAGCTTGGCACCATGGCGGATAATGCCCATGTGCTCCTGGTTCACGCCGGGCAGGAAGCCAGGGACATCTTCCAAGACCAGAAGCGGGATGTTGAAGGCGTCACAGAAGCGGACGAATCGCGCACCCTTCACCGAGGCATCAATGTCGAGGACACCGGCCAGGACGGAGGGCTGGTTGGCGACGATCCCGACGCTGTGCCCGCCCAGGTGGCAGAACCCGATCAGCAGATTCGGTCCGAAGTCGGGCTGCACCTCGTAAAACTCGCCGTCGTCGACAATGCACTTGATCACCTCATGCATGTCGTACGGCTTGTTTGGATTGTCGGGAATCAGCTCGAGCAGCCGTTCGTCCTGACGATCGGCGGGGTCATCGGATCCGCCGGCGGGCGCCATCTCGGTGTTGTTCTGGGGAATGAAGCGCAGAAGATCACGGACGGCGGCCAAGGACTCCGGCTCGGAGTCGTGGGCGAAGTGCGCCACGCCCGAGGTGCCGGCATGGATGTCCGCCCCGCCCAGCCCCTCCATGTCGATGTCCTCGTGCGTGACCGTCTTCACCACATTGGGGCCGGTCACAAACATGTAGCTGATGCCGCGGACCATATACACGAAGTCGGTAATGGCCGGGGAATAGACCGCACCGCCGGCACAGGGCCCAAGGATCACAGAGATCTGAGGAATCACACCTGAGGCCATCGTGTTGCGCAGGAATATGTCCGCGTACCCGCCCAGGGAAACCACGCCCTCCTGAATCCGCGCACCGCCCGAATCGTTCAGACCGATCAGGGGCGCGCCGTTCTTGAGCGCCAGGTCCTGAAGCTTGACGATCTTCTCCGCATGAGTCTCTGACAACGACCCGCCAAACACCGTGAAATCCTGACTGAACAGGTAGATCAGGCGGCCGTGAACGGTGGCGTAGCCGGTGACCACACCATCGCCCAGGATTTTCTGTTCTTCGAGTCCGAACCCGGTCGCGCGATGCGTGACGAAGCGATCCAGCTCAACGAACGAGCCTTCGTCGACCAGCAGATCAATTCGCTCACGAGCCGACAGCTTGCCCCGGTCGTGCTGCGCCTTGATCCGAGCCTCGCCCCCACCCTGCTCGGAGGCGGCGCGAAGGGCGGCCAGCTGCTTAAGCTTTTCCTGCATCGACATATTGAGCTCTGCGTTGGGTTTCAGACCTGGGGCCGCGTGGGGCGGTCCGGGGTTCCGGCAGTCGAATATCTAGCGTGGGTTGATTACGGTATCTCGCGGCGCGACCTGGGGACACAGGAAGCCTGCCTTGCGTCCGGGGCCCTCAGGGATCGAGTCCGTCTCTGGATCCCGGGGATAGGCCCGGTATTGAAGCACCGGTAGGCGTCCCGGCAACGCGGGAAGCATGTCCCGGCCATTGAAACAGACCACGTCGTGGGTCCGCGCAATCCGACCGTCGGTCACGGAAAGGGCGCCGGTGGCTCCCGAAAATCGCTGAAGGCGATCCATGGCACGATTGAGTGCCTCCGGCGTTCTGGCTCCCGATTGAACGGCGGCCAGAAGCAACGACGTGGCATCGTATCCGAGAGCCTGAATCGCGCTGCCGCGGAAGGTGCGCCGATAGAACTGCTCATAGGCGGACTGGAAACGATCCCAGCCGGCGTCTCCAGCCCTGGGCCGATCCGGCGTCGCTGCGACCACCCCGGTCAGGTGGCGCACCGATACTCCATCAAGGGTGACGGGGTCGGTCCAACCGCCCGTCCCCATGATCCGGATCCCCAGCGTGTCGAGGCCAAAGAAAGTCACCTGGGGCGCGAGAGCCGCTACGTCTTCGACCGGGATTGGCAAAAGCACTGCCGCCGGCCGCAACGCGATCGCGGCTCGGATCTGCGTCTCGAAGAATGTGGTGCCCGGATCGTAAGGAAGGAGCCGTAACACTTCCCCTCCACGTTCCCGATACGCCTGAGCAAAGGCGCGGGCCTCTTCGGCGGACGAGCCGAAGGACGGGTGAATGATCGCGACCGGTCCCGACCGCGCGGACGCCGACCACTGGGCCAGGGCTTCGACGCCACCCGGATCGAAGGCGGAAAGCGAATAGACGCCCTCCATGCCTGCCGGAATGTCAAAGGACGTCGGTGAGACCAGTGCCATCGACGAACTGCGCGCCGACGCCGCCTGCGCCAGAGCCGCCGCGCCAAGTGGACCCACAACCCCGACGGCTCCCTGTCGTTCGGCTGCCTGCACCAGTGAGGCGGCGGTCCCCGGGTCGCCACCGTCGTCCAGAATACTCAACTCGACCAGATCGCCGAGTCCGGCCGCTTCAATCGCAGCTCGGATGCCCTCCTCAACCTCGGCCGCCAGGCGCCGCATGGAGGGCGAGCCGCTCTGGGGCAGGATCGCCGCGATGATGACATGACGATCCAGCTCTTCCTGCAGGGGATCTCCCTGGGCCAGCTGCTGTGCAAGCTCAAGGTCCACACCCCGGACGCCTGCCTGCATCGCCCGCTCCGCCAGAGCGATCGCAGCGGCAGAATTGCCCTCCAGTCGCATGGCGCGAGCGGTCTGGACCCACAGGGTCGGCACAAGTGTGTTCCCCGCCGGCGCCCTCGCGACCAGCGCCTCCAGCTCAGCGACCGACATGCCATCCAGAACCTCCCGGAACCAGGCCAGGTCCTCTTCGGCGATCGAACGGTCGATCCGAGGATCCAGCGCCGCCGCCAACGCCTCACCCCGACGTCCCGCCTCAATCAGAAGTCGAGCCCGCAGCAGGCGGGCCTCACTCTGGCGTCGATCGTCCTGCGGCAGCAAGGGAATCAGCCGCCCCAGGCCATCGAGTGCCTCACCCTGCCGTCCCCCCGCCTCCAAGCGGCCGAAGGCCTGGACGTAGAGCCAGAGTGCATCGCCTGAGACCCGGGTGGCCGGAAAGCGATCCACAACCGAACCGGCCACGTCTCCCGCGGCCTGCCAGTCGCCCATCTCCAGATGATCACGCGCTTCGAGATAGAGGCGCGCGGCGTCGGCTTCGTCGCGGTTGGAAGTCTCACTATCGGAGAGCCGTACCGGCGCGGGGCCAGTGGGCTCTTCGCTGCCGCCGCTGCCGGCCGCGGTGCACCCCGAGACCACGAGCAGAACCACAATCAGCTGAAGAAGGAGTCGTTTCATCATTTCACAATGTGTGGAAACACACTCGCCCGGACACGCAGTGCGTATCCGGGCGAGCGGCAGAACGAAATCACGTTCAAGTCAGAAAGACCAGGGGGATCACTCCCCTTAGACCTTTTCTTCCTCTTCCGTGGCTTCAGCCTCCTCCGCAGCTTCGTCCGCAGCGTCCTCTTCCTCTGCGGCTGCCTCGACCTCAACCTCGGGCTCGGGCTCAGCCTCAGCCTCAGCGTCAGCCTTGACCTCGACCTCGACCTCAGCAGCGGCCTCTACTTCAGCCTCCGGCTCAGCCTTGGGCTTCTTCTCGGCTACCGGGGCCTCAGCGGCCTCCGACAAACTGCCCTCGCCTTCACCACCCTCGTTCCGGGCAGCTTCCAGCTCGGCCTGAATGTCCTCCTCGGGACGCCGCTCTGGCGCCTCGAGAACCTCAAGGACGATACGGCGGTTGCCTGCATCGGACTCCATGACGCGGAGGCCGACCTTCACACCAACGCCGTAGTACTCGTTCAGACGGTCCGGATCACCGATCCCGGCGTGCGACGCGGGCACGTAGCCCTCGATGTCGTCGCCCAGATCCACAACCACACCCGCATCCTGCACGCGGACGGCGGTCGCGTCGACCTCGGTCCCCGGCGCCAGGCGCTCGGAGATCGAAGGCCACGGATCTTCCTGAAGCTGCTTGAGGCCAAGCGAAATCCGCTTGTTCTCGGCATCAACATCCAGAACCATCACATTGACCTCGTCGCCCTTCTGGACAATCTCGGACGGATGCTCGACCCGCTTGGTCCAGGACATGTCGGACACGTGAACCAGTCCATCGATTCCCGGCTCGATCTCAACAAAGGCACCGAACGAGGTCAGGTTGCGAACCACACCCGTCATGGTGGTGCCGGTCGGGTACTTCACCGGCAGGGCCAGCCACGGATCCTCTTCGATCTGCTTCATACCAAGCGAGATCTTCTCGTCGTCCGGATCGACCTTGAGCACAACCGCCTCGATCTCTTCGCCGATGGAAACCAGCTTGGAGGGGTGACGGATGTTGCGCGTCCAGGACATCTCGGAGATGTGAACCAGACCCTCGACGCCCTTCTCGAGTTCGACGAAGGCGCCGTAGTTCGTGATCGAGACCACCTTGCCACGAACACGGGCACCGACCGGGTACTTCTTGTCGATGTCGGTCCACGGGTACGGCAGGAGCTGCTTGAGACCAAGCGAAATCCGCTCGCGGTCCCAATCGATGTCCAGAACCTTGACGTCGATCTCCTGACCGATGTCCACCACCTCGGACGGGTTGCCTACGCGGCCCCACGACATGTCGGTGATGTGGAGCAGTCCGTCCAGACCGCCCAAGTCGATGAAGGCACCGAAGTCCGTGATGTTCTTGACGGTACCTTCGCGCACCTGACCAACCAGGAGCTCCTTGACCAGCGTTCCGCGCTTCTTCTCGCGGTCGGCTTCGAGGATGACACGACGCGAAACAACGATGTTCCGGCGACGCTTGTTGAGCTTGATGATCTTGAAGTTGTAGATTTCGCCAATGAGGTCCTCGATGTTCGGGACCCGGCGCAGCGCGATCTGCGACCCCGGAAGGAAGGCGTCGACGCCCATGAGATCGACGGTGACACCACCCTTGATCTTCCGGACGAGCGTACCCTTGACCGGACGGTCGGCCTCGTGGGCCTCCTTGATCTTCTCCCAGACGCGGAGGAAGTCGGCCTTCTTCTTGGAGAGAACGACGATTCCGTCGTCATCTTCCAGGCTCTCAAGAAGGACTTCGACCTCATCACCGACGGCCGGGACTTCCTTGAACTCGTCCTGGGCAACGGAGCCCTCGGATTTGAAGCCGAACTCGAGGATGACGGCGTTGTCGGTTACCCGAAGGACCTTGGCGTTGACGATCTCGCCCTCGCGGATGCCCGCGAAGTCCTTGTGGTACTCGTTGAGAAGCGCTTCGAAGTCGCCGGCGGCGATGGAAAGCTCTTCCTGGCCATAGGGGTCGAACAGCAGCTCCGGTGAGATTTTGCCGCTGCCGAACATCGGCGCGTCATCTTCTTCATCGTCGTCGTCGTCCGCCGCGCCTTCAATCACTTCGCCGGTAAGGGCGTCGATCATGACGTTGGCTTCTTCGGCGAGTTCGTTTTCGGTCAGGTCTTCGGATTCCGGCGCGTCGGCGGCAGCTTCCTCAACCTTGGGGGCCTCGGCAGCGGTCTCTTCAACCGGTGCGGCCTCTTCGTTTTCGTCAGGGGTTTTTTTCTCGTCACTCATATGCTTCTACTCCCTCCGGGGAGCCCTGCCCGCAGCGCGCCAACCAGGCCGCTTCGTGCTACGGGGTTGTGGTTTGAACGTCCCCCGGGCTCATCCCGGCGAATCGCTTTCCGACAACGAAGGCGCCCCCTTTCGGGAAGCGCCTCGTACTCCGAACCCTCTGTTGTGCAGATTCGTCGGGGGTACAGCAGGGAAAAGGTAGGTCCGAGGCCCCGAACGGTCAATCGACAAGAGACCGATTTCGTCCCCGCGTCAGAGCTTCCCGTCGACGGCCTGACGCGCCAGTTCAACCACGCGTGCGACCTGTTCCTCAAAGGTGAGGTGGGTCGTGTCGATCTCATGAGCCCCTTCTGGACGGACCAGAGGCGACACAGGGCGGGTTTGATCGGCATGGTCCCGGGCTGCCAGGCGGGCGGCCTCGGCCTCGACCTGACCCTCCAAGGGGGACTCGACTCCGTGGTCCAAGAGGCGCCGCCGGGCCCGTTCCAGGGGGTCGGCAACAAGGAACACGCGGGTGCCCGCATCGGGAAAGACCACGGATCCCATGTCACGGCCATCGGACACGAGCCGTCCATCGGAAGCCGCCTGCTGCTGGGCATTCCAGAGCCAGCCCCGTACCGCCGGCACGCGCGCCGCGCGTGAGACCAGCTCGGTCACTCGCGCCGTCCGCAGCTCAGCGTCCGGAATCGGCTCGCCCGCCAACAGGATCTCAACGCCGCCCATGGCGGGACGTACAGTCACGCCCAGCGCCCGCAGTTGATCCTCGGTCAGGCCCTCCCAGTCGGCCACCGGGATGCCTGCGGTCACCAGGCCAAGTGTTACGGCGCGGTAGAGTGCGCCCGAGTCGAGGTATCGGTAGCCGAGCTCGGCAGCCACGGCCCGGGCAGTGGACGACTTCCCTACTCCGGCCGGCCCGTCGAGCGTTACCAGAGTCGCGCTGCGCCGGTCCATCAATTCGCCGCTCACTGACCTGTCACTCGGTCGAGAAGCTCCCAGAAGCCCGGGAAACTGACATCGACGCAGTCTCTGCTCGCCACTTCGATCTGGTTCCCCTTCTGCGCCCCGAGAACTCCGAAGACCATGGCGATCCGGTGGTCGTGGAAGGCATCGACACGACCCGAGAGGGGGCGGTCCGTGCCGCAAATCTCCATCCCGTCCTCAAGCTCTTCACACTCCACACCCAGGGCACGCAGGTTGGTCACCATGGCTCGAATGCGATCGGTTTCCTTGACCCGCAACTCGGAGGCCCCGGTGATGCGGGTCACCCCCTCGGCGCGGGCGGCGGCAACGGCCACGATCGGCAGCTCGTCCACCGCGGTGACCACGTCCTCCCGAACCACTTCGCAGGACCGGAGAGTCCCCGTGCGTGCCGACAAGACGCCCACGGGCTCTCCACCCTCAACAGCGGTTTCTTCCAGCGCGACATCCCCGCCCATCCGCCGGAGCAGCCCAACCACACCGGTCCGCGTCGGATTGAGACCCACACCTTCGATCTCAATCGAGTCGGTTGCCCCCAGGAGAGCGGCCAGCAGAAAAAACGCTGCCGACGACGGGTCACCCGGGACGGTCAGGTCGAGCGGATCAATCCGATCTGGAGGGGATCGCATCTCGACTCGACGACCCTGCCCCAGCAGAGATGTGGACACCTCGACTCCGGCCCCGATGAACATCCGCTCCGTATGATCTCGGGACGGCCCCGGCTCGGTCAGCCGTACCGAAACTCCGCCGGTCAGCCCTGCCAGGAGCAGCGCGCTCTTCACCTGGGCGCTCGCCACGGGCAGGTCCAGATCGACGTCGTGCAGCGCCCCGCCACGGACCGTCACCGGCAGTCGATCTTCTGTCTCCGGCCAGTCGAAGCGGGCCCCCATCTGACTCAACGGGCCGGTCACGCGCCCCATCGGGCGGGAGCGAAGGGAAGCGTCTCCGGTAAGGGTTACGGTGATCGGCTGGCCGGCCAGGACCCCCATCAGGAGGCGGGAGCCAGTCCCCGAGTTGCCGAGATCCAGCGTCTGGGCAGGCTGCTTCAATCCGCGCAGACCGCAGCCCTGTACACGAATTTCCCCGACACCGGCTTCAAAGGCCGGAATGTCCGCACCCAGCGCACGCATGGCTCCGGCCGTGGACACGGGATCCGCACTGGCCAGCAGTCCCCGGATGCGGCTTTCGCCCGTGGCCAGTCCAGACAGGAGCAGCGCTCGCTGACTGATCGACTTGTCACCCGGCACGCGAATTCTCATTCGCCCCTCCAACGACCCGCGTCGCGGAAGTCGGCGACGATCTCGTCCAGCTGTTCGTTCTCAAGCCTGTCGGCGGTTTTGGCCAGTCTGGCCACCATCAGGCGGAGAGCCGAGGCCAGCCCCGGCCCGGCTTCCTCCAACAGATCGCGCCACATCGCTGGATTGCTTGCCGCAAGCCTGGTCATCTCTCGCCCGCCCGGGCCGAGATCGTCCACCACGCGA
Source organism: Gemmatimonadota bacterium (assembly GCA_041688945.1). Classification (GTDB taxonomy): domain Bacteria; phylum Gemmatimonadota; class Gemmatimonadetes; order Longimicrobiales; family Gaopeijiaceae; genus Gaopeijia. Next base: position 13,355 of record JBDNHE010000040.1, on the reverse strand, counting down.
CCGCCCTCCTCCAACGTCTGCGCCAGTGCCACCGAGATCAGCTGAGGGAGATGGCTGACCCAGAGCATTCGCTCGTCGTGCTCGTCGGCGTCGATCCAGCCGGGCTCGGCGCCAAGGGTGGTCCAGAAGCGGACCGCCGCCGCACGAATGCCAGTGTCGGCACCGGCCTCGCTCAACCAGACCGGGGCACCCCGGTAAAGGTCGTCACTCGAACCGCCAAAACCGCTCAGATGGCTGCCGACCATGGGGTGTGCCGACACATACCGGTCTCCCATTCCCGCTCTGACCGCCTCGCGGAGCGGGGGCGACTGCAACGAGGCCACGTCCTGCAGCCAGGCGCCGGCCGGCGCCCCGGCAACCACATCGTCAAGAAGTCCGCGCACGGCACCAAGCGGTGTGGCGAACACGACCCCATCCACGTCGCGCATCGCGGTTGCCGCATCCGGGGCGAGCGTGATTCCGGGCAGAGTGCCCGCCTGCGCCGCGTCACTGAAGTCCGGCGTCCAGATACGTACCGCGCGGCCCTGCTGCGAGAGTGCCCGGGCAATCGAACCACCCATTACTCCGGCTCCCAGAATGGCGACTTCGCCGGTCACGGTCGGACCCCGCGCAGGGCAGGCATCAAACGTCCTCGCGGAACGGGACTTCAACGACGAGCCCGTCATGCGCGACCCGGGCGCCCGGAAACACCTCACAGGCCTCATCGCGGATCCGGCCCGGTTCGTCTGCGTAGCGCGCGGACACATGGGTCAGAAGGAGCGACCGCACGCCCGCGGCGGCAGCCAGTTCCGCGGCACCTCGAGCCGTCGAGTGGTTCGTTTCTCGAGCCCGATCGGCCTCCTCTTCAAGAAAGGTCGCCTCGTGGATCAGAAGGTCGGCCCCGGCACAGGCGACCTCGAGCGCGGGGACTGGCCGTGTGTCACCGGTGAACACGACCTTTCGGCCAGGACGGGACGGCCCAACCAGTTCCTCGGGCGCGACTGTTCTGCCCTCGAATTCCACGGTCTCGCCCCGGTGAAGCCGCCCAAAGAGCGGCCCTTCGGGAATGCCCAGATCACGCGCACGGTCAATGTCAAAGCGGCCCAGCCGCAGTTCCTCGACCAGCCCGTAGCCCAGCGCCGGCAATCCGTGGTCGACGGGAATGGCGTGAATCGCATACTCACCGAAGGGCACGTGGTCGCCCGCCTGCAGTTCCGTCACCGGCACATGGAAGGCAAGGCGCTCCGAGCCCAGCCGCATTACCTCCTCCAGCGTGGAACGACTCCGAGGAGGCCCGTAGACCGGGAGTGGTGCGGTCCGGCCCTGCAGGGCCATGGTCCGCAGGAGACCCGGAAGCCCGAGGATGTGGTCGGCGTGGAGGTGGGTGATGAAGATCGCAGACAGTTCGAACCCGGACTGGTAGCGCATCATCTGCCGCTGAGTGCCCTCTCCGCAATCGAAAAGGAAAATGTCCCCCTCACGCTGAACGGCGAGTGAGGTCACGTTCCGTCCAACGGTCGGGCGAGCAGCAGCAGTTCCCAGAAATGTGACCCGGATCATACCGTCTTCCGCACTGATTTTTCGACACTCCGGACGCGCCGGAACGGAGGAAGAAGGTAGGGCAACACCCGTGCCCTGCCTACCATCGATCCAGACTGGGCCTCACGAAGCAGCTCAGAGCACCAGGAAGTTCTGCAGAAGCTGGGATCCGGCCTCCGAGAAGAGCGACTCCGGGTGGAACTGGACCCCCCATACCGGGTGCGTGCGATGCCGCATCGCCTGGATCTCGTCCCCGTCCGTATCGCCATCTACCCAGGCGATTGGCTCAAGCTCGGCGGGCAGCACGGTCGGGTCAGTCGTGAGGGAGTGGTACCGGGTCACAGTCAGCGGGTTGGGCAGCCCTTCAAACAGGCCAACTCCCGTATGGCGTATTGAGGACGTCTTTCCGTGCATGGTGCGGCCCGCCCGGATCGTGCGGCCTCCGTACGCCTCCCCAATGGACTGGTGCCCAAGGCAGACGCCCAGGATCGGGGTCGTCGCGCCCAGAGCCCGGACCACCTCCACGCTGACTCCCGCCTCAGACGGTGTGCACGGCCCCGGGGAGAGCACAATCCCGTCAGGCGCTGCTTCACAGATACGATCAACCGACCACTCATCGTTGCGGATCACCATCATATCCGCGCCAATTTCACCCAACAGCTGAACAAGGTTGAACGTGAACGAATCGTAGTTGTCGATGACCAGGATCAAGTGAGGCTCGCGGTTGTGGTGTCGCGGATGGGCGTGGAAAGGTAGGTTGAGCGCGTTGAAGTTGGAACCAGTTCTCCTGACCTGTCCTGCATGCGCAGCTGTCTTCTCTGTTCCACTCCGTTTCTCCCAAACGAAGAGCTTGAATTCGTCCCCCGCGGCGACCGGATTGCATTCGATCCGCTGCGAGGACGCCTTTGGGTAGTGTGCCGCAGTTGCCATCGGTGGTCCCTCATGCCGCTCGAGGACCGCTGGGAGGCACTGGAAGAGCTTGAGAAGGCGGTGACCGACCGCGCCTCACTGCTCTCTCAGACGGAGAACATCGCGCTGATGAGGATCGGGCCACTTGAGGTGGTCCGGGTCGGTCGTGCCGAGTTGGGTGAAGAGGCGTGGTGGAGGTATGGCCGCGAACTGAAGGCCCGGCGCGAGGGCTCAAGGAAGGTCGCCATTGGGGCCACCGCCGCCACAGGTGCCCTGATGATGGGCGGGATGTGGACCGGCGGAATCACCGTGGTGGGCATGTGGTTCCTCTGGTCCCACGGCCCGCGCACCGTCACTGACTCGGTCCGGTGGATGCGCTTTGGCACCAAGGCCTGGCAAGGGCAGAGGAAATGCGCCAACTGCGGGCATCTCTTCACCGACCTGGCCTACCGGGACCGCGGCGCTCTGGCGCTGATTCCCGGAGCCCAGGAAGGCCGCCCCGATGTTACGGTCCCCTGCCCCAAATGCCGGTCATGGGGTGACGACGGAGGACTGACCATGAGAGGAGCCGAGGCCACGGGCACACTTCGTCGGCTCCTCGCCTACCATCATCACGACGGTGCTTCAGAGCGACGGGTTCACGCCGCCACTCGCCTGATCGAAGAGGCCGGATCCCCGCAGGACCTGACCCGGATCCTTGTCCGTCAGGGGCGGCGACTTGGCGACATCCAGCGGACGGGCGCGATCGCCCTGGAGATCGCCGCCAACGAGTCGCGGGAGCAGACGTTGTTGGAGATGGAGCTCAAAGAGCTCGAGGCAGTCTGGCGTCAGGAAGAGGAGCTTGCATCCATCATCGATGGTGAACTGACACCAATGGGACGGCTGCGACGGCTGAAGGCCGGGCTGCTGGGGTCCGACGACTGACCTCAGTAATCGACCGGCCGCAGGTAGAACTCCCCGATCGCGCTCGACGATAGCAGCGCCACCGTCGGCAACTCCCGCTTCCAGTGCGTCGAGTTGAGACGGCGGGCCACCAGTTCCACTTCCCGCTCGTCAAACCCGCGTGCCGTCAGGTACTCAGGCGTGTGCCCGCGCACCAGCCAGTAGAGAATCGGGTCGGCCTCAGGATAGCCGATGCCAAGCTCATCCTCATCGTGGACTCCAACGATCAGATCGGCCGAAGCCGGCTTGTCGACAATCTCGGCAGGTACGCCCAGGTGCCGAGCAAGCGCCCAGACCTGAGTCTTGAACAGATCGCCGAGCGGATTAATCGGGGGTGAGTCATCGGCATGCCAGGTGTAGTAGCCCAGCAGGCGTTCGCTCTTGTTCCCGGTCCCCAAGGGTAGTGCGCCCAGTTTTGCGGACTGATCGAACAGAATCATCGCCCGCATGCGAGCCATCAGATTCCCGCGCCGCTGCGGTGAGGCGTCCGCCTCGAAAGCGTTCGCATAGGCATCGACCGCACCCGTGATCTCGATCGTGCGTGATTGCGCACCCGTGGCCGCAAAGACCAGGTCCGCGTGCTCGATGCTTTCCTTCGAGGATGTAGCGTACGGCATCCGGAATCCGAAGACGTTCTCGGCGCCGAGCGCACGGACGGCCAGGGCAACAGAGACCGCGGAGTCCACACCGCCGGACACGCCGAGCACCACCCGCTTGAATCCGCGACGGGCCACCACTTCCTGATAGATGAAGTCGACGAGAGCGTCGGTTACCAGCGGCAGGTCCAGCTCCAGCAACTCCTTTCCGCGTGGCAGAGGAGCCGGCCGGCCATCGCGACCCACCAGTCCAGCGCTGGCGCCGTGGGCATCCGCCGGTGGCGCGGCGAGCGCGGGCGCGTCGGCCAACGCCCTTTGCAGGTGCGGGAGCATCTGCTCCAGATCGGCCAGCAACGGCGCCTCCGCCCGGGCCCGCTCAATCCGGGAGGGCTCCAGCAACGCCGTCACGATCCCCTCCTCCATCCGAGGGCCCCGCGCGAGCACCGAGCCATCCGGATCCACGGCCAGCCCGCCACCCGCAAAGAGTTTTCCGCCTTCCGACCCCACGAGCTGAGCCACGGTCACGAAGACGCCATGCTCCTGAGCGGTGGCGCAGGCCAGCCTTTCCCATCGCCGCAGATTGCTGGGTCCCGTCTCGGTCGGATCGTCAGAGGGCGAGAAGTCCCGGGCCGGCGAAGCGCTGACCACCACAATGACATCGGCGCCACCCAGCGCGAGCACAGTCGCGGAGAGAGAGTGCCACATCTCCTCGCACACCAGGAGCCCAATGCGCCCAAAGCGCGTGTCGACCGGCCTCAATTCTGTGCCGTGCTCCACGTACCGGGCCTCATCGAAGACACCGTAGGTCGGCAGAAAAAGCTTCCGATGCACGTGCAGGACCGACCATCGGTCCCCGGCCGGTGTAAGGTAGGCCACCGAGTTGTAGAGCCGATGCCGCCAGCGCTCGTAGAATCCGATGACAACGTCGGGGGCGTCCGCCGGTGGTTCACCCAGTCCAGCCGCAACGTCAGCGGCTGAACACGCCACCTCGAGCACTCCACCTTGCAGGAAGTAGCCCGTCAGCGCCGCCTCCGGAAACACGACAAGGTCATGACTCGCCGCATTTTGGCCGACAAGCTCACGAATCCGCTCGAAGTTCTTTGCAGGATCTGCCTTTTCGGGACGGTACTGCATCAGTCCGACGCGCAGCGGTGGTGTTGAAGTGAATGCGCTCATGGTCTGGCTTTCGAGGGCGTTCGAAGGGGGGTTAGGTTCCGGCATAAGCTACATCAGCCGACGGTGAGGGACAGGCACCGGGAACGCGCGCCCGGAACGCGGTGTTTGATCCTCAACGTCTTCAGCCACCAAAGGTACGCGGATCATGCGTCGACTCTCCATCCCGACACTCCTTCTCGCGGTCGCCCTCGCGGCCCCGATTTCAGCTCAGACCTCAACGCCGCCGACCTCGGCCGCGCAGGAGCAGGCCCAGGTCTTTGTGAGCGCCCTGCAGGCGATTTCGCAGCTGCACCAGAATGCGACGCCGGACTCTGCGCTCTGGGCCAATGCGCTCGACGGGCTGATTGAATCCCTCGACGATCCCTATGCGGCTGTCTTCACACCGACGGAGGTCGCCCAGTTCGACGAGGATAACACCGGCGATTACGCGGGGATCGGGATTCAGATCACGGGACTGAACGACGTGGTGACCGTGACCGGTGTCTTCCGGGGCACGCCCGCTGAGCGGGTAGGAATGCAGGTTGGCGACGTGATCGTCGGAGTCGATGAGGACGACGCCAGCGATTGGGACAGCGATCAGATCTCCAACCGCGTCCGTGGAACGCCCGGCACCAGCGTCAAGGTCACCGTGACGCGGGACGGCTACGAACAGCCGATCGCCTTTCCGATCACCCGGGCAACGGTCCACGTGCCGGCTGTAGAAGCCGCTCGCATGGACAACGGCCTCATGTATGTGATGATGGACCGCGTCGCTCGGAACGCCGCTCGAGAACTGGATGAGGTGCTCCGCAACAACGCAGACGCGCCCGGATTCATCATCGACCTGCGCCAGAACCCCGGTGGCTTTCTGGATGAGTCGCTCATGATGGCCGATCTGTTCCTGAAGCCCGGGCAGAAGCTGGCAAGCACCAGAAGTCGTTCGACGACCGAGCCGCAGGGCGAGGAAGAAGAAAGCTGGGATGCCCAGATGCCGGCTCGGATCCCCGATACGCCCATCGTCATTCTGGTCGACGAGTTCACCGCCTCGGCTGCAGAGATTCTGGCCGGCGCCCTTCAGGACTACGACCGAGCGCTCGTGGTCGGACAGCGTTCGTTCGGAAAGGGCCTGGTCCAGACCGTTCTGGAACTCCCCTACGGACGGCGGCTCCGCCTCACGACCGGCTCATGGTACACGCCGCTGGGCCGCTCGCTGCATCGGAGCCGTGACCGCACCGGTCGCCCGCTCCCCGAGGACGTCGACGCACTGCCGACCCTCTTCACCGCAGGTGGCCGGGAACTCGTCGCCGCCGGCGGGATCTTCCCCGACCTCGAAGTCCCCAACGACACGCTCACCCTCAAGGAGCGCGAGCTCCTGATCTACAGCGCCGAGAACGGCATCCCGCTCCCGCTGCGCCTCGCCGAATTCGGATTCGCAGAAGCCGTAGCTCTGGGTGAGGCCGGACTGGAGCCCCAACTGCGGGCAGAGCCCTTCAGCCAGTTCATTGAACAGCTCCGTGGCGAAGGCGTGCCCTCCGAGCTTCTCGATAACGAAGGAGTCCAAGGTTACATCGCCTGGCGCGCCTCAATCAACGTGGCTGACCGAATGGAACGCATCGACGCCATGGCCAAGTTCCGCATGGAGCGTGACCCTGTTCTGGCCGAGGCCGTAGCCCTCCTTTTGTTGGCCAACACCCAGCCCGAACTGTTCGCCGCTGCCGGTGCCGAGACCGGGCGCACGACCATGCGCGCGCTGGCTGGGCGTAGTGGTGAGGGTGCCGGCGCCGGTTCGAACTGACGCTGAACTAACCGTCCCGGCGCATCAACGCCGGAACCGACGCACCATCTCGAAGGGCTGCCGCCAACCGCGGCCGCCCTTCTGTCGTTCAGGGGAGCGGAGAGCCGAGCGAAGCGACGGCGATCCTCGCCGTGACCGCCCGCGAGCGGGTCCCCCGGTCCACCGCCCCGCCTCCACCAAAGGTACGCCCCATCTCGGGCGCCCCGATGTCAGAACCGGCCCGCCGCCGAGCGAAGCGATGGCGTGTCCCAAAACAACGAGCCGAGCGAAGCGACGGCGAGACCCGGAGCTGCGAAGCGACGGCGAGTCCCGAAACACCGAGCCGAGCGAAGCGACGGCGAGTCACCGCCAAGTTCACCCGGCCCGCCGCCCGACCGTGGCTTCGGTCACCACCCCGCCTGAGACCGCTAGAAGGGGCCGCTCAAACGGGATGCTGCGTGAGGCCGGGGGTCGCCGCACGGGCAAGCCGATCAGGAGCTGATCGCCTCCACAGTTGGTGGCTTCGACCAACCGCCGGCCCAATGGGCGGCCGAGCACGGTCGACCGAGAGGTAGCAGCGCTACCTCGCAGGGAGCCGCGCGGAGGCCAACGAAGCGCAGCGCCCGTTTCAGCGGCCCCCACCCCGTGGGTGGAAGGTGCGGTGTATTTCTCTTAGATACTCCCGATCCACATGCGTATAAATCTGCGTCGTACTGATATCCGCATGCCCCAGCAGCTCCTGCACCGCCGCCAGATCCGCCCCGCCTTCCAGGAGATGCGTCGCAAACGAATGCCGGAGCGTATGCGGCGACACCTTCTTCTCAATCCCGGCCCGTTCCGCACTCGTCTTCACGAGCGTCCAGACGGTCATCCGCGAAATCGGCGTCCCACGCTGGTTGAGGAAGATCTTTCCCTTCCCTTTCCCCTGATCCAGCTGCGGGCGGACCTCCCGCAGGTACCGATCCACCGCCCGCAACGCCTGCCCCCCCACGGGAACAAGCCGCTCCTTACTTCCCTTCCCGAACACCAGTATCAGCCCGTCATCGGCCATGATTGACTGGGTTGAAAGGGCGGTCAGTTCGGATACGCGCAGCCCCGCGCCGTAGAGGAGTTCCAGCATTCCGCGATCGCGCCAGTACATCTTGTGGTCGAGATCCGGCGCCTCGATCAGCTGACCCACCTGCTCAACCGAGAGTACATCGGGGAGCGTGCGCCCAACCTTGGGGGACTCCATTCGTTCGGTGGGATCGTCCCGCAGCACGCCCTCCCCCAGGAGGAAGCCGAAGTAGGTGCGGATCGCGGACTGGGCCCGGCGGATCGATGTTGCCGCCAACCCCTGATCTTTGAGGGCGTAGGTGTATTCACGGAGGAGTTGCGGACTTACATCGCCGGGCTTTTCGACTTCGTTGTCACGCAAAAAGACGAGCATCCGCCCGACATCGCGTCGATAGGCGTCGATCGTCCGGTCGGAAGACCCACGCTCAAACGCCAGGTGGTCGAGGAAGAGCTCCAGACGGAAGACGGGTGGGGGCTCAGGCTGGCTCACACGGGCAACCGGCTTGATCTCGGCCCATCATCGGCATCATCGGGATCACCGGTCCCCGCAGCCTCCTCCGGCCCCTCCGGCGACGCGTCAGCCCCGCTGGCAACGCGGGAGTTCGGCCCCGAGCGCGATCGCTTCCAGAACCAGCCCACGATCACCAACACGACCATCGCGAGGACCAACAGCAGTCGATTCGCGTGTCGCAGAAATTCGTCCAAAACTGCGACATTCTCCCCGGCCCAGAACCCGAGGCCAAAGATCACCCCGTACCAGATCAGCGACGCCACGGCCAACGGCGGCACCACCCTCCACGCACTCAGTCCTGAAACACCGGCAAATGCCGGCACGACCGCTCGCAATCCCGGCAGGAAGCGGGCGAAGAAGATTGCCAGCACGCCGCGGCGCTCGTAGAACGCGCTCAGACGGTCCAGCTGTCCCGGATCGAGGATCAGGCGGCCCACCGGGCTGGCAAAGGCCTTCGCGCCGTATCGAAGCCCCAGGCGGTAGACCCAGACAGCCCCGAGCAGATTCATGCCCCAGATGAGGACAAACGCGACCACGGGGTTAATCGCACCAGCCGCAGCCAGAAGGCCGCCGGCGCCAATGAAGCTGTCCCCCGGGACAGGCGGAATCACGCTCTCGAGAAAGGCGCCGGCACCGAGCAGTGCGTGAATTCCGGCGGCTGGCAGTTCGGACAGCTGGGCGAGCGCGGCAGCTATCGGGCCGTCAGCGACCCTCATCGGGCGCGTCCCCGCCTGCGATCCGGTCGACCAGTGCGACCGTGTGGACCGCGAGCCCTTCACCTGCGCCGATCCAGCCCATCTTCTCGTTGGTCTTGCCCTTCACCGAGACAAAGCCCGGCCCAATCCTGAGGACCGCCCCGAGTTTTTCCCGGATGGCGCTCACATGCGGGCCGATCTTGGGCGTCTCACAGATCACGGTTACATCGACGTTTACCACCTGATAGTTCTCGCCTTCCAGCACGCCCACGGCCTTGCGGAGCAGTTCGAGCGAGTCTGCACCCTTCCAGGTGTCGTCCGAAGGCGGGAAGTGGCTGCCCACGTCGCCGAGGCCGGCTGCACCGAGAATCGCGTCGATCACTGCGTGGCAGATCGCATCACCATCCGAATGGCCTTTGAGCCCCGGATGATCTGGAATCAGAACCCCGCCCAGAATGCAGGGCGTGTCCGGGTCGAAGCGGTGTGAGTCGTAGCCGAGGCCTACACGCATCCGTGGCGAGGGCTTACGCCCCCTCCCACTTCTTGATCGCCAGGCAGACGTTGTGGCCACCGAACCCGAACGAATTGCTGAGCGCGACATTGACCTCGCGTTCGACCATTCCGCCGTGAGCGTAGTTCAGGTCACACTCGGGATCGGGATCCGTGCCGTTGATGGTCGGCGGGATCTTGCCTTCGCGGATCACCTGCGTGCAGACGATCGCCTCGACCGCGCCTGAGGCACCGAGCAAGTGGCCCGTCATGGACTTGGTCGAACCCACGATGATGTTCTTCGCATGATCGCCAAGGACGGCTTTGATGGCGATGGTCTCGTGCAGATCGTTGACCGGGGTCGACGTCCCGTGGGCATTGATGTAGTCCACATCGGTCGGCTCCAGCCCGGCGTCGGCAAGGCAGGCGCGCATCGCCTGCTGGGCACCAAGGTGCTCATCTGGCGGCGAGGTGATGTGGTAGGCATCGCCCGACGCACCGTACCCGACGATCTCCGCCAGGATGGTCGCGCCGCGAGCCTGAGCGGACTCAAGGCTCTCAAGAATAAGCGCACCCGAGCCCTCACCCATTACGAATCCGTCACGCCCGCTGTCGAAGGGCCGGCTGCAGGCCTTCGGTTCGTCGTTGCGGGTCGACATGGCCTTCATGGCTGAGAACCCGGCGAAGGTCATGGGTGTGATGGTGGCTTCCGCACCACCCGCAATCATCAGGTCGGCATCCCCGCGCTGAATCGTACGGTATGCGTCGCCAATGGCATGGGCCGAAGAGGCACATGCGGACACCGTCGCGTAGTTCGGTCCCTTCATCCCGAAGTGGATCGAGATCAGGCCGGCGCAGATGTCTGGAATAAACATCGGGATGAAGAAGGGGCTGACCCGGTTGGGGCCCCGCTCCAGCATCTTCTTGTGTTCAGCTTCGAAGGTCGAAATCCCGCCGATCCCCGAGCCGAAGATGACTCCGAATCGCTCCGGAGAGGGAATCCCCTCCGGAGCGTTTTCGAAACCAGCTGAACGCAATGCCTCAGCAGAGGCGACGATGCCGAACAGACTGAACCGGTCATACCGACGCGCCTCTTTGGGCCCCAGAACCCCAGAGGGGTCGAAGTCCTTCACCTCGGCCGCGACGCGGCAGGCAAAGTCCTCCGTGGCCTCAAAGTGCGTGACGGTATCCGTACCGCTGGTTCCGGCGAGCAATGCTGCCCACGCGGTCGGCACGTCGTTTCCGACGGGGCTCACCATCCCGGCCCCGGTAATGACCACCCGGCGCTGCCGGGACTGACTGTTCGATGTCGTCATGAAATCCGATTGCGTTCGATGTATCGGGAGAGTTACTCGCCCGAGGCGCGCTCGCTCATGTACTTGATGGCGTCGCCTACGGTCTTGAGCTGCTCGGCATCCTCATCGGGGATATCGATGCTGAACTCTTCCTCGAACGCCATCACGAGCTCGACGGTATCGAGCGAATCAGCTCCGAGGTCCTCCACGAACGAAGCCTCGTCGATGACCTTCTCGGCCTCGACACCGAGCTCGTTGATGATGATCTCACGGACCTTATTCGCGGCGTCCGACATGTGTCCCCCTTTTGCTGGAAATGGTTGTTCGTTCAGGTGCGAAAAATATCGCGTTCGGGCGTCAGCCCAACCTACATGGCCATCCCGCCATCTACTGCGAGAATCTGGCCGGTAATGTAGTGTGCAGCAGGCCCTGCGAGAAACCGTACGACCCCCGCAATGTCTTCGGGCTGGCCTAGGCGGGCCAGCGGAATCTGCCCTTTCAGGGCATCGGTCTGCGCCTCGGAGAGATCAGCCGTCATGTCGGTCATGATGTAGCCAGGCGCCACCGCGTTGCACCGGACGCCGCGCGAGCCCAGTTCCTTGGCCACCGACTTGGTCATTCCGTGCAGCCCAGCCTTCGAGGCAGCGTAGTTGGCCTGGCCCGCATTGCCCATGATTCCGACGACGGATGAGATGTTGATGATGGCCCCGTCCCGACGCTTCATCATCCCGCGAGCAACTGCCCGCGTCATGTTGAATGGGCCCTTGAGATTGGCGTTGAGCACATCGTCCCAGTCCTCGTCCTTGAGACGGAGGAGGATGTTGTCCCGAGTGATCCCGGCGTTGTTCACCAGGATGTCGACCGGACCCAGCGCCTCTTCGGTGGCTGCGACGGCCGCTGAGACGGCTATGGAATCGGCCACGTCACACGCGAATCCAGCGTGACCCGTGCCCGGCAACTGAGCCGCAGCCTTGACCGCAGCATCCCCATTGCGGCCCATCACGGCCACCTTGGCGCCGCCCTCGGCCAGCGCTTGGGCAATCCCTAGCCCGATCCCGCGCGAACCACCCGTAACGATGGCAATCTTGCCGCTTAGTTCCTGCATTGTCTGGCTCCAGTCGGTCAGGAGAGCGAGGAAAGCTTGTCGAGATCTTCCGGGCTGCCGACCGAGACGGTCGTCAGCCCCTTGGCGTTCCGGCGGTTCAGGCCGGCCAGGACGTTGCCCGCCCCAAGTTCCACAAATCCAGTCACACCAGCGTCGACCATCGTCTGAACCGAGGCCGCCCACCGCACCGGCGAGGTCAGCTGGCTGACCAGCAGATCACGGGCCGTATCGCCCGAGGTCACCGGTTGAGCCGTGACATTCGAGATGACCGGAACGGTCGGATCTGAGAAGGCGACATCAGCGAGGTGCGTACGCAGCCCGCTTTCCGCCGGCTCCATCAGCGGCGAATGGAACGCGCCGGAGACGTTCAGCTGGATGGCCCGCTTGGCGCCCGCCTCGGTTGCCTTCGCCATTCCCTCGGCCACTCCGGCAGCGTCGCCACTGATGACGACCTGCCCCGCCGAGTTGAAGTTGGCCGGCACGCAGACGCCGCCAGTCACCGCCGCACACACGGCTTCGACATCAGCGTCCTCAAGCCCCAGCAGCGCCGCCATTGTCCCGGCGCGCGCCTGCCCCGCCGCAAACATCAACTCACCCCGGTTGCGAACCGCCCGAAGCGCATCCGCAAACGAAAGCGTCCCCGCCGCCACATGCGCCGAGAACTCCCCAAGCGAATGCCCCGCAGCAAAACGCACATCTCCAAGCTGGCCTGCAGCCACGCGATAGGCCGCCAGCGAATGAATCAGAAGCGCCGGCTGCGCATTACGAGTCTCCGTAAGCTCCGCCTCATCCCCCGACCACATCAGCGCCGAAATCCCAAACCCAAGCGCCTCATCCGCCTCGTCGAACACGGCCTGAGCCACCGGGAAAGCCCCAGCCAACTCACGCCCCATCCCCACGAACTGAGACCCCTGCCCCGGAAATAGAAGTGCCAGACTCAAATCAGTACCTCAAGTGTGCCGCAAATCGGTTTCAGAAAGCCGAACCAACCGCCGCAACCAACACCCATGCCACCCGAACCGTCCAACGAGCAACGGTCTGGCCAACGGCCAGACCAAGCGAGAGCCACCGCCGTAAAAAACCGTCCTGACGCCCAAACCGTGCATCAAGCAACGGTCTGGCCAACGGCCAGACCAAGCAAGAGCCACCGCCGTAAAAAACCGTCCTGACGCCCAAACCGTGCAACGAGCACCGGTCTGGCCAACGGCCAGACCAAGCAAGAGCCAACGCCGTAAAAAACCGTCCTGACGCCCAAACCGTGCAACGAGCACCGGTCTGGCCAACGGCCAGACCAAGCAAGAGCCACCGCC